>CABRFA010000001.1 GCA_902470065.1 uncultured Collinsella sp.
TCGTCGAGCGCCAGGTCGCCGTAGACCTCGTCGGTGGAGACGTGGTGGTAGCGGACGCCGTGCTTGCGCGCGGCCTGCAGCAGGCAGAAGGTGCCCTCGACGTTGGTGCGCAGGAACGGCGTGGGGTCGGCGATGGAGTTGTCATTGTGGCTCTCGGCGGCGTAGTGGACGATGGCGTCGTGGCCCGGGACGATGCGGTCCAGCAGCCCGGCGTCGCAGATGTCGCCGACGACGAGCTCCACGCGGTCGGAGGGCAGTCCGGCGATGTTCTCGGGGTTGCCGGCGTAGGTCAGCTTGTCCAGGACGGTGACGTGCACGTCGGGGTGGTTATCGACCACGTAGTGGACGAAGTTGCTGCCGATGAAGCCGCAGCCGCCCGTGACGATGATGTTCCTGGGTTCGAAGATCTCAGACATGAGGGGTTCCTCCTAGTACTCGCGCGGGCTGTTGACGATCTCGCCGGCGGCGACCTTCCTCAGGTGCTGGCCGTAGACCGACTTGCCGTAGGCCTCGGCGGCCTCCTCGAGCCCCTCGGTGGTGATCCAGCCGTTCTCCCAGGCGATCTCCTCGGGGACCGAGACCGGCAGGTCCTGGGAGTGCTCCACGGCGCGGACGAACTCCGCGGCCTCGTGCAGGCTCTCCATGGTGCCGGTGTCCAGCCACGCGTAGCCGCGGCCGAGGGTGACGACGGACAGCGTCCCCTCCTCCAGGTACATCTGGTTGAGCGTGGTGATCTCGAGCTCGCCGCGGGCGGAGGGCTCGACCCCATGCGCCTTGGCGGCCACGTCGCCAGGGTAGAAGTACAGGCCGGTTACGGCATAGGAGCTCTTGGGCTCGGCTGGCTTCTCCTCGATGGAGACGGCCCTCCCCTCGCCGTCGAACTCCACGACGCCGAAGCGCTCGGGGTCGTCCACGTGGTAGCCGAAGACCGTGGCCCTACCGGACTCTGCGTTCTGGACGGCGCGCGTCAGGTGGCGCGACAGGCCGTTGCCGTAGAAGATGTTGTCGCCGAGCACCAGCGCGCACGGCTCGCCGGCGATGAAGTCCTCGCCGATCGTGAAGGCCTGGGCCAGGCCGTCCGGCGAGGGCTGCTCGGCGTAGGAAAGGTTCACGCCGTAGCGTGAGCCGTCCCCGAGCAGGCGCTCGAAGTTGGGCAGGTCGGTCGGCGTGGAGATGACCAGGATGTCCCGGATGCCCGCCAGCATGAGGGTGGACAGCGGGTAGTAGATCATGGGCTTGTCGTAGACCGGCAGCAGCTGCTTGGAGGTCACGAGCGTGAGCGGGTACAGGCGGGTGCCGGACCCGCCGGCGAGGATGATGCCTTTCATAGTGCTACAGCCTTCCGAGGAAAAGGTCTTCATAGCTGTCGGTGATGGACCGCCACGAATACCGGTCGCGGATAACGGAGGTCGAGGCCGCATCAAACTCCTCGATCGACTTCCAGTCCATCATGTCCGCACGGTTAATAAGTTCAGCCAGGTCTCCGGATCCCTTACCCCAATAAAGAGCCGAGTCCTCGGCGACCTCACGGTTGAAGCCCACGTCTAAAAGAAGATTCAGCCGGGTGGAAGCCAAGGCCTCCAGGAGGCTCGGATTGGTGCCCCCGACCTCGTGACCGTGGAAGTAGCCGTAGGCTTTCTCGCGGATCTTCTTCAGGAGCTCCTGGTCGTAGACGGTCCCGACGAA
This sequence comes from uncultured Collinsella sp., assembly GCA_902470065.1. Lineage (GTDB taxonomy): Bacteria > Actinomycetota > Coriobacteriia > Coriobacteriales > Coriobacteriaceae > Collinsella. Next base: position 1,687 of record CABRFA010000001.1, read on the forward strand.
CTTGATGCGTGGGTCGGACTTGAAGTGCGTCTTCCGCTCGAGCTCTGCGAGGAAGGAGTCGTCCACTCCCGTCACGAGCGCAAAGTCCCGCTTGGATTCGGAAGCCATGAACTCCCGGATCATGGTCTCGTAGTTGTTCTCAGGCACGAAGCGCCCCACAACCAGGTAGTAGCCGAAGGGCTCGAGGCCCTTCTCGGAGAGCCATCCCGTGAACTTAGGGTCGTCGTCAGTGAGCAAGGAGCGCTTAATGTCGGCTCCGTAGGCGATGAAGGTCGTCTCTGGGTCCAGGTCGGCATACTCCCCGCGAATGTACTTCTCGATGTTCTTGGAGTCGCACACCATCAGGTCGGCGTGCTTGACCATCCCGCGCTCCGAGACCTTCCAGTACCTGCGGACGGGCGCGCTCCACTTGGCGCGCATCCACTCGTGGCCGTCGGGGTTCACGAGGACCTTGCCGCCAAGAGCGTGGATCCTGTTCACGTACCTGCCGAAGAACGGCCCGATGCGACAGGCCAGCACGTAGACGATGGGGTGCTCGACCCGGTTCTCCTCAATGTAGGCGATGCACCTCTTGAGGGCGTCGATGTCGTAGAAGATGGCCCTCGCGGCGCCGACGGGCCTGCGCAAAACGTTGAAGCAGTGCGCCCCGTTGTGCTCGAACTCGCTGACTTGCTCGGCGGAGTCCACGGCGCACGCCACGTGGTACTTGATGTCGGGCGAAACCTGATTCTCGGTTAGCTTCTCCACGAACGTCTCGTAGCCGCCGTAGTTTGCCGGAATCCCCTTGGACCCGATGATGAAAACATGCTGCATTAGTACGCATCGCTCCCGTTGAAGACCTCCAGAACCGTGAGGAAGACGATCTTGAGGTCAGTGACAATTCCGCGCTTGGCTATGTACTCGAGGTCCCGGCGGACCATGCCGTCGAAACCGGTGGAGTTGCGCTCCGTAACCTGCCAGAGTCCGGTGATGCCTGGCTTCACGGCGAGCCGTTGCAGGTCGTACTCCGTGTACTCAGCGACCTCGTTGGGCAGCGGCGGCCGCGGGCCGACGACGGACATTTGCCCCAGGAACACGTTAAGGAACTGCGGGAACTCGTCGATGGAATGTTTGCGGATGAACTTCCCGATCCTGGTGACGCGGGGGTCCTCCTTCATCTTGAACATGGCGCCGTCGATCTCGTTCTGCTCCTTGAGCTCGGCGAGGCGCTCGTCGGCGTCCCTGTACATGGAGCGGAACTTCCACATGCGGAACGTGGTCAGGCTTCCGTCGGGGCGGGTCTGTCCCACTCGGATCTGGCTGTAGAAGGGGTTGCCCTCGCTCTCCAGGCGGATGGCCGCGGCAAGCACAAGGCTGGGGACGGCGATGACGGCAAGCACGCAGCCACTGAACACGACGTCAAAGGCGCGCTTAACGGCGCGGTAGGCCAGGCGCGAACGATCCCAGTCCATGATGGATTGCATGGCCTTGTAACGGCCGACGCCCTCGCGCCGGTCCATGGCCTGAGCAATCAGTGCCGCCCCCACGGGCGCATCAGTTGCATATTGATTTTTATCCGACACGTTCTCTTCCAAAGCTTCGTCCGCGGGTCGGGGATCCTCCCTGTTCTGTGTGGCGACCGCCAGCAGCTAGGCGATCGCCTTTTTTAAGGTTTCGCATTATGCGCTGCTCGCTTGAAAGCACGGCGAGGCCAACGCGAGTGGTAACGCATCGGCCGCACAGGTTGAGCTCCAAATAAGCAGTGCTCTTGCGTCTGTTAATGTTTTTGATGAGGCCCTCGTGGCCCAGCAGCGGACCTGCCGTCACTACGACCTGGTCACCGTCTTTAAGGGCCTCGCTCATGGGCACTACGCGGTCTCCCCTATGCGTAAAGCCGCCAATAAGCTGGACCTCTTCTTTTGCCAGCGGCACAAACAAACCGTCCTGGGAAAGCACCCGGGCAAAGTCGTCCATGCGTAGCAGATACTGTTGCACGGTTCGGGGATCTGCCGTATCGCAGATAAGATAACCGGGAAAGAGCGGCTTGGTCGTATCGATCCATTCGCCGTGTACCTTGATCTCGGTCAGAAATTGTGGGTAAAAGAGCTCCTGCATGGCGCTCGCCGGCACCATGCGCTCGATGCGCTCGCGCATTACGTCTTCGCGACCGTTAATGACCTGGATCACATACCACACGAGCACCACCCCCTTGCTGTCTTACGTGTGGCTCACGGGGTTTGGGTATGGCTTCGCCAGGGCGCTTGTGCGCGAAGGCGCTCCATATTCAAACCCTGAGCCCAGTTAGACAAGCACGTGGCTCTGCCCCACCGTGAACGGTATGTATAGGTGCAGTTGCTAGAGACGCGGACGTGTATCGCAAAATGACCGCGACCCCAGCTGGCTGCGTGCGAACCAGTCAAGCGGGAACAAAACTGGACCGCACGCAGCCAGCTGAAAGACTGCTACGTTAGGCATACAAACTACTAAATACTTGCATATCGTAATTAACCTAATGCAAGTAAATAAAATTGCATGACTTCATTATTGGAGCTCGTGGTGTTTCTGGCACCGCCGTTACGGCCGGATGCTGATCGACCCTGAGCTGTGTGGCTTGCTGGAGCCGCGAGCACAGTTGAACTCATGTATCGATAGGTATTCTAGCACAAGCTGATAGCGAAACTGATTTGGGTTACGTTGGACAACATATCGTTCATTTAACGTGTTCAACGTTGTTGTTTTGGGATGTTGTTCACATTGTGCAGGTTATTGAGGTAATGGCGGTGATTAGGGGCGTTCCTGAAGCCCAAGTGAAGCAGCGAGCTGCGCCGATAATCGCGTTTGACTAACAAACTATGTACAGACATGGGAAATAAATTGTGCAACTTTTTGTTGGAGCGTGCGAGGGTTTGTGGTGCGAGGTGTTTTGGCATGAAAAAAGGCCTTCGGAATTCCGAAGGCCTTTACATTCACGATGGTGGAGACGAGGGGAATCGAACCCCTGACCTCTTGACTGCCAGTCAAGCGCTCTCCCAGCTGAGCTACGCCCCCGTGACGTCGAAATACTATAGGGGAATGTTTTGCTTGACGCAAGGGGGAATTTTGATTGATTGTCGTATCTTACGGGTTTTCCTGGGATGGGACTGAATTAGCTATTTTGGCGGGTATGAAAATAACCTATTGGGTTTATTAGTTTTCTGGTTGAAAAAAGTCTCCTACCATTTTGTTAAGCCAATGGTTGGATTTTAAGCGGAGCAACTCATTGAAGTTATAAAATCTCTGGTTGAAATCGTCTTTGCCAGGGAGGACCGACCACGGCCGAGAAGTTCGCGTTCGACTACGTGAACGAGATTTTGGGTATCGTCAACTACGTGCGCGAAGTGCTACGCCCCGCCTTCACTACTGGGACTGCCGAGCCGCATCTCAATCGCATCATCGCGTGCAGCAGCCTGACGATTGGCCCGCGCATCGACGTCCCGGAACCGCTCTTCGCGACCGAGCCCGACCGCGACGACGAGATGGTGGATGAGTTTATCGAACCGAGGACAGATCTGAGAATCGACGCAGAAACGGGCGAGGTGTTATGAGCATAGCAGCAATTGTCGATTGGGAGCCCATGCCCTCTACGTGTTTAAAATGCAGCGACAACGAATACGGGTTCCCCACCGTCGTCTGCCGTACGCCCAGCAGACTTGTGGAAGAGTGCGAAAAAGCCTTCGACGCAGGGCTGCTGCTCGCCGCTTTGACTCTCGTAGTGACCATCCCAGACGTATGCGCAAACATCGACGGGACGGATTACCGAAAATGGTGCAAGGAGTACCTGGAGCTCCCGAACGATGGGAGAAAAATGACCAATGCGCGCAAGGGCGAGAAGCGCCCAGATGAGATAAAAGAGGGGTTTAAGACGATAGAGGATCGAGGCATCTTTACGGCATCGGATCTCTATCAGCTTCGCTGCGCGGTGATCCATGCGGGGTCATCGGTCATCGAGGGAAGGGGCGAAGCGTATAGCCCCTACAAAGCCATCGGGGTTTGCGTACAGGGCGATGCGCGCGGGATAATCGCGAGTTATGGGCATAAAGGAATCGGCCATGGAAGCCAACAAGACTGCGAGTTCGATTGCGTCGTCAAGCTTGAAGGGCTCATCTCTCTCATAGCAAAGGGTGTGTGGAAATTCGTCGAGGAAAACCCCGAGCGCGATCGAGAATACTCAACGGGGAAAGGACTTTCCCGCCAAGGCGTGGTGGACTTCAGGCCTTTAATCAAAAAGCAAAGTTGTTAAGCATGTGGTTAGATTTGCATACGAGCGGGTTGTTAGTTAAGTGGTTGGATTAAACAGAATCCCGTTTGCGGAAACCAAACAATCGTTTAACAACTTCCAACCACTTATTTTACTTACCCTTTTTTGCGTTGCCAAAATTAGCCAATTCAGCCCCGTCCCGATAAAACCCTCACGCCAGCAAATAGCCGATCGCAACGCCTTGATGGACTTGGATCTTGGCCGTACCCCTAACGACATTGGAGATGCCGGTGTCAGCCAGTAGTCCCAGGGGGCTGTGATTTAGCTCCCATTCTAGGCCGTGTTCGCTTACCTCGGTGTTGGGGGCAATGGCGATAATGGAGAACGTCTTGCCTTCGGCGCCTTCGATGGTCCACGATTCACCTGCGCGAAGGATGCGGGCCGTGGTCTCGTCCTCGGCAATCCAGACTGGGGCGTCATCGTAGCCTGCGAGCAGGCCCAGTACGGAAAGCGCCATATCAGGACGGCCGCCGGTGGCGCAGGTCGCAACTACTTCGGCACCCGGCCAGCGACGGCGGACGGAATCGAGCGCCAGCGCAAGATCGGTATAGTCCTTGTAGGGGTCGTGGCGCTCTACCTCAAAGTCGGTGGCGGCATCGACCAACGCGCGGCCCGCATCACTCACCGTGTCGGCATCCCCCACATATACTTCGCAGCCCAGGCCGACGTTTATCAGCGCGTCGAGACCGCGGTCCACGGCGACAACGTGGCCGCACTCCCCCGCTAGCCGGCGCAACAGATCCGCGCTCGCCACCACGGGCGAGCCGCACACCACTAATACCTTACAAGCCACAGGTCTCGCCTATCCCTCATACGCAAGAACGTGAACCAAATCCAGCTCCTCGTAGCTGTCGATAAAGATATCGCAGTTGGCACGCACATCGTCGCGCTTCATGCGGCCGTGCGGGTCATAGATGCCCACACGCTTAAAGCCGGCGGTGCCAGAGCTCTTAAGGCCAAAGACCGCGTCCTCAAACACCCACGCGCGCTCAAACTTGTGCCCATGGCGCTTCTCCAGGCGGCGCAGCGCCAGTTCGTATACATCGGGGAACTGCTTGGAGCGTCCCGCCTCACCCGTGGTGGTCACAAACTCCATGTACGCGTCGAGCCCGGCACCTGCTAGCGCAGACTTAACCAGCTCGGCCGGCGTGGACGTGGCAACGCACATGGCAATACCGGCCTCCTGCGCCTGCTGCAAAAATGTCAGGAGCCCCTCGCGAGGCGGCACCTTGGAGTACCCATCAATCAAAATCTCGCCGAGCTCGCGATACAACTCCTCGCCGTTCGCGCCAATGCCCCACGTGTCGTGGTAGGACTGGCACTCATCCTCCAGCGACAGGTGCTCAAATTGGGCAAAGTCATCCACGGTCACGTCAATCCCGTGGCGGTGCAATAACTCGGGCTGGGCATAAGCCCAAACGGGGGTGCTATTTACCAGCGTGCCGTCGCAATCGAAAATAAAAGCAACCTTGGGAGCGGCGGTATGGGACATAAACGTACCTTTCGATGTCAAATGGTAAACAAACTGCTAAAAACGTTTTACCAAACGTCAGCCTAACGATTTTGAAACCTTAATTGGTAAAACTGTCAAGAGTTTTACCACGGTAATTCTGCCAGTGGTATAAACATGGCGCTTACCGATTAAACGCCCCCGCAAATCCACTTTCGTTCATAAAACTAACGCACAGGTGTTATCGTAGTTTCTGCCGAAAGTTCCACCGAGCACGCGAGGTGGAACGAATCACAGAAACTTCGCCGTCCCTTCGATTCGTGCAGCCTTGGACCTTTCGCATCTAGTCACCAAGGCAACACGCTGCCGTGTCATGATGGGATCAAACGTGAGCGATACAAAGCTAAAGCCAGCAACCAAAAAGCCCGCTACCCGTAAAGCCGCCCCGCATGCACCGGAGCTCACCAAAGACGATGTCTACCTATTTGGCATCGGCACGTGGGAGCGCAGCTGGGAAAAGATGGGCGCTCACCCCGACACGCAGAACCGTACGCGTGGCTGGCGCTTTTGCGTTTGGGCTCCCGACGTAAAGAGCGTCCATGTCATTGGTGAATTTAACGACTGGGATGAGCAAGCCAACCCACTGGTGCCCGTGCATACGAGCGCTATTTGGGAAGGCTTTATTCCTGGCGCCGAGCAGGGCCAGCTCTATAAATACCTTATCGAGACCAACGAGGGCGAAAAGCTCTACAAGGCCGATCCGTATGCCTTTAAGGCCGAGTGCCCTCCGGGTACCGCGAGCGTACTGTGGACCCTCGATGGGTACCAGTGGAACGACGCCGCATGGCTCAAGCGCCGCGCCGGCCATAACCACATGTCGCAGCCCCTTAACATCTACGAGGTGCATATTGGATCGTGGAAGCGCCACGGCGACGCACCGCAGGGCGAACCCGACGAGTACGGCAATTACCCCGGCCCCATGGATCCCTTCCCCGCGCAGCGCGGCGAGTTCTACACCTATGACGACCTGTCGGTGGAGCTCGTGGACTACGTGCGCGACATGGGCTACACGCATATCGAGGTCATGCCGCTTATGGAGCATCCCTTCGATGGCTCCTGGGGCTACCAGACGACCGGCTACTACGCCGCCACGTCGCGCTACGGCAACCCGCAGCAGCTCATGCACTTTATCGATGCATGCCACGAGGCGGGCATCGGCGTGATCATGGACTGGGTGCCCGGTGGTTTTTGCGCCGACTCCCACGGCCTTGCCACCTTTAACGGCCACATGCTGTTTGAGCACGAGATTCACCCCAACTGGGGCACGCACAAGTTCGACTTCGCCCGTGGCGAGGTCCGGTCCTTCTTGGTCTCCAACGTGCTGTATTGGCTCGAGAACTTCCATGTAGACGGCATTCGCATGGACGGCGTGTCTAGCATGCTGTACCTCAACTTTGGGATTGACGATCCCGGCCAAAAGAAGTTCAACAAGTACGGTACCGAGGAGGACCTGGACGCCAGCGCGTTTATCCGTCAGGTCAACTGCGCTGTAGAGGCGCACTACCCCGACGTGATGATGATGGCCGAGGAGTCCACCGCGTGGCCGCTCGTGACCTATCCGCCGCAGGACGGCGGCCTGGGCTTCCACTACAAGTGGGACATGGGCTGGATGAACGACACCCTGCACTACATGCAGACCGATTTTCCGTGGCGCCCCGGCAACCACGGCCTGCTCACGTTCTCCATCATGTACGCCTTTACCGAGAACTTCATCTGCCCGCTCAGCCACGACGAGGTCGTACACGGCAAGTGTTCGCTCATCGGCCGAATGCCGGGCGACTGGTGGCGCCAGTTTGCCGGACTGCGCACGCTGGCCTTCTACCAGATGACGCATCCCGGTGCCAAGCTCAACTTTATGGGCAACGAGATCGGCCAGTTTATTGAGTGGCGCTACTACGAGTCCATCCAGTGGTTCCTGACCGAGGAGTACGAGACCCACCGTCATCATCAGGCGTTCATCAAGGCGCTCAACCACCTGTACACCGCCGAGCCCGCTCTGTACGAGCGCGGCTACACCGACGACGGCTTTACCTGGATCGACGCGGACAACTCCAAACAGTCCATCGTGAGCTTTGTGCGTCAGGGCGAGGACGTCGATGACGACTTGGTGATCCTGATCAACTTTGATCCGGCGAGCTACGAGAGCTTCCGCGTGGGAGTGCCGCGCGAGGGCGACTGGGAGGTCATCTTCGATTCCGACCGTCCCGAGTTTGGCGGCAGCGGCTATGCCGGTGAGGAACCCTACACCTGCTCGAGCGAGCCCTATCCCTGGAACGGGCAGATGGACTCCATTGAGATTAAGGTGCCCGGCCTGGCAGGCGTGGTGCTTAAGCGCCGCGGGCCCAGCAGCTATAAGCCGCCCGTGGTCGAGAAGCCCAAGAAGGCGACGCGCAAGCGTGCGTCCTCGGTAAAGCCCAAGCCTGCGGCTGTTAAGAAGGCTCCGGCAAAGGCGAAGGCTGCCAAGTCTGCCGCCAAGGCTTCGGCAAAGTCCACCACGGCCAAAAAGGCAGCCACCAAAAAGGCAGCCACCAAAAAGGCTGCTCCCAAGGCCAAGGCAGCTGCAGCTAAGGCTTCTGCCAAGAAAGCGTAACAAAGCCGTTACAGCTGTAATTACCCGCCCCGCGGGGGCGTAGGATACAAGTCATAGCCGTTCCGGGAGAAACATCCCCGGGGGAAAGGAACGTATGAATAAGATCTTCGACAACAAGCAGGAGTTTACCGAGCTCTATCGCGATGCCGTCATGAGCATCAGCGGCAAGAGCGTCGAGGCCGCCAGCGACCTGGACCGCTTTAACGCCCTGGCCAAGCTCGTGGCCGAGAAGGCCCGCACCGTTGCCACCAAGAGCGACGCCCGTGCCACCGCCGAGGGCAAGAAGCGCGTGTACTACTTCTCGATCGAGTTTTTGATCGGTCGCCTGCTCGATAACTACCTGCTCAACTTTGGCGTGCGCGACATGGTCGCCGAGGCGCTCGACGACATGGGCTTCGACCTTTCCGTCATCGAGAACCAGGAACCCGATCCGGCGCTGGGCAACGGTGGCCTGGGCCGTCTGGCCGCATGCTTCCTGGATTCCATGGCAGCCGAGGGCATCGCCGGCTACGGCAACGGCATGCGCTACCGCTACGGCCTGTTTAAGCAGGAGATCGTCAACGGCAGCCAGGTCGAGGCCACGGACGAGTGGCTCACCCACGGCTATCCCTGGGAGGTCCGACGTCAGGACAAGGCCGTGACCATTAAGTTTGGCGGCCACGTCGAGGGCTTTGAGGAGAACGGACGCACGTTCTACCGCACGGTGGACACGCAGGACATTCTGGCCGTCCCTTATGACATCCCCGTGGTGGGCTATGCCGGTGAGACCGTCAACAAGCTGCGCGTCTGGGCCGCCGAGCCGGTCGAGGAGCACTTTGACCTTGAGGCCTTCAACCGCGGCGACTATGCCCTGGCCGATGCCGAGCGCGCCGAGGCCGAGGCCATCAGCGCCATCCTCTACCCCAACGACGCCGGCGAGCACGGCCGTCTGCTGCGTCTGAAGCAGGAGTACCTGTTTGTCTCGGCCGGCATCTACAGCCTGCTCGACACCTTTGAGAAGGAGCACGGCGAGAACTGGGAGCTGCTGCCGCAGTTTGTGGCCATCCACACCAACGACACGCATCCCGCCATGTGCGGTCCCGAGCTCATGCGTATCCTCATCGACGAGAAAAAGCTCGAGTGGGATGACGCTTGGAGCATCGTGACGCAGGTCGTGAGCTACACCAACCACACTATCCTGCCCGAGGCCCTGGAGAAGTGGCCCATCGGCATGTTCTCCAAGCTCCTCCCCCGTGTGTACCAGATCATCGACGAGATCAGCCGTCGTTGGCACGAGTCGTTCGACACCACGCAGGAGGGCTGGCAGGAGCGTCTGCGCCAGACCGCCATCCTGTGGGACGGCGAGATTCGCATGGCCAACCTGTCCGTGATCTGCAGCCACAGCGTCAACGGCGTGGCCAAGATCCACTCCGACATCATCAAGAACATCGTGCTCAAGGACTTCTACGCCCTGACGCCCGAGAAGTTCAACAACAAGACCAACGGCATCTCGCACCGTCGCTTCTTTGCCGAGGCCAACCCCACCTATGCCAAGCTCGTAACCGAGGCCATTGGCGACGGCTGGCTGAAGGACGCCTTTGAGCTGGAGAAGCTCAAGGAGTTTAAGGACGACACCGAGTTCCTGAAGGCCGTGGGTGCCTCCAAGCGCGCCAACAAGGAGCGCCTGGCCGCCTATGTCAAGTCCGAAACCGGTCTGATCATTGACCCCAACACCGTCTTCGATGTCCAGGTGAAGCGCTTCCATGCCTACAAGCGCCAGCTCATGAACATCATGAAGGTGATGGACATCTACAACCGTCGCATCGCCGATCCCAACTTCCACGTGACGCCGACGACCTTCATCTTTAGCGGCAAGGCTGCCTCGAGCTACACCTTTGCCAAGGAGACCATCCGCCTCATTAACTCCGTGGCCGACGTCATCAACAACGATCCGCGCGTCAACGAGGTCATGAAGGTCTGCTTTATCCCCAACTTCCGCGTGAGCAACGCCCAGCTCATCTACCCCGCCGCCGAGATTTCGGAGCAGATCTCCACGGCCGGCAAGGAGGCCTCGGGCACGTCCAACATGAAGCTCATGATGAACGGTGCCATTACGCTGGGCACCCTCGACGGCGCTAACATCGAGATCGCCGACCTGGCCGGTCGCGAGAACGAGGCCATCTTTGGTCTGACCGCCCCCGAGGTCGAGCAGCTCTGGGCATCGAACAGCTACTTTGCGTGGGATACCCTCAACGGCGACCGTGAGCGTCTGGGCCGCGTGATGGACGAGCTCAAGGACAACACCTTTGCGGGTCTTTCGGGCAACTTTGAGAGCATCTACAACGAGCTCATGAACAACAACGACCCCGACCTGGTCATGGCCGATTTCCGCAGCTACGTGGATGCGTGGGAGAAGCTCACGGGCAGCTACGGCGACCAGGAGACCTGGAACCGCAAGGCACTGCTCAACACCGCCTCGAGCGGCTGGTTCTCGAGCGACCGCACCATTCGCGAGTACCGCGACGAGATCTGGCACGCGTAAAGGCGCACGAGCTCCCCTATGCCAGCACGGCATTACTCGACGGGCGTGACGTTGCGCCGCGCCCGTCGCTAATGGGTTTAGGAACATCGATGACAGAAGGAGAAATCGATGAGTAAGAAAGAATGCATCGCGATGCTCCTCGCAGGAGGACAGGGCAGCCGATTGGGGGCACTCACCCAAAAGATCGCTAAGCCGGCGGTTAGCTTTGGTGGCAAGTTCCGCATTATCGACTTTTCGCTGTCCAACTGCTCCAACTCGGGCATCGACACGGTGGGCGTTCTGACGCAGTACCGTCCCTACCTGCTGCATGCCTATGTGGGCTCCGGCGAGGCCTGGGATCTGGACAGCCGTGACGGCGGCGTATCGATCCTGCCGCCGTACGAGACGCAGACCGGCGGCGCATGGTATGCGGGCACGGCCGACGCCATTACGCAGAACCTCGACTACATCAAGGCCAACGACCCCAAGTACGTCCTGATTCTTTCGGGCGATCACCTGTATCGCATGGACTACCGTAAGATGCTCAAGACGCACATTGAGAACAACGCCGACCTCACGGTGAGCGTCATGCCCGTGCCGTGGGAGGAGGCCAGCCGCTTTGGCATCCTGACCACCGACCCCGAGGACGGCCGCATCACCAAGTTTACCGAGAAGCCCGAGAAGCCCGATTCGAACCTCGCGTCCATGGGCATCTACATCTTCTCGGCCGACGTGCTGATCGAGGCGCTCGAGGAGGACGCTCTGGACCAGCGTTCGAGCCACGACTTTGGCAAGGACATCATCCCCAAGCTGCTCGGCGAGAACAAGCGCCTGTACAGCTACGAGTTCCACGGCTTTTGGAAGGACGTCGGCACCATTGCCAGCTTCCACGAGACCTCGATGGACCTGCTGGGCAACAACCCCGAGTTCGATCTGTTTGACAAGCACTTCCCCATCATGTCCAACATCACCACGCGTCCGCCGCACTACATTGGCCCGGACGGCCGCCTGGACGATTGCCTGGTCTCCAACGGCTGCAAGATCTACGGCACCGCTCGCCACTCGATCCTTTCGACCGATGTCATCATCGAGGAGCGCGCCGTGGTCGAGGACTCCGTGCTGCTGCCGGGTGCGCACGTTAAGAGCGGCGCGCACATCTGCCGCGCTATTTTGGGCGAGAACTCCACGGTCGAAGAGGGCGTGAAGCTCGGCTCTGTCGATACCACCAAGGATACGGCCGTCGTTGGAAATGACGTCGTTATCGGGAAGGGGGAATGATCCGATGATCAATCGCAAGGCCATCGGTTATATCACCGCTAACTACTCTTCGAGCTACGGCAGCGTCCTGCTCAAGGACCGCCCCATCGCGTCCGTTCCCTTTTTGGGCCGCTACCGCCTGATCGACTTTCCGCTGTCCAACATGATGAATGCCGGCATTAAGACCGTCGGCGTCGTCATGCCGGGCAACTACCGCTCGCTGATCGACCACGTTGGCTCGGGCAAGGACTGGGGCCTGGACCGCAAGAAGGGCGGCCTGTTCATGGTGCCCGGCAACGCGTATGGCACCACCAAGGGCGGCATGCGCTTCCTGCTGCGCGACATCATCTCCAACAAGACGCTGTTCCAGCGCTCGGACAAGCCCTATGTTGTGATGATGGGCACCAACATCATCTTTAACATGGATCTCAACACCATCATCGACGCGCACGAGAACTCCGGTGCCCAGATGACCGTGGTGTACTGCAAGGCCACGCGCAACGTCGATGACGAGACCAAACTCGAGATTAACGAGAACGGTCGCCTGACGGGCGTGAGCGCTGGCGTCGCGTACGGCGACAACGCCTCTATGGACTGCTGCATCGTCAACCGCGAGACGCTGCTCGAGATTATCGACCACTACCAGGCCGCCGACTATCTGGACCTGCTCGAGGCACTCCAGGGCGACTTTGGCAACATCGACGTTTGCAGCTACGAGTACAAGGGCGAGGTCGTGGGCGTGTTTAGTGAGAAGTCGCTGTATCGCCGCAGCATGGACCTGCTTGACCAAACCGTGGCCGACCAGCTCTTCGATCCCGAGCGCCCGATCCTGACCAAGGCTCACGACGTGCCGCCTTCGCGCTATGCGACCGGTAGCCACGCGTGCAACTCGATCATCTCGGCCGGTTGCATCATCAAGGGCACCGTGCGCAATTCGATCCTGTCACGCGGCGTCGTGGTCGAGGAGGGCGCCTCGGTAACCAACTCGATCATCAACCAGAGCTGTGTCATCAAGAGCGGCGCACGCGTTGAGAACGCCATTCTGGACAAGAACAACGTGGTTCCCACCAACACCGAGCTTCGCGGCACGCCCGAGAACATCCTGGTGCTGGGCAAGGCTCCGTTAACTTCCGACACCACCATCGTACGTTAACGTTGGCACCGCAACATCGCTCGTAACATGTAGAATAGCCGCCCGGTTAGCGCCAGGCGGCTATTCTCGAATTGCAACATGGGAGACAATATGGCAGATTCCAGCAAAAAGATGCAGATCGTGTTTGCCTCGGCCGAGTGCGCACCGTTTGTTAAGACCGGTGGCCTGGGCGACGTGGCGGGCTCGCTGCCTGCGGCGCTTGTGCGCGCCGGCGCCGAGGTTATCGTAATGGTGCCCAAGTACGCCACCATCAAGGACGAGTACAAGGCGCAGATGGAGCACTTTGCCGACTTTTACGTGAGCCTGGGCTGGCGCAACGAGTACTGCGGGCTGGAGAAGCTCGAGCACGACGGCGTCACCTATATGTTCGTGGACAACGAGCGCTACTTTGCGCGCGACTATCCGTACGGCTTCTTTGACGACGGCGAGCGTTTTGCGTTCTTCTCCAAGGCCATCACCGAGAGCCTGCAGCACCTGCCGGCCGATTTTGAGTGCGACATCCTGCACTGCAATGACTGGCAAACGGCACTGGCACCCGTGTTCTTGCGCGAGTTCTACCAGGGCCTGCCGCTCTATGACCGCGTCAAGACCGTGTTCTCGATCCACAATGTGGCGTTCCAAGGCCAGTTTAGCGACACCGTGATGGAGGACATCCTGGGTGTGGCGCATATTCCGGCGGCCGCCACGCAGTTGCGCTGCGACGCCTGCAGCATCAACTACATGCTGGGCGCGCTGCACTATGCCGATGCCATCACCACGGTGAGCCCCACCTACGCGAGCGAGATCCAGACGCCCGAGTTTGGCGAGGGCCTGGACGGCGTACTGCGCGAGCGCTCCTACGCGCTGCAGGGCATCCTCAACGGCATTGACGTAGCGGCCTTTGACCCGGCGACCGACAAGCGCATTGCCGCCAACTACACAGTTGACGACCGTTCCGGCAAGGCCGTGTGCAAGGCCAAGCTGCAGGAGGAACTGGGGCTCGAGGTGCGCGACGACCGCCCGCTTATGGTGATGGTCACGCGTCTGACGCGCCAGAAGGGCATGGACCTGGTCATGTACGCGCTCGACCGCATCCTGTCCGGCGGCGTTCAGGTGGCCGTGCTGGGCACCGGCGACCGCGACTACGAGGACGGTCTGCGCTACTTCCAGGACAAGTACCCCGGCACCATGGCCGCGCGCATCGAGTTTGACCCCGCGCTGTCGCAGCGCATGTACGCTGCCGCCGATATGTTCCTGATGCCTTCGAAGTTTGAGCCCTGCGGCCTGTCGCAGATCATCGCCATGCGCTACGGCACCCTGCCCATCGTGCGCGAGACCGGTGGCTTGAAGGACACCGTGCAGCCGTACAACGAGTTTACCGGCGAGGGCACGGGCTTCTCGTTTACCAACTTTAACGGCGACGAGATGGGCGACGCGGTGTTCCGCGCGGCACGCCTGTTCTGGGATAACCGTGAGGCATGGAACCAGCTGGTCACGCAGGCCATGAGCCAGGACTTTAGCTGGACGCGCTCGGCCGACAAGTATCTGGACCTGTACTTCTTTATGCACCCGGAGATTGAGAGGCCGACGGCTGTTGTCGACGAGCCTGAGGCTGCAGCTGAGCCGGTGACCGTTGAGGAGCCCAAGGCCGAGGAGAAGCCGGTTGAGGCTGAGCCCGCAAAGGCCGAGCCTGAGGTGAAGGCTGAGGTTGCTCCTGAGGCAGAGACCGAGGTCAAGCCCGCTGCAAAGCCCGCAGCTAAGAAGACCACGACTCGCAAGACGACGGCCAAGAAGGCTACGACAACCAAGACTGCCGCCACCAAGACCGCCGCAGCAAAGACGACTGCTGCCAAGGCAACGACCACGCGCAAGCGCACGACCGCCGCTGCCAAGAAGGCCGCAGAAGCCGAGGCTGCTCCCGAGGTAAAGGCCGAGGTCGCTGATGCCAAGCCGGCCGCCAAGGCTCCGGTAAAGACCGCTGCCAAGAAGACGACCACGACCAAGACCACGACCGCCAAGAAGGCCACGGCTACGAAGTCGACAACGACCAAGGCCGCTGCGACGAAGGCTGCTACGAAGACCACTACGAAGGCTGCCGCAAAGCCCGCCGTCAAGGTCGAGGAGGCGGGTGCCGAGCCCAAGGCCGAGGCAAAGCCGGCCGCCAAGACCACCACGCGCAAGCGCGCTACGACGACGGCCAAAAAGGCCACGACCAAGGCCGCTGCTCCCAAGGCAGAGGCTACGGCCGAGGACAAGCCCGCAGTAAAGGCCGAGCCGGCACCGAAGGCCGCTGAGGTCAAGACCGCTCCGAAGGCTACTGCAAAGACCGAGCCCGCCAAGGAGAGCCCGGTCTCCCCCGCCGCTCCGGCAGAGAAAAAGGCTCCGTCCAAGAAGACGTCCGTCCGCAAGGCCACGGCCACCCGCAAGCGCCGCTAGCCCACAGACGATCCAAAACCTAATCAAACCCTATGTAAGGGGCGCTCCAACCGGGCGCCCCTTCTCTGTTGATAGTTGGTAAAACGATTTTCTAGGACAACCGTTCGCCGATGGTAAACGGATGTTGTTTATACAGCCTGTGTGCAACATATATACTTATATCCTGTGCGTAAAGCCCATGGCCCGCAGGCCGTGATTCTATTGAACTGGACCGAATTATGAGATTGATTCACAACAGCCGTCTGCCGCAGTTTCGCACTCCGTTTGGCGCTGTGACCACTGGAACTTCCGTTTCGCTCTCGGTGATTTTGGAGGATGCCGACCCCAACCAGGCAACGCTTGCGCTGCGCACCTGGGTCGATGAGATCGGTGAGTCTCTGTATCCCATGACGCACGAGGGCGACGGCATATTTACCGTAGAGCTTGAGTGCGCCGAGCCCTGTCTTATCTGGTACAGCTTTATCTGCAACATCGAGGGCCAGCCCGAGGTCCGTCTGGGCGCACCGCAGGGTCGCACCGGTGGCGAGGGCGTAACTTACAACTACGCCGAGGTCCCGTCCTTCCAGATCACCGTCTACAAGCACCGCGAAGTTCGTCCCGAGTGGTACGAGCGTGGCATGGTCTACCAGATTTTCCCCGACCGCTATGCCCGCGATGAAAACTGGCGCGAGCGCACGCTTGCCGAAGTTGAAAAACCGCGCAACGGAATCCAGCGCCGCATGGTCGAAGACTGGAACGAACCGCCCGAGTACGAGCGTGCCGAAGACGGCTCCATCAAGACCTGGGATTTTTACGGCGGCTCGCTCAAGGGTATCCAAAATGACCTGCCCCGCATTGCCGAGCTGGGCTTTACGGCCATCTACCTCAACCCCATTTTTGAAGCCGCGAGCAACCACCGCTACGATACGGCCGACTACACCAAGATTGACCCGATTCTGGGCACCGAGCAGAACTTTACCGAGCTGTGCGAGGCGGCCGAGAAGCTCGGCATTTCCATCATCCTGGACGGCGTCTTCAACCATACGGGCGACGACTCGATCTACTTTAACCGCTACGGCAACTATCCCGGCGTCGGTGCATGGCAGAGCGAGGACTCGCCGTGGCGCGATGCATTTTACTTCCATGAGGACGGTTCGTATGACTGCTGGTGGGGCGTGGGCAACATGCCCGCCATCAACGAGAATTCCGAACTGGTGCGCGAGCGGCTCCTGGGCAAGGACGGCGTGATCCGTAAATGGCTGCGCGCCGGTGCCCATGGCTGGCGACTCGATGTGGCCGACGAGCTTTCCGACGACTTCCTGGCCGAGATCAAAAAGGCCGTGCTCGCCGAGAAGCCCGATGCGCTGCTGCTCGGCGAAGTCTGGGAAGACGCCTCCAACAAGATCAGCTATGGCCACCTGCGTCGCTATCTGCAGGGCTCGGAGCTCGACTCCGCCATGGACTACCCCTTCCGCGACATGGTTATCGGCTTTTTGATGGGCTACAAGAACGCCTACCAGGCAGCCGAGGATATCGAAACCCTGCGCGAGAACTACCCGCGCGAGGCACTGGCCTGCGCACTCAATCTGCTTTCGAGCCACGACCGTCCGCGTATCATCTCGGTGCTCGGCGGTGGCCCCGACGAGTCGCAGCTGCCCGAGAGCGAGCGCAGCAAATGGCGCCTGGACGAGAACTCCATGGGCCTGGCCAAGAGCCGCTTTTGGTTGGCGACGCTCATGCAGATGACCTTCCCGGGTGTACCCTCAATCTATTACGGTGACGAGTACGGCTTGGAGGGCCTTACCGACCCGGGCAACCGCCGCACCCTGCCGACCAAAGACCAACTCCATGACTTCGACACACTGGCCATCGTTAAGAACGCGTCTGCCGTGCGCCGTGCGCTGCCCTTTATGGTCGATGGCGAGATCAAGGCCTTTGCGCTCAACGACGAAGTCTTGGCTTACACCCGCACGGGCAAAGACGGCGAGGCCGCGACGGTTATCATCAACCGCAGCCTGCGCAATTCGCACCGCGTGACGATTCCGGCGCTCGGCGAATGCGCGAGCGACGTGATCAGCGGTCACGAGTGCGAGATCCACAACGGTACCGTCACGCTCGACCTGTACCCGCTGGGCTCTTCGATCATCTATCACCATGCCGAGAAGCGTCTGCAGGAGCCGCTCGATCATGGCGCGGGCGTTGTGTGCCACATCACCTCGGTGCCGACCGATGACGGCAAGCCCGGCACAATCGGTGCGCCCACGCGTCGCTTTATCGACCATCTGGCCGCTATGGGCATGCGCTACTGGCAAGTCCTGCCCGTCAACCCGACGGACTTCTTCCGCTCCCCTTACGCTGGGCCTTCGGCCTTTGCGGGCAATATTGACCTGCTGCCCGAGAGTCACGAGGAGCTGGCCGCCGACTTTGCTGCATGGAAGGCTCACGGCGGCGAGGATGCCGACCCGCTGTACACGGCGTTTAAACATCGCAACGCTGATTGGCTCGAAAAGTACTGCGTCTACATGGCCGTTAAGAAGTACTTTGAGGGCGAGTCGCGCCACGATTGGCCGGCAGATGTAGCGCGCTACAACGAGTATCTGATCGATGACAAGCGCTTCCACGACGAGGCCGAGCTGCAGGCGTACATGCAGTATCGCTTTGACCTTGCCTGGTGCGAGCTCATGAACTATGCGCACAAGAAGGGCATCGAGGTCATCGGCGATATCCCGATGTATGTCTCGGACGATTCGGCCGACGCGTGGAGCGAGCCCGAGAACTTCTGGCTGTCCGATACCGGCAAGGCGATTGAGATTTCGGGCGCGCCGCCCGACAACTTTGCGCCCGAGGGCCAGGTGTGGGGCAACCCCACCTTCCGATGGGATCGCATGAAGGAGAACGGCTATCGCTGGTGGATGGACCGCCTGCGTCGTGCGTTTTCGCTCTACGACCGCGTGCGCCTGGACCACTTCCTGGGCTTCCACAGCTACTTTAGCATTCCCGCCGGTAAGGCCTGTGCCGACGGCCGCTGGCTGGCAGGCCCGGGCAAGGACCTGTTCCAGACCGCCTATGACGAGCTGGGTCCGCTCAACTTTATCGCCGAGGATCTGGGCTATCTGACGCCCGGCGTTCGCGCCATGGCTTCGACCTGCGGCTTCCCCGGCATGGACGTGCTGGAGTTTAGCGACTACGACGTTCGTTGCGGAATTCACCCCACACCGGGAAAGATCCTGTACACCTCGACGCACGACACCTCGACACTTGCCGGCTGGTGCACGCGCTCCTTTGCAGGCGGCGATGAGCCGAGCGGCATTACATTGGCAAGCGAGCTCATGGGCAATGCCCTGGCAAGCGATGCACCGCTCGTGATGATGCCGCTGCAGGACGTGCTGGGACTGGGCGACGATGCACGTATGAACGTGCCGGGTGTAGCCACAGGCAACTGGACATGGCAGGCTGACGAGGCCGACGTTGCGGCAGCCGAGGAGAAAACTGCGAAGCTCCTGCGCAACACCCATAGATTCTGGGGCGAAGCGTGATAAAACCCACGATATAGGGTACAGTTACACCTGTTTGAATTTTTGCGGGCAGAGCGATCTGCCCGCTTTGTGCTGAAAAGGAAGTATTATGGCGCGCTACGATTACAAGTGCACGAGCTGCGGCAACGTGTTTGAGGTTGAGCACCCCATGTCCGAGACGCCCGAGGTCGTATGCCCCAGCTGCGGCGCCCCGGCATCCAAGACGTTCTCGGCCAGCGGCATTAAGTTCGACGGCAGCGGTTTCTACAACACAGACCAGCGCAGTGGCGGCTCCAGCACCAGCGCCACCAGCGGCTGTTGCGCCAACTGCCCGCATAACCACTAGCGGCAAGCGATCCAGACACCCAGGTTTCCTGATGAGTTGCGGTGAAATAGTTCCTGAATCAGCCCATCCAAAGGCCAAGCAGGAACTATTTCACCGCAACTTTTCTTTAAATCGGATTTCGCGATGATGCTAAGTTTGTATCATTTCAAAACTCTGCCGGATTACGGGGCTGAGTTGACAACCTCTATCCATTCCGGTAAGTAGCAAATTTCAACAAGCCATCTACCTGCGGTTTTATTTAGGCCATATTTGCTGTGGTCGGGCATCACCAATCTAGCCCCGTAATCCGCCCTACTTTTGATAGCAGCAAGTATGAAACAGGGCCATTTTTCCCACTCTTTACCGCTATTGCGATCTCCACTCGCACGACCTTCTGAGTTGCGGTGAAATAAGGACTGTTTGGCGGCTAGAAGCCGCTATTCGATCCCTATTTCACCGCAACTTAGTAGCTACTTGTGGACCAAGCGGGCGCAGAAGTGGCCGTCGTAGGAGTCAGCGTTTACGGGGACGCTTTGGAAAAGCCCACGATCGTTTAGGCGCACGGAGACGAGCTTCTTGGCTTGTTCGAACTCGGGGAGCTGCAGAATCTGCGCTTCGGAGAGGGGTGCCAGGCAAAAGCCTGCGCCCTCGGGCGAAGCCAAAAACGCATCCACAACCTGCGTGTTCTCTTCATCAAAAACCGAGCAGGTGGCATAGATGAGCTCGCCGCCGGCAGCCACGCGCGCGGCTGCCTCCTTGAGCATCGTCAGCTGCAGGCGGGGCAGCTCGGTCGTAACGTCGTTCTCGGTCAGACGCCACGGAATCTCGGGATGACGGCGCATGGTGCCGGTGCCTGAGCACGGTGCATCGATAAACACGGTGTCGAATAGAGCGGGCTCACCGAGCATGGCATCAAAGGACGTGAGGGCCGCATCGAGCTCGCAGGCATCGCCCGAGACGGTACGAACACCCGTAATACCCGCCTTATGCAGGCGCGCGAGATTCTGGTCACACTTGCGATCGTGCAAATCGAGTGCAGTGTGCTGACGGTCGTAGCCGGCACGCTTAGCCTGGCACATCATCACATAGGTCTTGGTGCCGCGACCGGCACCAATCTCCAGGCAACGTCCGGGACGGGTCGCCGCGGTAGCGATGAGCTGGGCGTTAAGGTCCGAGGCCACGGCCGCCGCGCGTTCAAACACGCCCGATGCAACGGTGGCCTGGGCATCGACCGGCGCATGGCAGCCCGGGAACACCGGCGCCACAAGCTGCGATAGGTACGGATCAGGCTTGGTTGCAAAGGCGTTCTCGTGCAAAGCGAGCGGCGCGGGCGCCAGATTTCCGGCGAAGTTAAGCGCGCCCTCGGGCGTATCGAACGAGACCATTATGCGAGCGCACAGCCAGCGCGGCATACCCATCAGGCGAGACAGGCGAACCAATCGGCGCTCGGACTCATCGGCATCCGCCGCAGTGGCAAAGTCCTCGACGTTGTCCGCGACCTTATGCAGCACGGCATTCGCAAGACCGGCAGCCGACTTAGCGCCGCTACGAACCAGCTCAACGCCCTGACTCACGGCAACTCGGCCAGGGGTATGCAGGTAGAGCATCTCGAAGGCCGAGATGCGAAGCGCCATGCGAACACGCGGCGCGACCTTTTTGGGCTTATCCAAAAACTGATCGAGCAGCTCATCCAAAATGCCCTGCGTGGCGGCAACACCGAGCGCCAAACGCGCGGCAAAAGCGGAATCGAGCTGGTCAATGGCCTTGGCGGAAGCACGGGAAGACAACACGTCGCGTGCGTACATACCGCGACGGTCGGCCTCCATCAGCACATCGAGCGCAAGCTTGCGCGCGGGGGAAAGCTTGCTCATGACAAAACACCCCACGTCAGATCGGCACCCTGCAGGCCGGCAGCCCAGGCAGAAGCAGCCATAGCACGCTTGCCGTCGGGCTTAACCTCGAGCAGCTCAATCGTACCATCGGAAAGCCCCAGGTAAACACGCTTGCTCTTGACGGCAACAGCGCCCTCGGCAAGCGACACGTCGGCAGGCGCGGCATCGAGCACGCGAACCGACTTGCCGGCAATCACGCAACGGGCAGGCGCGGTATCGGACGAAGCGAGCACATGGCGCACGCAATCGAGCGCCCCCATCTGCGGATCCAGACGCATCTCCTGCTTGGAAATCTTGGCAGCATGCGTGACAAGGGACTCATCCTGCTCGGTCCACACCGCCGTGTCATCGGCAAGCGAGGGCAGCGTATCGGCCAGCAACTTACCGCCGAGCTGGCCAAGCTCCATGGTCAATGCCTCGGCATGCTTACCCGAAACCGAGGTCGAGGCCTGCGCGCAATAAGCGCCCGTATCCACGCCATGCCCAATGCGCATAATGGAAACGCCAGCAACTTCGTCACCAGCAAGAATGGCACGCTGAATGGGCGCAGCGCCACGCCAACGAGGCAGCAGCGAAGCATGAACATTCACAATACCAAGCGGCGCCATATGCAGCACCTCATCAGGCAAAATGCAGCCATAGGCAGCCACACAGAAAATGTCAGCCTGGGCAGCCTGAAGCGCCTCAACAACATCAGGCGTCATACGATTGGCCTCAACAACCGGCAACCCCAACTCAAGCGCCTTGGACTTAACAGGAGAAGGCTCAAGCTTCTTACCACGCCCACGAACAGCATCGGGACGAGTAATTACGAGCGCAATCTCATTCCCAGCCTCAACAAGCGAAGTCAGCGAAGGCACGGCAAAATCAGGCGTACCCATAAACACAATACGCATAAAGAACGTCTCCCCTCAACCAAAGCCGAGACGGCTACAAATAACGGCGGAAAGCCAAGTACCAAGCACATCCGCAATAACAATTCAACAAGAACAAATATACCCAAAACCAAAGAAAGAGCCGCAATAAAAGCAGCTCCCTCTCAACAAAGACTATCAGCGAAGACGCCCCTCCCTGGCCCGACGGCACCCGGGCGAAACGAAAAGCGACAACGTAGTCCCTGGGATGGGCCCACACGTATCGTCCCGCGCGCAGTTTCGCAGCAAAGCGAGAATGTTTGAGCACGGGATGATATGTGGGCGCTCAGCACCGGGGACGGTGGGATCTACTTAGTCTCGCCCGGTCGAGCGCCGCGGGCCAGGGCGTCCTGGTACTCCTTGACTGCCTTGATCCTCTGCATGGGCTTAAGGCGCTCAAACATGGTGTTGCCGTGCAGGTGATCGATCTCATGCTGCAGGCACACGCAGAACAGATCGCCCGTAGCCTCGTAGCGAATCAGGTTGGCATCCAGGTCGTACGCCTCGACGACGACATGGTCGGGGCGCTCGATCTCGCAGCTAATGCCGGGGATAGACAGGCAGCCCTCGCTAAACGGCACCAGATGGTCGCTCTGCTCAACAATGACGGGATTGATGAGCACGTACGGATCGTAGTCGTTCTTGTCGCTGTAATCGCAGTCGATGGTGACGAGCTGGATGAGCTCGCCAATCTGCGGGGCAGCCAGGCCGCAACCGCCGTTGTCGAACATCATCTTCTTCATCTTCTCGGCAAGCGCCTCGATCGCCGGGGTGATCTCCTCGATGACGGCGCACTCCTGGCGCAAACGAGGGTCGGGCGACAGTACGATTCCGTTGGCTTCCATGGCCATCCTTTCGGGTTGTTACATCAAATCATAGGCGTCGACGTCAACGCTCACGCTCACGCCGCGCACGGAGCCCACCTCTTTGAGGCAGGCGTCGATATCATCAGAGACATGGTACCCTACCGGCGACTTTACAAGCAGATGGAAGCGGTAACGGTCCTTGGCTCTCTCGATTACACACGAAGCCGGACCAAGCACCTGGGGCACGGCGCTCCCCGCCCGCAAAAAGTCGGGAGCGGCGACATGCCAGCGACGCTTGAGGAGCTTCGCGATGCGACCGATGTAGTCCTGCGCGTCAACCGCGTTCGTCGACCAAACCAAGATGTTGACCAGGCGCACGAACGGCGGATACAGCGCGTCGCGGCGCTGGTCCAGGTCGTAGTCGGTAAAGATCGAGCGGTCGTGCTCGGCGACGGCGCGAATGACCGGGTCCTCGGGCAGGTAGGTCTGGATGATGACCTCGCCAGGGCGATCGCCGCGTCCGGCACGGCCCGCGACCTGCTCCAGCAAATCGTAGGCGCGCTCCCCCGCTCTAAAATCGGGTAGCTTTAATGCAAAGTCGGCATTGACCACGCCCACAAGGGTAACCTCGGGAAAGTCGAGGCCCTTGGCGATCATCTGAGTGCCCAGCAGCACCGCGCAATCGGCGGCATCGAACTGCTCGAGCAACTTCTTATGCGCGTCCTTGCCACGCGTGGAATCGGCATCCATGCGAATGATGGCGACATCCTCGGGCAGCATCTGGTGCAGCGCGTCCTCGATCTGCTGCGTGCCCAGACCCATTTTTGCCAGGTAGCGACTGCCACATTTGGGGCAACGGCTTGTGGGCGCGGGATACGGCTGCACGCGCCAAGACGAACCGCATGTGTGACACTGCAGCGTGTGCGTGCGCTCGTGATACGTAAGCGCGGTGGAGCAGTGGTTGCAGGTGGGGACGCATCCGCACTCGCGGCACATAAGGAACGGCGCAAAGCCACGGCGGTTATGCAGAAGCACGGCCTTCTCGCGGCGCTCGACCACACGCTCCAGACCTTCCATCAGCGGCTTAGAGAACATGGAGCGGCTGCCGCGCGAGAACTCGCGGCGCAGGTCGGCAATGCGGACTGTCGGCAGCACGGCGTGTCCCGGGCGCTCGGGCATCTCGACGCGCGTCCAGGTGGCGCCGTTATACGTGCCACGGCGGCAGCGGTCGAGGGCCTCGGCCGAGGGCGTGGCGGAGCCCAACACGAGCGGGCAGCGGTAGCGGCGCGCCATCTCGGCCGCCACCTCGCGCGCGTGGTAACGCGGGCTGGAGCCCTGCTTGTAACTGGTCTCGTGCTCCTCGTCGATGATGATGAGACCAAGGTCGCTGAGCGGGCAAAAGAGCGCCGAGCGGGCGCCGACTACCACGCGGGCCGCACCGCTGGCGACCATATCCCACTGGTCCAGGCGCTCGCCGGCCGAGAGGCGCGAATGGAACACGGCGACCGTCTCGCCAAAACGCGAGCGGAAGCGGCCGACGGTCTGGGCCGTCAGCGAGATCTCGGGCACGAGCACGCAGGCCGAACGGCCGGCCGCCAGCACGCGCTCGATAGCGGAAAGGTAGACCTCGGTTTTGCCGGAGCCCGTAACACCGTCCACGAGCACCACGTCGCCGTGCGCATCCAGGCGAGCGCGCTCAATCTGCGCGAGCGCCTGCTGCTGACCGTTCGTAAGTGCGACCGGCGCTTTGCCGCTCGCTGAGGACAGCGTAGTCTGCTCGCTGCAACCGCGCCAGGCGCGACGCTCCTCCACCACGACGACACCACGTTTTTCGAGCGCCTTGATGGTCGCCGACATGCTGTTGTAGAGCAGGTTGAGGTCGCGCGTTGTGACCGGGCCGCACTGTAGTGCCTCGATGAGCTGACGCTGGCGGACCGCCGTTTTGGGAGGCGTATAGTCGAAGCCCTCGGGCGTGAGCATGACCCAGCGGTTTTGGATGGGTTTGACGGCGGGGCGCTCAACGGCCCACACGCCGTCGTCGCCCTTGACCACGCGCGGGCTTCCGCCCGGAGGCAAGAACAGGCGCAGGCACTCGGAAAGCGTCGCAACATACTCGCGGCTCATCCAACGTGCAATACGGGCGGACTCGGCGCCAAAGAGCGGTTTGCTGAGGATAGTCTCGATGGGCTTGATGCGAGCGGTGTCGAGGGTAATGTTGCCTTGCAAGTCGCCCAGTTCGGGCGCAATATCGACGATATAGCCTGCGGCGGCACGGTTGCCAAAGTGGACCAGAACCGTCGATCCGACCTGGGCCTCGCTCGCAAGGGACTCAGGAATGCCGTAAGCAAACGGTTCGGACAGCGCACGGGTGGGGATGTCGAGAACCACGCTCGTGTAGGCGGCAATGGGCTCAGGTGAAGGCTCGGGCTTGGCCAGGGCAGCACCGGATGCCGGCGCCGCCGGAGTCTCCTCCGGATCCGGCGAACCAAACAGCGAAAGTTGCTCGGCCATGGCCCCAGCACCTCCCATCCCATTCGTCTACAGAAACAAGAACCCCGCTCAGGGTGAACGGGGCTCGGATACAAACGTTTGCGCAGCGATTACAGCGCCATCGTGCGGGCGCGATCGATGCGCGCCAGGCAGTCGTCGCGGCCGACGAGCGCCATGGTCTCGCCCAGCGGAGGGCTCACCATGTTGCCGCAGACGGCGACGCGCACGGCCTGGAACACCACGCGCTTCTTGAGGTCCATCTGCTCGGGCAGCGGCTCAAGCGCGGCGTCGATGTTGGCAGCCGTCCACTCGTTCACACCCTCGAGCGCGGCCTTGGCGGCATCAAGAATGGCACCCATGCCCTCCTTGGCCAGGCCCTTGTTGACGGACTTCTCGTCATACTCGAGCGTCTCGGCCGTAGCGAAAATGGGAGCGGCGACGGTCACGGCGTCGGCCGGCATCTTGGTGCGCGGCTTGACAATGGCGGCAAGCGCGTCGATCCAATCCTCGCCGTACTCGACATTACCCTCGATGAGACCCGCCTCGTGCAGCTCGGGGACCATGATCTCGTCGGCAAACTGAGCATCGGACATGCCGTTGATGTACTCGGCATTGACCCAGTCGAGCTTCTTGGGGTCGAAGGTCGCCGGGTTCTTGGAGATGCGGTCGAGCGAGAACTTGCTGGCCAGGACATCGCGCGGGATGATCGTGGTCTCGCCGTCGAGCGACCAGCCGAGCAGCGCCAAGTAGTTGACGAAGGCGTCGGACAGGTAGCCGGCGTCGCGGTACTCCTCCACCGAGGTGGCGCCGTGGCGCTTGGAGAGTTTTTTGCCGTCGGCACCCAAGATCATGGAGATGTGGGCGAACGTAGGCACGGGCGCGCCGAGGGCCTCGTAGACCATGACTTGACGCGGGGTGTTGGACAGGTGGTCGTCGCCGCGGATGACGTGAGTGATCTTCATCATGGCGTCATCGACGACGGTCGCGAAGTTGTACGTGGGCGTGCCGTCGGAACGGAAGATGACAAAGTCGTCAAGCTCCTTGGCGTCGAAGGTTACCTCGCCGTGGACGGCGTCGTGGATGACGACGTCGCCGCGGTCCTCGGGCACCTTGATGCGAAGGACGTAGGACTCGCCGGCCTCGATGCGACGGCGGGCCTCCTCGGGATCAAGATCGCGGCAACGGCGCTGATAGCCCTGGAAGGGGTCCTTGCGCTCCTGCGCGGCCTTGCGGTCGGCGTCGAGCTGCTCCTTGGTGCAGAAGCAGGGATAGGCCTTGCCCTCGTCCCAAAGCTTCTGGGCGGCCTGCTTGTACAGGTCCAGGCGCTCGGTCTGGGCGTAGGGGCCAAAATCGCCGCCCACCTCGGGACCCTCGTCCCAGTCCAGGCCCAGCCAACGCATGGCGCGCAGGATGATCTGCGTGTTCTCGTCGGTAGAGCGGGTGGGGTCGGTGTCGTCGATGCGCAGGATGAACGTGCCGCCGTTTGCACGGGCGAAAGCCCAGTTATAGATAGCGGTGCGGGCGCCGCCGATGTGCAGCTTGCCCGTCGGTGAGGGTGCAAAGCGGACGCGAACGTCTGATGCCATGGAAATCTCCTCGATTGCAGGATGGATGTCTAACCGCACCAGTATAAAGCATCAAAGCAACCTCCGCACAAAGGGCATCGACCCACTCATTGGGGATACTCTTTGGGGACAGTCTTAAATGACCAGTCGTTGGGCAACCTGTCGGCACTTAGGTAAGGCTGGTCATTTAAGTCTGTCCCCAATGAATAGGTGCGGAAAGGGTGTGAATGTTTGAATTACGCGCTATGATGTGCCCTTGCATAGAGAGCCCGGCGGAATGGTAACGGTCGCTGGGACACGTTTTTGAAAGGACAATCATGTCAGAAGAACTTCGTTCCATCCCGCCCCAACACGGGTCCTTTGTTTTTACGTCGGAGTCGGTGACCGAAGGTCATCCCGATAAGATCGCTGACCAGATCAGCGACGCCGTCCTCGACGCAATCCTCGCCAAAGAAATAGAGCTCCAGGAGCAGGGCTACATCGCCCCCAACGGCGTGCCTGC
Source organism: uncultured Collinsella sp. (assembly GCA_902470065.1). GTDB lineage: Bacteria > Actinomycetota > Coriobacteriia > Coriobacteriales > Coriobacteriaceae > Collinsella. The sequence goes on from CABRFA010000001.1 coordinate 29,376, forward strand.
CAACGTGGAGAACGTCCGCTGCGCTTGCGAGACCCTCGTGACCACCGGCACCGTCATCGTCGCCGGCGAAATTCGCACCCAGGCCTATGTCGACGTACAGGAAATCGCCCGCGGCGTTATCCGCCGCATTGGCTACAACCGCGCCAAATTCGGTTTTGACTGCGATACCTGCGGCGTTATGAGCCTCATCCACGAGCAGTCGCCCGATATCGCCCAGGGCGTTGACGAGTCCTTCGAGACCCAGACCGGCGCTACCACCGACCCGATTGACCTGATCGGTGCCGGCGACCAGGGCATGATGTTCGGTTATGCCTCCAACGAGACCAAGACCCTCATGCCCATGCCGCACTACCTGGCGAGCCGCCTAGCCGAGCGCCTGGCCGCCGTGCGCCACGACGGTACCCTCGCCTATCTGCGTCCCGACGGCAAGACCCAGGTCACCGTGCGCTACGAGGAAGGCAAGCCCGTCGAGGTCACGACCATCGTCATCTCCACGCAGCACGCCGCCGAGATCGAGGACATGGGCAAGATCAAGGCCGACCTCATCGAGCACGTCATCACCCCGGTCATGGCCGCCGAGAACATGCCGTGGGACAACGCGGACATCTACGTGAACCCCACCGGTCGCTTTGTCGTGGGCGGCCCCATGGGCGACACGGGCCTCACCGGCCGCAAGATCATCGTCGACACCTACGGCGGCTACGGCCGTCACGGCGGCGGTGCCTTTAGCGGAAAGGACTGCACCAAGGTTGACCGCTCCGCCGCGTATGCCGCGCGCTGGGTCGCCAAGAACGTGGTCGCCGCCGGTCTGGCCGACCGCTGCGAGGTCGAGCTTGCCTACGCCATCGGCGTTTCCAAGCCCCTCTCAATCATGGTCGACACCTTCGGTACCGCGAATGTTGCCGAGGACAAGATCGTCGAGGCCGTAGAGAAGACGTTCGACCTGCGCCCGGGCGCAATCATCCGCGACCTAGACCTGCGTCGCCCCATCTACGAAAAGACGGCAGCCTACGGTCACTTCGGCCGCGAAGACCCCGACTTCACCTGGGAGAAAACCGACCGAGTCGAAGAACTCAAAGCAGCCTGCGGCCTGTAAGCTAACTCGAAAAGCTACAGCCAAAAAACAACGCACCAAAAGAAGTACCGGCTCCAACCGGTACTTCTTTTTTATATAAACGGTGGTGAAGATGTCTCGATAAGCATGGTAAGACAAGTTCCCAGCTAATGAATTTTGCCATCTAGCAACTCCAACCATGTATCCTTAGTCCCGAGGGGCGGGGCATAAGGTCGATCGCGAGTTCCGCACGAGCCGGAGGCCACTTAATGTGGTCTCCGTGCGAGCAAGACTGTCCGAGCAGGCGACCAAATACTAAAGCCCTCGGAACGGCGGGACAGAGTATGCCCCGCCCCTCGGGACGACGGGATAGATAAGGAGCACCCATGGCAGGCAAGCCGCAAACACTAGCTACGACCTCGGCATTCGAGATCTTGGGCCCCGTCATGGTCGGCCCCAGCTCATCGCACACCGCCGGCGCCCTGCGCTGCGCCCAAGTTGCCGCCAGCCTGCTGGAAGGCCGCATCACCAAAGTCACCTTTGGCCTGTGGAACTCCTTCGCCCACACCTACCGCGGCCACGGCACAGACCGTGCGCTCGTCGCGGGCATCCTGGGCCTCGACACCGATGACGAGAACATCAAGCAGGCCTTCGACCTCGCGCGCGAGCAGGGCCTCGAATATCACTTTGACATCAAGGGCGACGACGCCTCCATCCACCCCAACACCGTCGACATCGAAATGGTCGACGACACGGGCGCCACGGCACAGGTCCGCGGCGAGAGCCTGGGAGGCGGCAAGATGCGCATCAGCCGCATTAACGGCGTCGGCGTCGACATCTCGGGCATGTATTCCACGCTCTTCGTGGCGCATAAGGACGTTCCCGGCGTGCTCGCCGCGCTCACCAACCTGCTCGCCTACGCCCATGTAAACATCGCCTTCTGCCGCACCTACCGCACCGAAGTGGGCGGCCAGGCCTACTCCGTCTTTGAGACCGACGGCGCGCCCGACGACACCGTCGTCCCCATGCTCCGCAAGCTCGACAATGTCGATTACGCGACCTTTATCGAGCTCCCCGGTTCTGCCTCGTCGCTCTCCCCCGGCGTCTCGGCTAAGGAGATCTTCGACGACGGCGAGCAGCTGCTCGATGCGTGCGAGGAACTGGGACTCAGCATCGGTGCCGTCATGGCCGTTCGCGAGGCACGTCTGACCGGCGAGGCCCACGCCGTCGCCGCCATGCGCCGCGTGCTCGACGTCATGCGCGAGGAGACAACGGCCCCCATCGCCAATCCGCAGCGCTCGCTCGGCGGGCTTATCGGCGGCGAGGCCAAGCTCGTCGAAGCAACCCGCTGCAACGATTTGAGTGAAAGCCTGATGGGCCCCGTCCAGACCGAAGCCGTGGCCCGCGCCATGGCCGTGCTCGAGCGCTCCGCCACCATGGGCGTGATCGTCGCAGCTCCGACGGCAGGATCCGCGGGTGTCGTGCCCGGCTGCGTGCTGGCGCTCGCCGATCGCCTGCAGCTCGACGACGAGCAAGTCATGGACGCGCTCTACTGCGCAGCCGCCATCGGCCTCAACCTCACCACGAGCGCCTGCGTCGCCGGCGCCGAGGGTGGCTGTCAAGCCGAGGTGGGAAGCGCCGCCGCCATGGCAGCCGCCGCGCTGGTGCAGATACTCGGCGGCACGCCCGAGCAGGCGCTCGATGCCAGTTCCATCGCGCTGAGTAACCTGCTGGGCCTCGTTTGTGACCCCGTCGGTGGCCTCGTGGAGGTGCCCTGCCAAAACCGCAACGCCATCGGCGTGGCAGCGGCCTTTAGCTCGGCACAACTCGCCCTCGCAGGCATTAAGAGCCTGGTGCCGTTTGACCAGATGGCACATGTCATGCTCTCGGTGGGTCACGCGTTGCCGGCCACGCTGCGCGAGACGGCAAAGGGCGGCATCGCGCAGGCTCCGGCCGCACTTTCGGCCTGTGCAAAATGCGGTGTGTGCGGATAGCGGCAAAGAACGACTCAAAGGTGGGACAAATGTCCCACCTCTTTTGAATGCCACCGTTTCCGTACCACAAACAGCAGGGCAATCGCTATAATGCAAGCCCAGTAAAAACACGATGAACCGCAAGGCGAAAATCGAAGGATATGCATACGATGTCGCAAAACGATCGAACTCAACTGATTCCCGATCCGCAGCAGCCGAGCAGGCACACCGGCGGCGTTCAGTCGCCGCGTCCTATCGCGCCGAGCCACGGTCAGCAGCGTAGTGCAGCAAACGCTTCCCAACACCCGAACCAACAGCGACAGCAGCGTCAACAACGTCAGCAGCGCCAGGCAAACGGCAATGCGCCCAAGCAGCCCCCCACGCACGCTCGAGGCGATCGCGGCCCCGCGCGCAAACCCGCCGAGAACAATAAGTCGGGCAAAAAGACGACGCTCTTTGTCGTCCTGGGCCTAATCGTCATTGTCTATATAGTAGGCGTCGTAGCGTTTTCGCAGGTAGCCTACCCCAACACCACCATTGCCGGCGTCGACGTCTCCTTCTCCAACGCTTCGTCTGCCGCCACCAAGGTCAACTCGGCATGGAAGCACTATAAGCTCACCGTGACAGGCGATGACTTTAGCTGGACCTATCAGCCCGAGTCCGATGAGCCCATCGTCGACGGCGAAGCTGCCGCAAAAGAAATCATCAGCCACAACGAAGCCTTTATTTGGCCGGTCCGCCTTGTGGAATCCTTAAGCGGCAAGACCAAAACAACCGCTACCTCCAACGAAGTCGATCTTGATCAAGACGTCGACCTGTCCATGCTCTCCGACGCCTTTGACCAAAAGAAGTTTGAGGAGGACCTGGGCGCCGCTATCGACGAGTTTAACGAGGGCCGTTCGGGCACGTTCGAGGCCAATAGCTCCTATGACGAGCAGGCCGGCAAGTTTACCGTCGAGAAGGCGCGCTCCAACGAGAAAATCAACCGCGAGCATGTCATTAAGTATGCCGAGCTCGAGCTTGCCTCGCTGGCCGAGTCCGTAGATCTTTCCAAGCTCGGCAACGATGCCTATGAGCCGCTCAATGGAACGCTGACCGATGATCAGATTCAGGCCGCATGCGATGCCGCCAACAACTTCCTGGGCGTCAACGTGACCCTCAAGCTCAACGGCGAGGATGCCGGCAAGGTTGATGGCAGCTCCGTATTGCAGTGGATCAGCTTTGCCGATCCCGCCAACCCAACGCTCGATACGTCGCAGATCAGCAACTGGGCAGCCGAACTCGCCAACGGCTTTAATACCGTGGGCTCCACTCGCTGGTGGACGCGCGCCGATGGCAAGCAGTGCGCCGTCGAAGGCGGCGACTTTGGTTGGTCCATCGACAGCAGCTCGCTCGCCAAGCAGGTCGAGGACGCCATTAACAACAAGCAGACCGGCGAAATCGAGATCAAGTACTCCCAGAAGGCCGACACCTTTACCGCAAAGGGAGAGCCCGACTGGAAGGCGTATATCGACGTCGACTTGTCCGAACAGCACGCGCGCTACTATGACGAGAGCGGAAATATCGTTTGGGAGGCCAACTTTATCTCGGGCAAGCCGGGCGAGGACGCCACGCCCGAGGGCGTCTGGCAGATCAACAGCAACGACGGCGGCAGCACCCTGATCGGAGCCAAGGACCCCGAGACCGGCAAGCCCAAATACGAGAGTCCGGTGAGCTACTGGATGCCGTTTGAGGGCAACATGATCGGCTTCCATGATGCCACCTGGCAAAACGACAAGAGCTTCGATAACGCCGAGTCGTACAAATGGTGCGGCAGCCACGGCTGCATCAACCTGCGCCTGGCAGACGCCAAGGCACTTCACGACTGCATCAAAGTCGGCCTATGCGTGGTTGTCCACTCGTAGTGCAACGCGCGCATTCCTACAACGTGGAACCGCTGCGACCAATCTAACAGCTCCGAAAGAAACCGTTCTATGCGCCCACCCCAACCGGTGGGCGCATATACTTATCGAGGTACTTTCTATAAAGGAGACGCTATGCCGAATGTCCCCACGACCACCCCGGGCCCGGATGATACCGAGCACACGCTCGAAGATGTCACCGAAACGATTCCTCTGATTACAAACGTACATGCCGATAAGCAGAGCGGACGCGCGAACGATGCGACCGAGATTTCCGATGAAGAGGCATATGCCAAGCTCAAGGCAAAACGTGCCGAACGTCGACGCAAAAAGCTCATCCGACGCGGCATTGCGGCCGGCGTCGTGGCCGCCATTGTGCTCATCGCCGTTGTCGTGACCTTAGCCATCAACGCACGGCCCGCAGGCAACAACGGGCCGGTGACCGACATGGTGACCGAGGGCACGTTTACCACAACGGTCGAGGCGAAAGGCCAGCTCAAACCCATTTCGTCCTCAGTGGTCTCCCCTTCTGTCGACGGTACGGTCGATTCGATCAACGTGCAGGCGGGCCAATCCGTCAACGAGGGCGACGTGCTTATGACCATTAAAAACGACGAGCTCGATCGCAACGTTGCCGAGGCGCAGCGTGCAGTTGCTGCCGCTCAAGAAGACCTCGCTAATGCGAAGAAAGCCGCAGCTGCCGCTCAGGCCACCCCAACGACGGACGTCGATGGAGCTTCCGCAGCGGCTGGCGTCTCCGCCGCATCGGCGGACACGAACGCCGTATCGGCCGCGCAGCGCAGCCTCGCATCGGCCCAGGCAAACCTCGATCAGGCGAACGCCAAGGCGGCCAGTCGTACGGTCACGGCCCCGAGCTCGGGCAGTATCGTGGAGCTCAACGCCAAGGTGGGCGCCACGGTAACAGGCGGCATGATCATGGGCGAAAGCGATACGAGCGGCGGCAAGCAGTGCATGCAGATCGCCGACCTATCCAAGATGAAGGTGACCGTACAGGTGGGAGAAAAGGACATCGCCAAGATCGCCGTTGGGCAGAGTGCCAACGTCACGTATCCCGCGTTTCCCGATATCGTAAGCCAGGGAACGGTCACGGCCATCGCCTCGGTGGCAAACTCCGACGCCGCCAACGGTGGCGGCGGCAGCGTAACCTTTAACGTCGACATTCTCATAGAGGCACCCGACGCGCGCCTGAAGCCGGGCATGACGGCCGAGGTATCGGTGGTGACCGAGCAGCTCGACGACGTGGTGATGGTGCCGACGATGGCGCTCATGACCGAAGACGGCGAACACTATTACGTCAACGTGGCAACCGATGACGAGGGCAAGCATACCCGTCGCGTGAAGGTGACCGTCGTGACGCAAAACGACAACGAAGCCGTAGTCGGCAAGACACAGGTAAAGCGCGACGACCAGGGCAACGAGATCAACCCCAACGTGCCGGTTACCAAGCTGCGCGATGGCGACACCCTCGTCATGGACACCGGAGCGGACGCAACGGCTGAAGGCGGCTACAGCACGGATTCGGGCAGCATGTCTGACGACGAGGGCATGTAATGCGTCCCGTTATCGACATCCGCAACGTGCACCGCATTTTTGAGAGCGAGGCGGGTTGCGCCCACATCCTGCACAACGTGAGCCTGGCGGTAGAACCCGGCGAGTTCGTCGCCATTACCGGCCCTTCGGGCTCGGGCAAGTCAACACTCATGAACATCCTGGGCTGCCTGGACAAACCGACGGCGGGCGACTATTACCTGCAAGGGCTCAACGTGGCCGAGCTCGATGATGACGAGCTCACCGAAGTCCGCGCCCTGAGCATTGGCTTTGTCTTTCAGAGCTTCAACCTGCTGCCGCGCCTGTCGGTTATCGAAAACGTCATGCTGCCGCTGGCCTACACCAATGTGCCCCGTAGCCAGCGCGAAATGCGCGCCGTTCACGCGCTGCAGGCTGTCACGCTGCCCGTCGACCACTGGGACCACCGCATATCCGAGCTCTCGGGCGGCCAGATGCAGCGCGTCGCAATCGCGCGCGCCCTCGTCAATGACCCGCCCATCATCCTGGCCGATGAGCCGACGGGAAACCTGGACTCCGCTACCGGAGCGCTTGTGATGGAGACCTTCCATAAGCTCCAGAAGCGCGGCAAAACCATCGTGCTTATCACACACGACCCCGGCATCGCCGCCGAGGCCGACCGTGCCGTGACCATCCGCGACGGTCGCATTCACGATGGCGCGTATATTCCACATGCACCGCGGACCCTGCGCAGCGCCGTGGATAGCCTGCCCATGATTTCCGCCTCCGCCAACCCGCCGAAAGGAGAGATGGCATGAGCGCCCGCGATCTCATCCAGGAAGCCCTTCACTCGCTCGAGGCCAACAAGGGGCGCAGCCTGCTCACCATCCTGGGCATTGTCATCGGCATCGCCTCGGTTATCGCCATGACTTCGCTCATCGGCGGCATCCAAAACAGCCTGGTCAACAGCCTGGGCCTCAATGCGGCACGCATGGTGCAAATCTATTCGTCGCAAGAACTCACAGAGTCGGACATCGAGAAGCTTCAAAAACTGGTGCCGCAGATAGAGCAGATCGGCATTGTCGACAGCGCGTATACCGAGTACAAGACCGGCGATAAAAGCTATACCGTCATGGCACAGGGTGTCGATAGCGACATGCTCGACGCCGTGGGGGCCGGAAAGCTCGTTGCGGGGCGTACCTATTCCCAGGCCGAGTCTCAATCAGGCTCGCGCGTGGCGCTCATCAGCCGCGGCGGCGCCGATCAGCTTTACGGCAACGAACAGGATGCGCTGGGGAAAACCATCAAGGTGTCCAACGGCGAGGTGCAGATTGTCGGCGTGATTGACGGCGGCAGCGACTCCATGGGCTCGCTCACGCTGTATATGCCACGCGAAACCATCTCCGGCCTGTTTGGCGACGAGAATCCTTCATTCCCCAGCGTGACGGCGCTCGCCGCCGAGGACACGGACATGGATGAGCTCTGCAAGACCATCGAGTCCAAGGTGCGCGCGATGAAGGGCATCGAGGAGGAGGATGAGTACAACAGTGTATCGGCCACCTCCATGAAAAGCGCCATCGATGCACTCAACTCCTTTATGGGCGCGTTTTCGCTCATCATGGGTGCTGTCGCCAGCATCTCGCTGCTTGTCGGCGGTATCGGCATTATGAATATGATGCTTACCAACGTAACGGAGCGCATCCGCGAGATCGGCATCCGCCGCGCTCTGGGCGCAAGTCGTCGCGATATCACTGCGCAGTTTTTGGCCGAATCCTCGGCGCTGTGCGTCACCGGCGGACTGCTAGGTGTCCTGATTGGCTATCTGCTGGCCTGGGCTCTTGCGATGTTTGCCGCAGGATCAGGGGTTCTCGGCGAGCTCGGTGCCAGCGGGCAAATCACACCGAGCTTTTCAATCGCCACGGTACTGCTGGCCTTCGCCGTCTCCGTCGGCATCGGCGTAATCTTTGGCTTCTATCCCGCTCGCCGCGCGGCAAAGCTCGACCCGGTGGAGTGCCTACGCTACCAGTAAGCCACCACCAACAAGTTGCGGTGAATTAGGGACTGAATATGCTATCTAGCAGCAAAAACAGACACTATTTCACCGCAACTTATTGAAGGGCTGCTTGCGCCAGTTCCGGGCGTCCTCCTCGAGCTATTGGCGGATGACGGTCTTGTACGGCTCGAGCTTGCTCGGGGCGCTCCTCCTCGCGGGCGGGAGGACGCGCAGGAGCGGCGAGCGCCTAGCGCGCGAACTCCCGTAAGAGTGCGTCTTCCACTTCCCGAAGCGAAAGGCCCCCGTCTCCCTCGGCGGGACGGGTGACCACGATGCAGCGCGCTCCCACGTCGCGCGCGGCGGCAAGCTTCTCGGCCGTGCCGCCTACGGTTCCCGAGTCCTTGGTCACAAGCCACTGGGCTCCCACCTGCCGAAGCATCGCCTCGTTGAGCTCGCGGGTGAAGGGCCCCTGCATGCCGATGACGTGCGACGGCGAAAACCCCGCGTCGATGCACTTCGTTATAGCACCGGGCAGCGGGAGCACACGCACGAAGAAGCGCTCCGAGAAATCGGCGACGCGCGTATAGGGAGCAAGCTCCTTGCTCCCCGTCGTGAGAAGCGCGCGACCCGGGTTCTCGGAGAGAAAGCGCGCCGCGCAGGCGATCGACGCGACCGACACGACGCCTTTGGGCAGCGCCTCGGCCGCACGCGCAAGGCGCAGACATCGTACACCCACGGCAAGCGAAGCGGCCCGGATGTTGCCGCTGGCGAGCGTAGCGAAGGGGTGCGTGGCGTCGACGACGATGCGCGCGCCGGAAAGCTCGCGCTCCATGTCGGCCTCGTCGAGCCTGCTCGCATGCACCTCGATGCCCGGAAGCTCGCCCAAAAGCTCGCCTCCGTACTCGGTTGCCGCGTAGGCACGGGCGGGGATGCCCGCCCCGCTCGCCCATTCGCACAGAAGGCGGCCCTCGGTGGTGCCGGCGAAGATGCGCAGCGCCGGCGCAGATGCGGGCGCCGTCACTTCGGGCCGCCTGGGCGCGTGATCTGGTAGAGCAGCGCGTTCATAATGGCGGCCGCCACGGTCGAACCACCCTTGCGACCCCTCGCGACGATGGCCGGCGCGCGTCGCGCGAGTAGCTCCTCTTTCGCCTCGACCACGTTCACAAACCCGACCGGCACCCCAACGACGAGCGCGGGCGCGATCTTCCCCTCGTCCATGAGCTCGGCGAGGCGCAGAAGTGCTGTGGGAGCGTTGCCGACGGCCACGATGAGCGGACCCTCGATGCCGCAAGCTTTGTCCATGCTCGCAACGGCGCGAGTCGTGCCCGCGGCGCGCGCAGCCACGGCGACATCAGGGTCGGCCATGTAGCACACGGCCTTGCAGCCGAGCTTCGCGAGCGCAGGCTTGCTTATGCCTGCGAGCGCCATGTTCGTATCGGTGAGCACCGTGGCCCCTGCGCGCAGTGCGTCGAGCGCACAGTGCGCGGCGTCATGAGTGAAAACGAGGGAATCGGCGTACGAGAAGTCGGCAGTGGTGTGGATGACGCGCTTCACGACGGGTTCTTCGAGCGGCGGGAACGTGCGGCCGCCGAGCTCTTCGGTGATGATCTCGAAGCTGCGCCGCTCGATGTCGCCGGGCGCCATCTCCTTGGAATCCATCTAGTACTCCACTCCTTCCCTTGCACATATCCCCTGCTCGTAGGGGTGTTTCTCGCACCGCATCTCGGTTATGTAGTCGGCCTTCTCCACGATCTTGCGGGAAGGCGCGCGCCCGGTGAGCGCTACTTCGACGCCGCGCGCGGACATATCGAGCGCGCGGTCCACGAGCGCCTCGTCGACAAGCCCCTTCGAAAGCGCATCGAGCGCCTCGTCGAGCACGAGCAGCCCCTCCTGCGCGCCCTCGAGCTCGGCAAGCGCGGAAGCGAGGTTCCCATCGTGCAGCTCGCACGTAGCGGCAAGTTCTTCCGACGACATCGACCAGGTAAACTTGTCCGACACCTTCCCCGCGAACACGGGCACGCCGAAATGCTCGGCGAGCAGGCGCGCCTCCCCGCTTTCGCCGTCTTTCAGGAACTGCACGACGACGACGCGGCGGCCTGCGGCGAGCATGCGAAGGGCGAGGCCCATCGCCGCCGTGGTCTTGCCTTTGCCGTCGCCATGATACACGTGAATCATACGCCCTCCTCGATAATGCGGTAGACATACTCCATGTCGAGCGCTCCGCGCACGACGTCGGCCAGGCGGTCGAACTCGCGCGCACGGTGATCGGCCGCGGACGCCGCGCCCGCAGCACCCACGACGCTCTCGGGCAGGCCGCGCATGCGCGCGAGCGAGCGCGCGAGGGCGAGTGCCACCCCCGGTTCGTCGAACAGGCCGTGGAGATAGGTTCCGAACACGTTTCCGCAGGCCGCGCCTTCTGGTTTGCCGCCAATCGTGCCCGCAGGGGCGCAGGAGACGGTCGTTTCGCCGTCGTGAATCTCGTACCCACGCGCCGTCATGCCGTTCCACACCGAGAACGCGCCTTGGGCGCCCGTGATGCGCAGCTCCGACTGGGCGAGGCGCTTTTCCTCCTTGAACACCGTACTTGCAGGGATGAGCCCGAGCCCGCGCGCGGTGCCAGCGCCTTCCCTGCCGTGCGGGTCCGAAAGCTCGTCTCCCAAAAGCTGGTAGCCTCCGCATATGCCGAGCACCGGCGTGCCCGCGCCCGAAAGCGCGCGTACACAGGCTCCGATGCCGCTAGCCGCAAGCCAGCGCGCGTCGTCGACCGTGGACTTCGAGCCGGGAAGCACCACCAGGTCGGGTCGGCCCAGATCGGTCGTCGAGGAAACGTAGCGCACGCCCATGCCGGGCACGCGCGAAAGCGGGTCGAAGTCGGTGAAGTTCGACAGATGCGGAAGGCGCACGACGGCGACGTCGATGACGCCGCGCGCCTCGCGGGCAGTTAGGCGCGGCGCGAGCGAGTCCTCGTCGTCCAGGTCGAGCGTAAGATACGGCACGACCCCCACGACGGGAACCCCGCACATTTTCTCGAGCGGAGCCAAACCCGGACGCAGGATTTCCACATCGCCGCGGAACTTGTTCACCATAAGCCCCCGCAAAAGCGCGCGGTCCTCGGGCGCAAGGAGCGCGACCGTGCCGTAGAGCTGGGCAAACACCCCGCCTGGGTCGATGTCGCCCGCGAGCAGCACGGGGGAGGACACGGCGCGCGCGAGCCCCATGTTGACGATGTCGTTTTCGGCAAGGTTGATTTCGACGGGACTGCCGGCGCCCTCGATGACGATGACGTCGTTTTCCTCCGCGAGCGAATCGAACGCCTCCAAAATCTGCGGCATGAGCGCCTTCTTTCGCGCGAAGTAGTCCCTCGCAGCGAAGGCTCCCTGCGCCTTGCCGGCCACGATGAGCTGGCTTCGGTGATCGCTTTCGGGCTTGAGCAGGATGGGGTTCATGCGCACGTCGGGCGCGATGCCGCACGCCTCGGCCTGCATGATCTGAGCGCGCCCCATCTCGAGCCCGTCGGCCGTGACACCGCTGTTGAGCGCCATGTTCTGGCTCTTGAAGGGAGCCACGCGCAGGCCGTCCTGCGAAAGCACACGGCACAGCCCCGCCGCAAGCAGGCTCTTCCCCGCGTTCGACATGGTGCCCTGGATCATGATGGGCTTCGCCCTACCCACGGGTATCGACCTCCTTCGCCGAGCCTCGGCCATCCGCGCCCGCCATAGCGCCGCTGCAAGAAGCGCCGCCCCGTTCGTCGGGTTCGCCTTCGCCCGATGCGCCTTCCGCCCGAAGCGCGCGGCTGAACGCCATCGAAAGCCGGGCATTCTCCTTGTGCGTGCGCACGGCGACGCGGCACCAGAAACGGGACAGTATCGAAAACGAGTCGCACGTGCGGACCAAAACCCCCTGTTTATACAGGCGCTCGGGGATGTCTTTCGCCGGCGTGCGGACTAAAAGGAAGTTCGCATCCGACGGCACGACGGAAAGCCCGAGCGAGGAGAGCTCGTGGGAAAGCCACGCTCGCTCGCCCGCCAATACATCGCGCGTGCGCGAGACGTATTCGACGTCTTCCAGGGCGGCGATGCCCGCGGCCTCGGCGACCGAGGAGACGGGCCACGCCTGCCCCGCCCGACGAATCCCCTCGATGAGTTGGGCGTTTCCGCTGATCAGATACCCCAACCGCAACCCTGCCATTCCGTAGAGCTTGGTGAACGCGGAGAGCACGGCCACATGGTGCGAACACGCGGCGCGTGCGGCCACGCTCCTTTCGCGGGCGTCGGGCGCAAATCCGAGGAAGCACTCGTCCACGACGAGCAGCGCGCCCACCTGCTCGCAGCGGCAAGCCGCGGCATCGATCACGCGGGGGTCGACGAGGCGCCCCGTCGGGTTGTTCGGATTGCAGAGGTACGCCACGTCTCCCGGCCCCTCGATCGCGCGGGCGAAGGAGGCGGGCACGTCGAAGTCATCCGCCTCGGAGAGCGGGAACTCCTGCACGCATGCACCGTAGTACGATGCCGCCTCCGCATATTCAGAGAACGTCGGCGCGCACACGACGATGCGTTTCGGGCGTACCGCCGCGGCGAGCCGCCAGATGATGTCAGACGCGCCCGCGCCGCAGACGATAGTATCTTCGGGAATGCCCTGGGCGCGCCCTAGGGCGCGAACGAGTGCGAGGCTTTCCCTATCGGGGTAGGCGTCGATTCGAGAAAGCGCCTTGCAAGCTGCGGCGACGGCGCGCGGCGAGGGGCCTGCCGGATTCACGTTCACCGAGAAGTCAATGAGGTCGGAGGCGCCCCCTTCGCAAGCGATGCCGAGCGATTGCGAGCTGCCCCCATGCGTACGGGCGCGCAGGATTCCCCCGGCAGCCTGGGGCGCGGCGTGGTCTTCCCTCATGCCATCGCCCCCACGGCGAGCACGACCGCCGCGCGCGCGGCGCCGAAGACGACGAGCGCGCATACGGACGCGGCGAGCATGAGCCTTGTCGCCCGTGCGATGTCGCCCCACTCGATTTCGCGGGACGCGTCGCCTATCGTCGGTTTCTCAACGAGCTTGCCGAAATACACCGCGGGTCCCGCCAGGCGCAGCCCGAGCGCGCCCGCGCACGCTGACTCGGTCTGCGCCGAGTTGGGGCTCGCATGGCGACGCCTGTCGCGGCGCCAGATGCGCGCCGCCCCGCGCGCGTCGAGCCCGACGATCGGGCACACGGCGATCATGAGCAGGGCCGATAAGCGCGAGGGAATCCAGTTCACCGCATCGTCGAGGCGCGCCGAGGCGCAGCCGAAGTCGATGTAGCGCTCATTTTTGTAGCCCACCATGCTGTCGAGCGTGTTCACCGCCTTGTACGCCATGCCCAAGGGCGCACCCCCGATCATAAGGTAGAAAAGCGGCGCGATGACGCCGTCGCTCGCGTTCTCCGCCACCGTTTCCACGGCGGCGCGCGCAACGCCCTGCTCGTCGAGAACAGACGTGTCGCGTCCCACGATGAGCCCGACGGCTTCGCGCGCCGCGACAAGGCCGCCCTTCGAGAACGCGCGGGCCACGGCCAGGCTCTGGCGGCGAAGCTCGCATGCCGCGAGAATCTGATAGCTTGCCCATGCCTCGGCCACGAAGCGCAAGCCGGAGTGAACCATGCCGCAAAGATGCAGGATTCCCCAGGTCAAAAGCCCACACGCAAGCGGAAGCGCCACGGCGAGCACAAGCCCTGCGGCGCGCGTGCCCGCGGACGTTTGCGGGAATGCGCCCCGCAGGCGGCCTTCGGCCCACGTGATCGCGCGCCCCATGGCGACGACGGGATGGGGAAGCCAGCGCGGGTCGCCGAAGGCAAGGTCGGCCGCGAACCCGGCGGCGACGGCAAGAATCGTCATCACCGGGCATCGCCCCCCGAAGCGGGGCGAACGTCGCGAAGGCAGCGCCCATCCCAGGTGGCGGCCCATGCACCACCCGGCTCGGTATGCACGTCGAAGTATCCCATTTTCGGGACAGCTAGCTCGGAGAGCAGCGCTTTCACGGTACCCGCGTGAACGACGAAGACGGCGCGCCCACTCCCCTGGGCGCGCTCCGATTCGCACGCCTCCCGAAACGCCGCGACGACGCGGCGGGTGAAATCGCTCTTGCCCTCGCCATGCGGGCAGCGCGTCTCACACCAGGAGTCTACCCAGGCGCGGTAACGCGCATCCTCTTTAAGTTCGGCGGCGCTTCGCCCCTCGAAGTCGCCGAAATCTATCTCGCGCAGACCGGGGCACGCCATAAGCTCCGCGTTCGGGAAGAGAATGCGTGCCGTCTGGTCGGTGCGGGCCATGCCGCTCGTGATAACACGGAACACGTCACGATCGCACGCGAGGTCGCGCAAAGCGCGCTCGCCCGCGCTCGACAGGGGCTCGTCGGTGCCCGCCCCGCTGTAGCGATGGTCTTCCGTGCCCGCCGTGGCACCATGGCGCACGAAGATGACTTCCAAAGGCGCGCCCGCGCCCAGCGTCCCTCGAGGCGCATCGGCAAGGTTTCCTTTGATGACCTGGGGAATCCCGCACGTCATGCGCACGACGACGTCGGCGCGCGCAGCGAGCGCGCATCCCAGGCGCCCCGCGCGCTCGCGCCATTGGGCGTCTTCCGCACGCATAGGGACGACCCCCGAGCCGACCAAGGTCAGAATCACTGCGTCGAAGCCAATCAGCCGCTCGAGCGCCCGGTCAGCGTCGAGCGTGCGTACGAGTTCCTCAGCACGGTACGCGACACGGCCGGCAAAAACCGCGGGCACGACGCCCTCCGCAAGCTGCGCCGCGTCGACGAAATCGTCCGCCGCGAACCCGAGCTTTTCGCGCACGAAGGTCCTCTTCCCCGAATGCGCGCCACCTACCACGAGCATCATAGGAGCATGCCCCCCGCCACCAGCATGGCAAGCATCGCGAGCTCGGCCCATTGCAGAAACCATCCGGCCAAATCCCCCGTCACCCCGCCGAAGCGGGACAGGGCAACATGGCGATACCACGCGAGCGCCAAAAGCCCCGCCACCGCCATAAGGGCGCCGACGGCCCGAGCGCACGCGACCATCCCTGCAGCCGAAGCCGCAGCGAAAGCGCAAAGCGGCACGACGATCGCCGCGCGCTTCTTCGAAGGCGAGAGTCCCGCGGCCATGCCGTCCGCCCGCGCGGCAGGCCAACATTCAACGGCGAGCCCCGAAAGCGCGCGGGAGAACACGAGCGAGCACAGAAGCGCAAGGAACGTCCCCGCCGTAAGCGGCAGCGCGGTGAACAGGGAAAACTGCAGAATAAGGTACACGACAACACCGATGACCCCGAAGGCGCCCGCCCGCGGGTCGTGCATGATCTCGAGCTTTCGCTCGCGTGGGGCCCAACTTGCAAGCGCATCGGAGGTGTCGCAGAGCCCGTCTAGGTGGATGCCTCCCGTCACCGCCACAGGCAGCGCCACGAGCACAGCCGCGACGATGGTCGCGGGCACGCCGAACAGGTTCGCCATGTACCCCCACGCCGTCATGAGGAAGCCTTCCGCAACGCCCACCAGGGGAAACGCGGCAAGCGCATGGGTTGATCCGAAATCGGTCCAGGTCGATTTCGGGACGGGGATGCGCGAGAACGTTCCGAACGCCGCGCCGATTGCCTCTGCTATCTTCACCTTGTAGGCCCTTCGCCTTTCATCCACACGGGAATCCCGCACACCACTTCGACTGCGCGGTCGACCAGCGCCGCCACGCCCGCGTTCACGCGCGCAAGCGCGCGCCTCCATGCCTCGGTCCCCTCATCGTAGCGCATCCCATCGGCGAACACGTCGACGGAGACCACCACCGTATACGCAGCGGCCTGAGCGAGCCGTTCGATGCCTCCGAGCACCTCGCGCGCCGCAGCGTCGGGGTCACGTGGGGACAAGCCGCCTTCCGCGAAAAGCTCGTTCGCAACCAGGTTGCCCACGTCCTCCAAAAGAAGCGTGCAGCCGCGCGGAAGCCCGGACACTGCGGCGCCCACGTCACGCGTGCGCTCGAGGGTGGAAAACCCCTTGCCCTCGCGCAGCGCCCGATGGCGCGCGATGCGGCGGGCGCCCTCTTCCCCGAAGGGCTCCATCGTTGCCAGGTACACGCGGGGTCCGTCGTGCCCGAGGCACAGGGACTCGGCGTAGGCGCTCTTGCCGCTCGCGGCGGCGCCGATGACGAGCGTTACCGTCATTTCCCGGCCTCGAAATGCTCGTAAGCAGCCATGCCAGTCGCCGTGAACGTCTTCCCATCCCGGTACACGCGCAGCGCCGAATCCAGAAGGGGCAGATACGCCATGGCGCCCGCGCCCTCGCCCAAGTGCATGCCTGCGTCGAGGGGTGCCTTTATGCCGAGCTCGCGAAGGAGCTCCTGGCTTGCGGGTTCGCTTGATGTGTGGGTGCCCACGAGGTAACCCAAGGCGTTGGGGCACAGGCGCGCCGCGCACAGGGCCGCCGTGCAGGATATGACCCCGTCGAGGAGCGCCGGCGCCTTCGAGGCCGCGGCCCCCAGGTAGAAACCGCACATCGCCGCGATGTCGAAGCCGCCCACCTTCGAGAGCACGTCGATCGGGTCGGCGGGATCGGGCGAGTTCGCGTCGATAGCGCGCTCGACCACGTCGCGCTTGCGCGCGAGCGAGGCGTCCGAGAGCCCCGCGCCGCGCCCGACGAGACTCCGCGCGTCCGTCCGGAGGAGCACTGCGGCCACCGCCGCCGAGGTGGTCGTGTTGCCGATGCCCATCTCGCCCGCGGCGAGAAGGCGCACGCCGGCGCGGGCAAGCCCGCACGCGACGGCGATTCCGACCTCGATCGCGCGCACGGCCCCATCGCGAGACATAGCGGAGCCGTGCGCGATGTTGCCGCTCCCCCGCCGCACGTTCGCGCGCACCATGCGCGCGTCATCTATGCCCCGGGCGATACCCACGTCGACGGGCACGACCTCGGCACCCGCGAACGCCGCCATGCGGCAGGCGCTCGTGGCCCCCTCGCACATGTTGCGCGCGACGGCTCGCGTCACGTCTTGCCCGCTTTGCGACACGCCTTCGGCAACGACCCCGTTGTCGGAGAAGAATACCGCGAGCGCACGGGGAAACTCGGCCACCTCGGCGCTCCCCTGAGCTGCGGCGATACACGCGACGGCGTCTTCAAAGTCGCCCAATCCCCCCAAGGGGTGCGCGATGGAGTCCCACGCGGCGTACGCGGCGGCGCGGGCACACTCGTCTGCGGGCGCGATTCGGGAGAGCGCGGCTTCGAGCACGGCGCCCGGCGCCGACGAAAACGCGCGCTCGACTTCCTCGCGGATGCAGGCAAACGCGGTTTCGGTTGCTTCAGCCATGCCGTCTCCTCTCTACGAACGACGCTGCGGCAGACGCGAACGCGCGCGCAACGTCGGGGTTCGCAGGATAGTACACATGCGGGAAGCCCGCAACCAGGGACGGGGTGGTCGTCATGCACGGCCAGCCCTTGTCGCGCCGGGGCTTCTGCGCCCAGAAGTCGCCGCCCGGGCAGGTGGACTGCCAGTAGTGGAACTCGTGCGCGCGGATGCGTGTGCCGCGCGGCCCGTAGAGCCCGTCGCGTTGAGAAGTGAGCTCCACGTACCCGAAATGGGACAGCCTTCCCCCGTTCTCGCTTGCGCCCTCAAGGGCGCCCGCAACAGGCCAGCGCCGCCCCTCGCTATCGGCGATTTCGCGCTGCAGGTACAGAAACCCACCGCATTCGGCGACCGTCGGCATGCCGGATTCCACCGCGCGCCGCACCGCCTCGCGCATCGGTGCGTTCTCGGAGAGCTGTCGCGCATAGAGCTCCGGGTAGCCGCCTCCCAGATAGAGGGCGCTTGTCCCCCGGGGCAACTCGCTATCACACAGGGGGCTGAAAAAGGCCAGCTCGCAACCCAGGTCCTCGAGCGCGCGCAGGTTCTCCTCGTAGTAGAACGAGAACGCCTCGTCACGCGCGACGGCGACGATGGGCCGCGCTCCCGCGATCGGCTCCAACCGGTAAGGTTCCTCGCGGATATCGGGTGCCGTCGCCGCTATTTCGAGCAAGCGGTCGACGTCGACGCTCTTTTCCACCAGCTCGGCCATCTTGTCAATGCGCGCGGAGAGCTGCTTGACTTCGTCGGCGGTCACAAGCCCCAGATGCCGGCTTTCGAGCGAGAACGCCTCGTCGGCGGGGATATTACCCAAAACCGCGACGCCCGTGTGCTTCTCGATCGCAGGCGCCGCGTAGGCGCAGGCAGCGGCGCTCGTCTTGTTCAGCACGACGCCGCGCACGTTCGCACAGGGCAGGAACTCGGCGATGCCGCGGATTACGGCGGCGAGCGATAAAGACGCCCCGCGCCCGTTCACCACTAAAACGACCGGCGTTTCCGTGTCACGCGCAACCTGGTAGCTGCTCGCGTCGGCCACGCCGGGCGCCATGCCGTCGTAGAAGCCCATGACCCCCTCGAGCACCGCGACATCCGCGCCCGCGGCGCCGCGTGCGAGTAGGGCGCGCAGCGTCGGGGCGTCGGTGAAGAAACCGTCTAAGTTGCCCGAGCGCGCACCCACGACGCGGCGATGAAAGAGCGGGTCAATGTAGTCGGGGCCGCATTTGAAGGCCGCGCATGCAAGGCCGCGGCGCGCGAGCGCGCGCAGGAGCGCACACGTTACGACCGTCTTGCCGCTCCCACTCGAGGGCGCAGCGACCATGAAGCGCGGGATGGACGTGCTCACCGGGCGCCGCCTTCCCCACCTGCACCACGCGCGCTGACGAGGAACACGGGGTTTTGCGCCTTCATAAGATGGTGCGAGCCTACAGCCTCGGCGCGGGCGGCCGACACCTGGCACGCCTCGAACCCCTTAAAGCGCGAACCCGAGAGGAGCGCGCACGCCTCGGTGAGCGTCTCAACGGTGACGCATGGCACGCACAGGCGAACCTGCGAGTTCTTCTCGAGCGCCGCCTCCACGATGGAGGGAAGCTCGCCCGCGCTCCCGCCGACGAACACGGCGTCGGGGACGGGCAGTTTCGCGAGCGCTTCGGGGGCGACGCCGGGGACCGCATGCACGTTGCCGCACCCGAATGCATCCGCGTTCTCTCGGATGAGCCGCACGCCGGCCGCGTTGCGCTCGACCGCCCACACCGACCCCGCTCGCGCGACGAGCGCCGCCTCGATCGATACGCTCCCCGTGCCGGCGCCGACGTCCCACACGGTGTCGGTCGCGGTAAGGCGCAGCTTCGCGAGCGCGACGGCGCGCACCTCCTGCTTGGTCATGGGAACGTCGCCGCGGATGAAGAGCTCGTCGGGAATGCCCGAGGAAGCGTACGGCCAGCGGGAGCTCGCGGCGCGGGATGCGAACTCGATAAGCATCACGTTCAAGTCGTCGAACATCTGACCTGCGATTTCACTTGCGGTCGCGCAGGTGATGCGCTCGTCGGGGTACGACAGGCGCTCGGCCACCGTCACACGCGCGTCCCCGAAGCCCGCCTGCACAAGCTCGCCCGAAAGCCGCGAGGGGTCTTCCCCGCCCGACGTGACGAGGAAGAGCTCACCTGCGCGCTCGGCCTCGGCCACGATGTCGCACGCCACGCCGTGAGCGCTCGCGAAGCGCCAATCCTGCCATGGACGCGCAAGGCGCGCGGCGAGATACGACGCTGAGCTTATACCGGGAACAACGCGCACGTCCACCTGCGCGTCGCCGGAGAGCGCCTCCACCAGGCGGCGCGCGCCGCTGAACAGCCCCACATCGCCCGTCATCACGACCACGGCGCGCCGCCACGACGCCGCATCGGTGAGTGCGGCGACGATGTCCGCCGTCTTCACGAGCTCGCATCTCACCACGTCGGGCGGCACGTCGATGCCGACAAGCGCGCGATGAGCGCCGATAACCACGTCGGCGATGTCGATCGCGTCGAGCGCCGCGCGCGAGAGCAAGTCGGGGTTTCCGGGCCCCGCCCCGATGATCGTTACCTTTCGCATGGAATCTCCCGATACCCGCGCGGCGTGACCATACGGCCGCCTACGAGCTTCGTGTCCGCGTTGCCGACGAACACGGTGGTGAACATGTCGGCGTCGATCTCCCCCAGCTCGGAGAGCCTGCACATGCCCGACTGCTGCCCCTCGCGCCCGATGTTGCGTACCCAGCCGCAGAGCGTGTCGGGGGCCTTCCATTCGAGCATAATCTTCGCCGCGCGCGAGAGCCTGTCGGCGCGCTTTCTGCTGCGCGGGTTGTACAAACAGATGCAGAAGTCGGCGCTCGCCACGGCGGCAAGCCTGCGCTCGATGACCTCCCACGGCGTGAGCAGGTCGGAGAGCGACACGACCGCGAAGTCGTGGGCAAGCGGGGCGCCGAGCACCGCCGACCCGCTCTGAGCCGCGGTGGCCCCGGCGATAACTTCCACGTCTACATCGGGGTAGTCCTCCGCAAGCTCCAGCACGGGGCTCGCCATGCCGTACACGCCCGCGTCACCGCTGCACACAAGCGCCACGGCTTCTCCGCTCTGCGCGCGCGAAAGCGCCAGGCGGCACCGTTCGACCTCGTGCATCATCGGCGTCGCGAGATGCGCCGCGTCGGGCACGGCGGCGAGCGCGAGCTCCACGTATTTCGTGTACCCCACAACGATGTCCGCCGCCTCGAGCGCGCGCCGGGCCGCAATCGTCATGCCGTCGGGGCCGCCCGGGCCGATCCCCACCACGAAGAGCTTTCCCATCACCGCTCCTTAAACGAAAGTTCGATAGTTACCTTGGAAAACGCGACGGTCACGCCGCCGTGAGCGAGCTTCGGGAAGATAAGTTTGCCCCCGTCCGCGAGCGCCGCGCGCTCGCACACGTTGTCGACCCCCACCGTCGCGCGCACGAAATCTGATGGCGAAACGCTGCCTTCGACCTGCGACAACTCCTCTGCGGAATACGTCGCAAGCGGGATATTGCGCGCGCGGCAGAAGGCGAGCAGACCCTCCTCTTGCGCCTTCACGTCGATCGTCGCCACCTCGCGCACGGCCGAAGGCGAGATGCCCGCCTGCCCGCACGCGAGAAGAAACGCCTCCCCGATCGCTTCGGCGCACGCACCGCGTCGGCACCCTATGCCCGCAACGATGCAGGGCACGACAAGGCGAAGCGGCTCGGGCGCAGGCGCTTGCGCCCGCACGCCCGCGGGCTTACCCGTCTCACCAGCGGGCACGACCTCGTCCGTTGTCTCCGCCGCAAGAACGGACGCGCCTGCATTCGCGCCAGCGAACGGCGACACGACGATATCAGCCCGAGCGCGGTCGGACGCAATGTCAACCCCCTCAGGCGGCTGTCCCGAAATCAGCATGTCGGAATAGAGCGCCACGCGCCCGCCCGAAAGCAGCCGCGCCGACACTCGCTTGATGGCCTCGGGATTCGAAACGGCGAGCCCCGCACGGCGCGCCCACGTATCCACCGCCCACACGCCGCGGACGTCAGTCGCCGTGGTGATGACGGGGATTGCCCCTGCCGCGCGTGCCACAGTTTGCGCAAGCTCGTTCGCACCGCCCAAATGCCCCGATAAAAGCGGGACGGCAAAGCGCCCCGCCTCGTCGATCACCACAACCGCGGGATCGTTTGCCTTCGAGGCGACATGCGGCGCGATCGCCCGCACGGCGATGCCCACCGCGCCCACGAACAGAAGCGCGTCCGACGCTTCCCACGTGAGCGCCGTCCATGCGCGCAGGTCGGCCTTCCCCTCGCCGAACCCGCGCGAAACGGAAACGTCCCAGCCAGGGTCATCTTCACTTGTCTGCGCGCAATCGGAAAGCGCGTGTGCGGTGCGCTCCGCCAACGCATAACCCCTCTCAGTGAACGCTATGCAGGAAACCCTCATCTAGCGCACCACAATCGTCGAGAAGTAGCTGCCCCGATCGGGCACATCATCGAGCGAGCGGTACACGCGCTCGCCCGGAAGCCCACAGTCCTCTACAAGCTCGGCACCGTCGAAGGCGCCCTCCTCGCAAAGGAAGCGCTTCGTGTCCGCAAGCGAGCGGCGCGCCTTCATGACCACCTTCGTCCCCGGCCAGCCGATTGCGCGGCGCACCCCGTACAGAACGCCTTTACTCATACGTCGCCCCCAATTTCGCGATAACTGCATCGGCGCCCGACGTGCGGAAAAGCTCGCGGCGCTCGGCGTCGAACACGACCGCGGCGATGTCGCATGCGCCCGCCGCGCGGCGGCGCAACCTGTCCTCGATTGCCGCAGCGAGCGAAGCGCGCGCAGCGTCCCCCACGCCGGCGGCCTCGATTACCTCGAGCGCCGCCGTGGTCGTGACCGACGACATGATCTCGCGCACGGTCTTCGCGCCCGCGCCGGCCAAGGCCGCGTGGGCGGCCAGAATCTCCGCGCGGCAGTCGGCGGTACGCGAATGGGTGTCCATGATGCCGCCAGCGACCTTCACCAGCTTGCCGATGTGTCCCACAAGAAGGACATTGGTGAATCCCTCGCGAACGCAGCAATCAATCGCATCGCCCACAAAGTTGGAGATGAAGACCACCGGCGCACCGTTTAGGTGGAAATGCCCCGAGATGAACTGCCCGCCGTAGTTGCCGGGCGTGAGCACGACTCCGCGCCGCCCCATAGCCGCATGCTGCCGAATCTCGAGCTCGATGCTGTCGCGCAAGGCAGCGAGGCTGCACGGCTCGACGATGCCCGTCGTTCCCAGGATGGAGATGCCGTCCTCTATCCCCAGGTGCGGGTTAAAGGTCTTTTCGGCAAGGGCAACACCCTCGGGTACCGAAATCGTCACAGCAATATTTCCAGAAAAGCCGTGCGCGGCACACACCTCGCGCACCGCCGAAGTGATCATCGCGCGCGGCGTCGCGTTGATGGCGGCCGCCCCCACCGGCTGCTCGAGCCCGGGCAACGTCACGCGCCCCACGCCCACGCCGCCATCGACGGAAACTTCCGATTCGTGCGCGGGCACGTCCTTGCTGCCCGCAGCACCCGTGCCCGACCCCGCATGTTCCACGCGCGCGTACACGAGCACGCCGTCGGTCACATCGGCGTCGTCGCCTGCATCCTTTCGCACGGCGCACTGGGCGCACCCCTCGCCGATGCATGCATCGACCACGTTCGCTTCGACGGGCAGCCCGCCGGGGGTGACGATCGACACGTGGCCGACGGGCTTTCGTGACAAGAGCATCTCGCAGGCCGCCTTCGCCGCGAGCGCGGCGCAGCTCCCCGTGGTATAGCCGCAGCGCAGGCGGGTCGTCCCGGTATATATGTAGTGCTCGAAGGCCACGCTAGCTGCTCGCCTTCCGATACCCCGTGGCAAACGAAGGGTCGTAAAGCTTGCTGCGCTCGTACGACTCCGCTTGCGCACCGTTGTGCGCAAGCCCGCCGCGAGCTCCGAGCACGCGGCCCACCACCACGAGCGCCGTGCGGTCGATGCCCTCTCGCGCGCCCGCATCGGCGAGCGTGCCCACTGTGCAGCGCACCACGCGCTCCTCAGGCCAGGTCGCCTTGTACACGAGCGCCGCCGGCTCGTCGGAGCTGCGGCCCGCGGCCAAAAGCTCAGCGGAAAGCTCGGCGAGCATACCCGAGCTCAGGAAGATGACCATAGTCGAGCCGCTTTCCGCCATGGTGCGCATGCCCTCGCCCGCGGGCATGGGGGTACGTCCGGAAAGCCGCGTGATCACGACCGACTGGCTGATTCCCGGCAGCGTGTATTCCTGGCGAAGTGCCGCCGCGGCACCGCAAAAGCTCGACACGCCGGGCACCACCTCGTAGTCCACGCCGCGCGCGTCGAGCGCGTCCATCTGCTCCTGGATGGCACCGTATAGGCACGGGTCGCCCGTGTGCAGGCGCACCACTTCCTCGCCCCGCGTATCCGCCGCGCACATCACGTCGAGCACTTCCTCCAAGGTCATGTGCGCGCTGTCGTAGACGACGCAGAATTCCTTGCACTCGGCGAGCAGCTCGGGGTTCACAAGGCTTCCCGCCCAAACGACCACGTCGGCCGCGCGCAGAAGGCGCGCCCCGCGCAGCGTGATAAGGTCGGCGGCGCCCGAGCCTGCGCCAACGATATGAATCATCCGAGCCTTCCCTTCCCGTTTCTCATCGCAACCGTTTACGCCGCCATTCGCGCAGCGGGCAAAACACGGCGCCTGCGGCGGCAGTCGGCGCAAATACGCAGGCAGGAGGCGCAATGCCGCCCGCCCTGGCTTTGACACGTTCACAAGTGCCCACTATCATAGTAAAAGTTTCGGCAACGAGCATATGACAATCGGATAAAAGGAAATGACCGGCGCGGCGCCCGCACAGCCCGCGCTGGCTTGCGGAGGGAACCAGGTGGGAATCCTGGGCAAGGGACATTACTGTATAGGACGCGCGGGCGAACCGCCTCGCGCCCCAAGCCAGACTGCTTCGCCTTTTCCTCACGGCATCGCCGTGGCGTTAGCTCCTTGTGAACCCCGAGGGGTGCGCTTTTCTTTCGCTTGTGCCGACAAGCAGCTGTCGCCGGGGGACCGGCAAACCGAGGAAAGGAAAAACCATGTCCGACCAGATGTCACGCCGCGGCTTCATGGGCGCCGCAGCAACCGGAGCCGTCGCGCTCGCCGGAGTCGCGCTCGCGGGCTGCTCCAACACCTCCGCGAGTTCCGAGAAATCGAGTGAAAAGGAGAAGGCCGTGAAGCCGGTCATCCTCGTCACGAGCTTCGGCACGAGCTACAACGACTCGCGCCACATCACCATCGGCGCCATCGAAGACGCTATCCGCGAGAAGTACTGGCAGGACTACGACATCCGCCGCGCCTTCACCGCGCAGATCATCATCGACAAGCTGAAGAAGCGCGACGGCATCACGATCGACAACATGACCGAGGCGCTCGACCGCTGCGTGGAAGACGGCGTGAAGGAAATCGTCGTGCAGCCGACGCATCTCATGGGTGGCCTGGAATACACCGACGTGAAAGACGAGCTCGACAAGTACGCCGACAAGTTCGACAAAATCTCGCTCGGCGACCCGCTGCTCACCTCCGACGACGACTACAAGAAGGTGGCCGCAGCCATTAAGGAGAACATGGCGTCCTTCGACGACGGCAAGACGGCGCTGTGCCTCATGGGCCACGGCACCGAAGCCGATTCCAACGCCGACTATGCCAAGATGCAGGAAGTGTTTAAGAACGAGGGCTTGACGCAGTTCTTCGTCGGCACCGTCGAGGCAGAACCGACCTGCGAGGATGTTATCGCCGCCGCGAGCGCCGCAGGCTACAAGAAGGCCGTGCTCGCGCCGTTCATGGTGGTCGCGGGCGACCACGCGAACAACGACATGGCAGACGAGACCGACCCCGACAGCTGGGCTGCGAAGTTCGTGGCCGCCGGCTTCGAAGTGACGTGCCTGCTCCAGGGTCTGGGACAGAACGTCGCGGTCGACGACATCTACGTCTCGCACGTGGACGACGCCATCGCCAAGCTGTAAACTCACCGCGCACGGGGGCGCCGGTCGCGTCCCCGTGCAACGGGCATGCGCCTTCCCCGACCGACGGCGCATGCCCGTTGCATTCGCATCCCGCCCGCCCACCGCACGGCGCAGGCGGTCGAAGCGATTGAAAGGAACCCCCTCCATGTTGAAGAAAACCCTCGCCTTCGCCCTGTCGGCGGCGCTTTTCGCGTTCTCGCTCGCCGGCTGCGGCGGAAATTCAATCGACAGCGCAAAGGCAAGCGATGCCGATTCCCAGGAAAAGACCGAACAGGCGGCCGATGCGCCCGAGGGCGCAAGCGCTGCCCCCATCACCGCCGACAAGGTGGCCGACGGCACCTATCCGATCACCGTAGATTCCAGCTCGAACATGTTCAGGATTGTGGACGCCCAGCTCATCGTGGAAAACGGCTCCATGCACTGCGTGATGACGCTTTCCGGCACGGGCTACGGCAAGCTCTTCATGGGCACGGGCGACGAGGCTGCCGCCGCGAGCGAGGCCGACTTCATCCCCTATGTGGAAAACGCGGAAGGCAAGTACACCTACGACGTGCCCGTTGAAGCGCTCGACAAGGACACCGCCTGCGCCGCGTGGAGCATTAAAAGGGAGCGGTGGTACGACCGCACGCTCGTATTCGAATCCGCCGGCGTCGATCTGCGCGCCGACGCACTGAAGTAACGCCATGCGGTCGATTCTTCCCAAGGGGGAAAACAGGAAGCGCCGCAGCATCACGGCGCGCGCGATCGCCTGCGTTCTCGTCGCCCTGCTCGCGCTTCCCTTCGCGGGGTGCAGTGCGAGCCCGAACGCGACCGGTGGCACGGCGGGCTCTCAGGAATACACTGTGAGCGTCTCGCTTTCCGGTGGGTCAGGACGCGCAAGCATCGCCTCACCGACCACAATTGTGAAGGATGGCGACACCTACACCGCGACCATCACCTGGTCGAGTTCGAACTACGACAAGATGACCGTCGACGGCGTGGACTACGCGCCCGTAAACGACGGCGGCAACTCCACGTTCGAGATACCCGTCACGCTCGACGAGGACATCGCCGTGTCGGCCGAGACCGTCGCCATGTCGACGCCGCACACCATCGACTACACACTCCACTTCGACTCATCCACCATGAAGGAGAAAACGGGCGACGATGCAAGCGGCGGCTCCCCTGCGGGAACGACTTCAAGCGCCGCGGCCGACTTCCACAACGCCGATTTGGGCTGCGGCTGGGAGCCGACGGGGACGCTTCAGCTTGAATACGCCAAGCACTTCACTGTCGACGAGTTCGAAGGCGGCCTGCGGCTTATCTGCATTTCGAATGGGGAGCGCTTCCTCGTGGTGCCGCAAGATGCGAAGGTACCTGATGGGTTGAGCTCCGACATCGCGGTCATAAGGCGCCCCGCCGACAAGGTGTACCTCGTGTCGTCGGCGACGATGTGCCTGGTCGACGCGCTCGATGCGAACGACAATATCATCATGTCGGGCACGAAGGCCGACGATTGCTCGGTCGCGGGCTTCAAAAGCGCGCTCGAAAGTGGGGCGATCGCCTACGGCGGCAAGTACAGCGCGCCCGACTACGAGCGAATATCGGCCGCGGGCTGCACGCTCGCCATCGAGAACACCATGATCAACCACACGCCCGATGTGAAGGAAAAGCTGCAGAAACTCGGGCTCGTCGTGCTCACCGAACAGTCGTCGAGCGAGCCCGAAGCACTCGGGCGCGTCGAGTGGATTAAGCTTTTCGGCGTCCTGTTCGACAAGGAAGACGAGGCCGCGCACCTGTTCAACGAGCAGAAGACCCGCGTCGAGCAAACGTCGGGACTCGCGTCGTCAGGTAAAACCGTGGCGTATTTCTACATTAACTCGAACGGGGCCGCCGTCACGCGGCGGGCGGGCGACTACGTGGCGCAGATGATCGAGCTTGCAGGCGGCAGCTATGCGCTCGATGACGCGCAGACGGCGTCGACGTCAGGTTCGTCAGTAACGCTCGAAATGGAGCGCTTCTACGCGACGGCGAAGGATGCCGACATCATCGTCTACAACGGCACCATCGACGAATCGGTTGCCACCTTGAACGACTTCGTAGGCAAAAACGCGCTATTGTCGCAGTTCAAAGCCGTGAAGAACGGCAACGTCTGGGTCACAAGCGCCGACATGTACCAGCAGATGACTTCTACCGCCGACATTATCGACGAGCTGCACGGGGCGTTCACCGGCGATGACGCGAGCGACTTCCATTATCTGAGGAAGCTTGGCTAGCGTCATGAGAAGCCGGCTTTCCATGACATACGACGAATCGGGGCGCGCCGCGCGGTGTCGCGTCGTGACGGCGCTGCTCGCTGTTGCCCTCATCGTGCTCGTCGGGGCCAACCTGTGCATCGGGAGCGTGCTCGTGCCCGCAGACCACATCCCCGGCATCCTTTCGGGCGGCGCGGCCAATTCCATGGAAAGCCAAGTCATCTGGGAGATTCGCCTGCCGCGCGTGCTTTCAGCCGTGCTTCTCGGCGGGGCACTTTCGCTCTCCGGGTTCCTGCTACAGACGTTTTTCAACAACCCCATCGCCGACCCGTTCATCTTGGGCGTCTCCTCGGGCGCAAAGTTCGTCGTCGCGCTTACGATGATCGTACTTCTGGGCGCGAACCAGGCCATGTCCTCGCCAGCCATGGTGGCCGCAGCATTTCTGGGCTCGCTTATCACCATCGGCTTCGTGCTCCTCATCGCACGGCGCATAAGTTCCATGGCCATGCTCATCGTGGCGGGCGTCATGGTAGGATACATCTGCTCGGCGGCGACGAACTTCCTCATCGCCTTCGCCGACGACCAGTCCATCGTAAACCTGCACAACTGGTCTTTGGGTAGTTTCTCGGGTTCGAGCTGGGACGACGTCGCGGTCATCGCGGTCGTGGTGATCGCCGTGAGCGCATGCGTATTCGCGATATCGAAGCCCCTTTCCGCCTTCCAGCTGGGAGAAGCCTACGCGAAAAGCGTCGGCGTGAACGTCGCACGTTTCCGCGTGGTGCTCGTCCTTCTAGCGAGCATGCTCTCCGCCTGCGTGACCGCGTTCGCTGGTCCGGTGTCGTTCGTAGGCATCGCGGTTCCGCATCTCGTGAAGTCGGCGCTGAAGTCGTCGAAGCCCATCCGCGTGATTCCTGCGTGCTTCTTGGGAGGCGCCATCTTCTGCGCGGGCTGCGATTTGATCGCGCGCACGCTGTTCTCTCCCGTCGAGCTTTCCATCAGCGCCGTCACCGCCATCTTCGGCGCGCCGGTGGTTATCGCGCTCATGTTGAAGAAGCGGGTGAGGTAGATGGGGGAATTCGTGCCGCGGCCCAAAACGCTCGGAGGGGAGTCGAACCTCGAAACCCCGGTCGAAACGCAGGCTGACGGAGCGCCGCTTTTCCGCATAAGCGACCTGTCGGCGGGCTACGACAAGAAGGTCGTAGTCGAAGGCGTCGAGCTGGAGGTTCGCGCGGGCGACGTCGTGGCGCTCATCGGGCCGAACGGCTCGGGCAAGTCGACCATCTTGAAAACCATCACACGCCATCTGGCACCGCTTGCCGGCGCGGTCGAGCTCGACGGGCGGGAGATTTCCCGATGGAAGACAGCGGAGTTCGCAAGGAACCTTGCCGTTATGCTGACAGATCGACCCCGGACCGAGCTCCTCACCTGCCGCGATATCGTAGAGGCGGGAAGGCATCCCTACACCGGGCGAATGGGCACACTCTCGCCCGACGACCATAGTCGGGTCGACGAGGCCATGAAAACCGCACATGTGGAAGAGTTCGCCGAGCGCGACTTCATGCAGATAAGCGACGGGCAACGCCAGCGCGTCATGCTCGCACGCGCCATCGCGCAGGATCCGCGTGTGCTCGTGCTCGACGAGCCCACGTCATATCTCGATATACGCTACCAGATCGACCTGCTGCGAATACTTCGCCACCTTGCGAAATCGCGGAATGTTGCTGTCATCATGTCCATCCACGAACTCGAGCTCGCGCAGAAAAGCGCCGACAAGGTGATTTGCGTGAAGGACGGCCGGGTCTTCCGCGCCGGCGCACCCGAGGACATATTCACGCGCGAGACGATTGGCGAGCTCTACGGCCTTCAACATGGCACCTTCAACGAGCGCTTCGGCAGCGTGGAAATTGGGCGCCCACACGGCGATGCGCACACGTTCGTCATCGCTGGCGCAGGTACGGGGTCGGCTGTGTTTCGCCAGCTCATCCGGCAGGGCAAGGCGTTCTACGCGGGCGTTCTGCACGAAGGGGACATCGACTGCGAGCTCGCGCGCGACCTGGCGACGGAATGCGTGGCCGAGCGCGCCTTCGAGCCGATCGGGGATAAAACCATAGCCCGCGCCAAAGAGCTCCTCGTCCACTGCGCGCGCCTTATCGTGTGCCCCGCCGCCTTCGGCACCATAAACGCCCGCAACGCAGAGCTCGTCGAGTTCGCACGCTCGCATAGTATCGAGGTCATGCGAGCGTGCAAAGGCGCATCGGAGGATTCCAATGGATACGCCTAGGCGCGGCCCAAGAAATCGTCCGCATCCCCATCTGACACTATTTCACCGCAACTTAGAAGGTGTCGGCGTATAACGCTTCACCCCAAATTAAATTGATTCGTTGAATAGACACATTACAAATCTTTAGACTTCGTTTAATCTACAAGTGGGTATTATCACACATTAAGCACACGTGAAAGGATATACCCATGTCGCTTACACAGTCAGCAGAGCGTGCAGCGCTTAACAAGCTCATCGATTATCTCGACGACAACCCGCAAGAAAACATCGACAAAATCATGGACCTCGTGAACAAGCTGGTCCCCAATCGCGCATTTCCTGTACAGCGAGAGGCATTCACCAATGTCATCAAGAGCCGCGGCAATTGGTATGACCTGATCATGCGTGTGTTCAGCCTTAATCCCCAGATGCGAACCAAACTGCTTAAGACCCTCATTGTCGACGCCAACCTGCTTGCTTGGCCAGAGCAGGAAAAGAACCGCGAAAAGTACCAGTGCAACGTTCCATGGGCCATCCTGCTTGATCCCACGAGCGCCTGCAACCTGCATTGCACGGGCTGCTGGGCCGCCGAGTACGGCTACAAGCAGAATCTCTCGTTCGAAGACATCGACTCTATCGTTACACAGGGCAAAGAGCTCGGTACGCATATCTACATCTATACCGGCGGCGAGCCGCTCGTCCGCAAGCACGACCTGATCAGAATTTGCGAAAAACATCAGGACTGCGTGTTTCTCTGCTTTACCAACTCCACGCTGATCGACGAGGCCTTCTGCGACGATATGATTCGCGTAGGTAATTTTGTCCCCGCCATCAGCGCCGAGGGCAATGAGCACACCACCGACGCCCGTCGCGGCGAGGGTACCTACGCAAAGATCGAGCACGCCATGAAACTCCTGCGCGAGCGCGACTTGCCGTTTGGTATCTCCACCTGTTGGACCAGCGCCAATACCGATACGGTTGCTACCGAGGAGAACATGGACTGGATGATCGGCGAGGGAGCACTCTTCTGCTGGTACTTCCACTTTATGCCGGTTGGCCGCAACGCAACCCCCGAGCTCATGCCCACGCCCGAGCAGCGCGAGCACATGTATCACTTTATCCGTGAAATGCGCGAGAAGAAGCCGCTGTTTACGCTCGACTTTCAAAACGATGGCGAGTTTGTAGGCGGATGTATCGCCGGAGGCCGCCGCTACCTGCACATCAACGCCGCCGGAGACGTGGAGCCGTGCGTGTTCATCCACTACTCAAACGCCAACATCCACGATGTGAGCTTACTCGACGCGCTGCGCTCTCCCCTCTTTATGAAGTACTACGAGAACATGCCGTTTAACGACAACTACCTCAAACCATGTCCCATGCTCGAGAATCCCGACGTGCTGCCCAAACTGGTCGCCGAGAGTGGCGCAATGAGCACCGACCTAATCGAGAAGGAGTCACCCGAGCAGCTGCGCGAAAAGACCCAGGCTGCCGCCGAGGCATGGTCACCTGTCGCCGACCGCATCTGGAACGACTCCGACGATCCGTTATACGCCAAGCGTCACGAGGACAAGTCGCAGGGCATGGCCGATAGCGACATGCACAAGTTCGAAAAACAGGGCCGCATACTCAAAAACGGCGATTAATGCTGCCCTACACGACAAACGCTCAGAAATGAAGCGGAGCAGCCTCGAGGCTCATCTTCGAGGCTGCTCCGCCTTACCATCAAAACAGTTTTACTAAGTTGCGGTGAAATAGGGACTAGATCGGCCTTCCAATAGCCAAAACAATCCCTATTCCACCGCAATTTCTTTAAGTTGTTGAATTATCGATGCTATTCGAAGCGAGATTCCAGGCTCGACAGGCCGTTGAGCGTGAGATCATTGGCAACCTCCGAGACGCGCTCGATGGGAACCGAGCCATCAGACAACGCCCACGTGCGATAGATACCGATAATACCCGATAGCAAAAACGCCAAATAGTAGTCGAACATCTCGTCCTTGAGACCTTGAGGCAGCAGATCGCGCTCGGCAATCTCGTGCTCGAGCGGCGCACGAAGACGAGCCATAAAATCATCGAGCGGAATGTTCTCGATCAGCTGACGATTGAGCACCAAGTTGTTGCAAAGTGCCTCGTTAACGGTTTTAAAGAAGGTCGCCGCCGCGCCAAGAGCGCGCTCGTTGGTGTCGCCGTCCATTGAAGCAAGTGTTTTCTCGACCGAGTCGACAATCATCTCCACCACATCGACGGCAATGGCATCGAGCAGGCCGTCAACCGTGCCAAAGTGCACGTAGAAGGTTTTGCGGTCGACATTGGCCTCGCGCGCGATGGCACTCACCGTAATGTCTGCCAGCGGCTTTTCCATGAGCAGGCGCTCGAAAGCGGAAAGGATGGCATTACGGCTGCGAACGATGCGACGATCAAGACGCGGTTTGCTGGTTGCCATGGGCGTGTCCCTTCGATATGCGAGCATTCATCAACAGATGAGAGATAATCTACGTAAGAGGATTATCCCCCATACAGCACAAATATGCCCCGCATCATGAAGAACGCACGACTGTCCTACTGCGACTTAGGGTGCTTCTTCTTATTGAGTACCGACGGAGATACGCGAATACCATCGCCTGTCTGGCGCACATAGGCTTTATGAGCCGGCTTAGCGGTCCCAGAAGCCTTCTGAGCCTGCTTCTTGGGATCAAAGGTAACAGCATTCGCGGGGTGCGGCTTAGTGGGCGCAGAGGGCGTCTGAGGCATGCGGCCGAGCTTGCGCATCACGCGATCCCAGCGCGCATGGATGCTCTCGTTGTGGGCGCTCTTAAGGCCCAGGAGGGGCGCAGCCAAAATGGTCGGCGCAATAAACGTAATGAGGCGCCACAGCAGATAGCCAGCGGTCGAAGCCGACCCAAAGAAATGACCCAAGAACAATGCAAAGCCGCCCTCAGCGCCACCAGTTCCACCGGGCAGGGGGACCGCAGAGCTCAGCAGCTGGACAAAGGCGCTCGCGGCCATGACCGAGAAAAAGTCGACCTCGTGGTGGCCAAAGGCAAGCATCAGGAAATACGGAACCAGATAGAAAAACGCGAGCTGCAGCATGGTGATAAACACGGTGAGCAGCATGGAAGAAAAATGTCCGGCTGAAAGCTTGAACTTCTCGGAGAAGGAGTAGATCTCGCCATCGACAAACGTGCGCCATCCCTCGATCTTAGTGGCCGAGACACCAATGCGCTCAAGCCAATTGATGATGCAATGGGCGACGCGCGTGACGGTCTTAGGCATGAGCGCGACGGCGAAGATGCCCAGCAAGATGCAGCAGTGCCCACCAAAGCTAAAGACACACAGCAGCGTCATGTCGCCATAGCGCTCGGCAAAAAACGGCATGCGAGCAAGCAGTAGGATAGCGCCCCAGGCAACGAGGCCAAACTGATACACGATAAAGCGCGTGAACTGCGTGGCGCCAGCCTCGCCGACATTTTGGCCCGCCTTGGTCAGGCGGTAGATCTGGGCGGGAGTCGAGCCCATCATCATGGGCGTCAGGTTGCCAAAGAAGATGCCGCTCGCCTCGACCGAAATCAGGTCGCGGATGCCGACGGGTGAATATGGGTCGAGCCAGACGGCGATCGCATAGGCCACAATGCCAAAGAACAGATACATGAACATGCAAAGACACGCGACAACGAGCCATGGCGCCTGGACGCTCGACATTGCGGCCCAGAACTGCCCCATCTGCCCGGTTACCACCAGATAGACGATATAACCCACCAGCACGACGCCGATAAAGATGGCGCCGCGACGTGCGCTCTTATTGTCATCTCCGCCCGAGGCCTCAACCTCGACCTGGGGCTTAGACGTATGCTGAGAGGACTCCGTCATGAGACTCCTTCTAACAGTCAAAATATCTTGGATATTGTACCCGTAAGGGGCATAGGCAGAACGCAAAGCTCTGGTTCAAACGGGAATTGCAGACGGTTGTTTGAAAATAAAAAACCCGACCTTCCATGGGAAGACCGGGTATCAAATGCGTGGTAGCCC
The DNA here is from genome assembly GCA_902470065.1 of uncultured Collinsella sp. Classification (GTDB taxonomy): domain Bacteria; phylum Actinomycetota; class Coriobacteriia; order Coriobacteriales; family Coriobacteriaceae; genus Collinsella. The sequence continues at coordinate 63,723 of CABRFA010000001.1, forward strand.
GTACCAGATTCGAACTGGTGATCTCCGCCTTGAGAGGGCGGCGTCCTAAACCGCTAGACGAACGGGCCATAAGCCTCAGCAGAAAACAAGTGGTAGCCCGTACCAGATTCGAACTGGTGATCTCCGCCTTGAGAGGGCGGCGTCCTAAACCGCTAGACGAACGGGCCACATGACATCTGCACTGCCGTGCTGCGAGGAAATATATTACGGGACAAAAAACGTCAGCGCAAGAAGAAATTCCAAATTGCCGAAAAATTGTCGTCAGGTTATGGAACACGCAGGTAAACTGGGTAGCTAATTCAAGTTGAGATGGACCAAAAGAGCTTCGCGCTCGTTGGGAATATTGTCTTCGATCACGGCGTCGAGGGCGGAGTTGAGAAGCTGACCCAGTTCCGGCCCGGGCTTGACTCCGGCACGGATCAGGTCACCGCCGTTGATGGCAAGCATCTTGAGCGTATAGGGCTCCCCCGCCTCAAGCAGTTCGTGGGCGAGCGAGCGCATCTCCTCGATCGTCTCGACGTAATAGAAGCACGAGGGCGCCTTGCCAAGCGTATCGGCACGCTTAAGGTCCATGAGCTCGTCCATCAGACGCGGCGTATCGACACCCTCGCCCGAAAGCGCGCGCATCATATTGAGCAGGCAGGATCGCTCGGGGCGCAGCGGCTTATCGTGGTATTTGATCAGCAGGCACACATCGCGCACCAAATCGTGCGAGAGTGCCAGGCGATCCATGATGACACGCGCCTTCTTGGCGCCGAGCTCGGGATGACCGTAAAAGTGGCCGCTGCCGGCGTGATCGACCGTAAAGCAATCAGGCTTGGAGACGTCGTGCAAAAACGCCGCCCACATAAGGCTCGACGATGGCACGACGCCGTCGCACAGCGCCAGCTCCCCTGCCACCGTCAGCACGCGGGCGATATGCTCGTAGACGTTAAAAGCATGATAGACACTGCGTTGATCAAACCCGCGACCCGCTGCCAACTCGGGCACGGCGGCGCAGATGAGCTCGGGGTAGCGCAGCATCGCGTCTCCCCCGTGGCCAGTCGAGAAAATGCCCTCGAGCTCAATACCCACGCGCTCGCGCGCCACGGCATCGAGCAGCGGCGCGCACTCGGCAAGCGCACGCTTAGTCTCGAGCTCAATCATAAAGTCCAGACGGCAGGCAAAGCGCACCGCACGCAGCATGCGCAGAGCGTCCTCGTTAAAGCGACGCTTGGGATCGCCGACAGCGCGAATCAGCTTGCGCTCCAAGTCACCCTGGCCGTCGTAGCGGTCGACAAGCCCGCGCTCGGGATGCCAGGCCATGGCGTTGACGGTAAAGTCGCGGCGCGCCAGATCGTCCTCGAGCGAGGCGGCACGCTCCACGCTCTGAGGATGGCGCCCATCCGTATAGAAGCCATCCAGACGGTACGTAGTGACCTCGATACGCTCGCCATCGGAAATAGCCGTGATTCCGCCAAATTTAATGCCCGACTCCACAACCACGATGCCGGCGGCCTCGAGCGCCGCCTTGGACTCCTGCCACAGGCCGCTACAGCACATATCAACATCGTGGCTGGGGCGCCCCATCAGGGCGTCGCGCACCCAACCGCCTACGTACCAAGCCTCAAGACCAGCCGCCTCAAGCGCACGCAGGACGCGCAGGGAGGCATCGGACGGTTGCGTACCGTTGAGCGAAACATTGCACATGCCTATGGCCTCCTGCACTTGTGAGCGTTAATCGATGGTTCTCAAGAAGTCTAACAAGAAACGAGAAAGCGCGCACACGCAATCGCGTCGTTGATTAGATAAAACGAGACAGCAGACACCACATATGTTCAGCGCGCAAAAAACACCCGCCTTGGTAATCCAAAGCGGGTGTTCGGCAACGATGTATCGATGCGGCTAGCAGACCTGGCGAACCTCGATGTGCTTCTTATATTCGTCCACCTTGGCAAAATCGCCCAGACCGGGGCACTCGACCACGTTGGCGCCGGTGGCCATCGAAAGACGCAGGGCGTCCTCGACGCGCTCGGGGGCGTCGTGCCACACGGACAAGAAGGCAGCGAGCGAGGAATCGCCGGCGCACACCGTCGACAGCAGCTTGACGTCGAAGGTGCGGTTGGCAAACCAGATATGCTCGCCGTTGGAGAAGTACGCGCCGTCGCCACCGAGGGTCAGCAGCACGTTCTTGGCGCCCTTGGCGTGCAGCTCGGCCATCGCGCCCTTGACGGACTCGTCGTCGCCACCGCTCACCTTGATGCCAAAGATGTCGAGCAGCTCGTCATCATTGGGCTTGATCAGCAGTGGCTCCAGAGCAATGAGGTCTGCCAGCTGATGGCTCGAGATGTCGAGGACGAACTCGGCCCCCTTGGCCTTGACACGGCGCAGGACCTCGGCCAAGAAGCCCTCGGAAGTGTTGGGAGGCAGCGAGCCGCTGATGACCAGGCAGGTCATGTCATCGAGCGAATCGATAAGTTCAAACATCTCCTGCTCGTTGGCCTCATTGATGGCGGCACCGGCATTGACCATGTTGTACTCGGTGTCGGGACCGGCGTTGAGGAACACATTGACGCGCGTGATGCCGTCGGTCCACACGGGCTTGACGGGCACGCCCAGGGCCTCGGCGCCCTTAACGATAAACTCACCCGAGAAGCCGGCGAAGAAACCCAGGATCGTGGTGTCGACACCATAGTGGTCAAGCGTAAACGAGACGTTGAGGCCCTTGCCGTTGGGCGTGTAGACGGCGTTGCGAGTACGCGTGACGGTGTTGGCAGCAAGGCCGTCGCAGGCGATGTTGTAGTCAATGGCGGGATTTGCAGTGAGCGTGTAAATCATGAATGTTCCTTTCACGAAGCAACGTGTTAATGAAAGTATATTCCACGCATCGGTAAAAGGCTAGGACAACTCGGTGAACGGTGTGGAAGCGATGAAGTACGGCGGGGCACCTCTCCCCCGTGGCGGAACAAAAAGGCGCCCCAGCCGAAACCGGGGCGCCACATGCGCACGAATATGTCGCGTTTCGATTACTGACGATCGAGCTTGCGGACAGCAACGCGCTTGCTGTACTCGTCGACGTGACCAAAGTCGCCAATGCCGACGGACTCGGCAACGTTGGCGCCGGTGGCCATAGCGAGCTTCATGGCCTCCTCGACGTTGTCGCGATCCCTGTACCACTTGTGCAGGAACGCAGCGAGGGTGCAGTCGCCGGCGCAGACGGAAGAAACCAGCTTGATGTTGAACTCACGCTTGGCGTACCAGATGTCCTCGCCGTTAGAGAAGTAAGCGTCGCCGCGGCTACCGCGGGTGAGCAGCACGTTCTGAACGCCAGCGTCGTGAGCCATCTTCATGGCAACGCGAACCTCGTCGTCGGTATCGACCGGCACGCCGAAGATGGCCTTCATCTCGTGATGGTTCGGCTTGATGAGCAGCGGCTTCTTGTGAGCGAGCTCCTTGAGCTTGTCGGAGGACAGGTCCAGGACGACGTCGGCGCCACGAGCCTGAGCGTGCTCCATGACCTGAGCCAGGAAGTCGGGCGTAGCTTTGGGAGGAACGGAGCCGGAGACGATCAGGCACTCAAGATCGCCCGCGGTATCCAGAATGTTGTAGAGCTCCTCCTGGTGCTGCGGCGTAATAGGAGCACCCGGGTTCAGGATGCCGTACTCGTGCTGGCCATCGTTGACGTAGGTGTTAATGCGCGTGATACCGTCGGTCCAGACCGGGCGGCAGAGGCAACCCAGGTTCATGACCTCCTCGACGATGAACTTGCCCGTGAAGCCAGCGAAGAAGCCGAGCGCGACGGTGTCGACGCCCATCTTCTTAAAGGCGAAGGACACGTCGAGGCCCTTGCCGTTAGCCGTGTAGCTGGCCGAGCCGGTGCGGACGTTCTCGTCGGGCTCGAGCGGAGAGCTCGAAACCGTCATGTCGACAGCCGGATTAGCAGTTAGCGTGTAGAACATTTACAGTACCCCCTGTATATGTGAGGGCCGCGTGGCCGGCCCATTCCAACCACGCGGTTACCTCTGATACCAAATTAGCGAGCAGCGGACTCGAGCAGTGCCTTGACCTCGGCGGCGGTGTTGCAGGCGAGTGCCTTCTCGGCGAGCTCGTCGCACTCGGCCTTGGTCCACTGGCTGATGGTCTTGCGGGCGCGCAGGATCGACGGAGCGCTCATCGAGAACTCCTCCAGGCCCCAGCTGATCAGCAGCGGCTCGAGCAGCGGATCGGCAGCGGCCTCGCCGCACATACCGACCATGATGCCGGCCTTCACACCGCTCTCGATGATGTTCTTGAGCGAGCGGAGCACGGCGGGATAGTAAACCTGGTACAGGTTGGAGATGGTGTCGTTGCCACGGTCGGCGCACATGGTGTAGCCGATCAGGTCGTTGGTGCCGATGGAGAAGAAGTCGGCGACCTCGGCCAGACGGTCTGCGAGCAGCGAAGCGGCGGGCGTCTCGACCATAATGCCGACCTCGATGTTCTCGTTGAACTTTCGACCCTCTTCGGTCAGCTCGGCCTTGCACTGCTCGACGAGCTCCTTGACAGCCAAGACCTCCTCGACGCAGGTGACGAGCGGGATCATGATCTTGACGTCACCGAAGGCGCTAGCGCGCAGCAGAGCGCGGAGCTGGACCTTGTACTGGTCGGGATTGGCCAGGCAGTAACGCACGGCGCGGAAGCCCATGAAGGGGTTGTCTTCCTTGACCATGTGCAGATACGGAATCTCCTTGTCGCCACCCACATCGAGCGTGCGGATGATGACCGAAGCACCCTTGAGCGCGCTGGCGACCTTACGGTAGGCGTTGAACTGCTCCTCCTCGGAAGGAAGCTCAGCGGAGTCCATGAACAGGAACTCGGAGCGGAACAGACCGATGGCCTCGGCGTCGTGATCGAGCGCGTTGGGCACGTCATCGGGGTTACCGATGTTGCAGGCGATAATCTTCTTGATGCCATCGGCAGTCACGGAAGGCTTGCCGCGGAAGGCCTCGAGGGCTGCCTTCTCGGCGGCGAAGGCCTCGGCCTTGGCGGTGTAGGCGGCGAGCGTCTCCTCATCGGGATCGGCCTCGACGATACCCTTGCCACCGTCGACGACAACGGTCATACCGTTGCGCAGCGCGGTGCAGCTGTTGGAAACCGAAAGGACAGCCGGGATCTCGAGGGCGCGCGCAATGATCGCGGAGTGCGACGTGCGGCCACCGGTCTCGGTGACGATACCGGCAACGTGAGCCTTATCGATCGTGGCGGTCATGGACGGCGTGAGGTCGTGCACGACAACGACAGTGTTCTCGGGCAGGACGGAGAGGTCGACGACCTCCTTGCCCAGCAGCTCGGCCAGAATACCGGTGCGGATGTCGGCGATGTCGGCCGCGCGCAGACGGAACATCTCGTCGTCCATGGACAGGAACATGTTCTCGAACATGGTCGAGGTGTCCATGAGCGCCTGCTCGGCGCAGGTACCGCCGTCAATGGCGGCGTTGATGGCGTCGGTCATGCCCGGGTCCTGAGCCAAGACAATGTGTCCGCTCATGATCTCGGCCTCGGCCTCACCCACCGTCTCCTTCATGTGGTCGGCCTGAGCCTGGGTCTTCTCGCAGAAGACCGAAAGAGCGGTCTGATAGCGCTCCTTCTCTGCTGCCGAATCAGCAACCTCGTGCGGCTCAAACGTCAAGTCGGGATCGACGGCGACCATGACGGTGCCGATACCGATGCCCTCGGAAGCGTTGACTCCCTGATACATTCCCATTCCTCTCTCCGTGTCATGTGATAAAGCGTTTTGCCATATCCATGACAAAAGAGCGCAGCTACCTTACAACAGGTCACTGCGCCCCCAAATATGAACTTAGTTGTTCAACATGCGACCCGTTTGAGTTCTACTCGCCAAGACCGCTCTTGATGAGCTCGATGGCAGCAGCCAGAGCCTCGGCCTCGTCAGCGCCGTCGCACTTGACCTCGACCTCGGTGCCGCAGGGGATACCAGCAGCCATGAGGGCCATCGGGGACTTGCCGTTGACCTCCTTCTCGGGGGTGACGACCGTCACGTCACAGGCATACTTGCCCATGGTGGAGGCGAACAGACCAGCCGGACGCATGTGCAGACCCTGAGGATTAACGAGGGTAGCCTTCTCAGAAACCATAGTTGACTCCTTTTTGTGTTTAACCCCTGTCATGCATGTGGCAGGAGTCAGATTCACGACGTTGTTTATATTAACTCACATCAAACGGTTTTTCATTATGTTTCAGACGAATTATTGGACAGATGTGTTTGTCGTCCGCTTGCTCGCCCACAGGGGCCCGTGCGCGGCCTGTGAGATTTCCTGCTCTACAGTCCTGCTCGCACGAAGAGCACATTAAGTGCTCTTCGGCTCGTGCGGAACTCGCGATAAATCTCACAGGCCGCGCGCGGGCCCCTGTGGGCGAGCAAGCTGCGGAAACTCAGTCGGTCCAGAGTAATGTCGGCTGAAAGAAATTCTAGCTGATGGGATCAACCAGTGCGTTCTCTGTTATCGAAAAAGGCGGAGGCCCTGGAGAGGGACTCCGCCTTATATACAGGGGGCGATGTTATTCGCGTACCGACGAATTAGACCAGGCGGGCGTTGATCGTCTTGGCGATCTCGGCAGCGTCGGTAGAACCCTTGACGGTGGCACGGAAGTCCTCGTCCATGAGCGCCTCGGCGACCTTAGACAGGATCTTGAGGTGCGTAGTGCCGGCCTGGGCACCGGGGATGAGCAGGGCGATAGCCACGTTGACGGGAGCGCCGTCCATGGTGTCCCAACCGGTCACGCCGGACTCGTCCTTGACGACGATGACGGCAGCCTCGGTAATGGCGTCGGACTTGGCATGCGGGATGGCGAAGCCCTCCATCATGCCCGTGGTGCCCTCGGCCTCGCGGGCCAGGAAGGCGTTCATCACGGCGTCGGCATCGCTGGCGATACCGGCCTTAACAGCCTGGTTGGAAACGAAGCTCAGAGCCTCGTCACGAGAAGCGAAGTCCTCGGCGACAAAGACATTCTCGACCTTCACGAAGTCGGCAGCCTCGGCCTTGGGGGCCTCGACGGCAGCGGCCTTGGGGGCCTCAACCGGCTTGGCTGCAGGAGCGGCCTTCTGGTTCTTCTCGAAGTCGTACTTCTTGAAGGCCACGAACAGGATGCCACCGACCACAGCGCCGATGAGGATCGCGAGGACCCAAAGCGGACCGTTCTCGACAACGGGCAGGACCAGGAAGCCACCGTGAGGCGCCGGATCGTGAACGTTGAACATAATGGTCAGGATCGAAGCGATAGAGGAACCGAGCATCATGATGGGCATGACGGGCCAGATGTTCTTGGTCATGAACGGAATGGCGCCCTCGGTGATGTGGGTGCAACCAAGGATGAGGTTGACGACACCGGCGTCGTGATCCTCCTGGCTGAAGTACTTCTTGCCGACAACGACGGCAAAGGTGGTGATCAGCGGCGGAACGATGCAGGCGGCGGAGACGGCAGCCATGAAGTTGGTGCCGAAGTTGTAGGTATCGGTGCCAACACCGGCGGCCAAAGCCTCGGTGAGCATAGCGGTACCGGTGACGTAAGCAGCCTTGTTGACCGGGCCGCCCATGTCAAAGGCGCACATGCAGCCAATGGCAAGACCCAGTACAACGGCGCCAGAGGCGGACAGGCCCTTGAGGAAGTCCATCATAGCGGTGTTGATGGCAGCCATGGGGCCGGAAATGCCGAGCATGACCAGGCCGACGATGGCGGTCGAGAACAGCGGGTACAGGAAGATAGCCTTGAGGCCGTCCAGGTTCTTGGGCAGACCGGCAAAGACCTTCTCGAGCAGCAGGATGACATAACCGGCGAGGAAGCCACCGACGATGCCGCCCAGGAAGCCGAAGCCCACGCCGGCGCCACCGGCGTCGATCATGCCGGTCTCGGCGTTAACAGGCAGGCCCTGGATGGCGATCATACCAGCAACAAAGCCGGGGACGAGCGCCGGGCGCTTGCCGATGGACTCGGCGATGTAGGCGGAAAGCACCGGAACCATGAGGTTCATGGCGATGCCGCCGATGATCTTGAGCATCGCAGCAAAGCTGTTGTAGTCAGACGCCGTCGAATCGAAGGACGTAATGCCCCACAGGAACGAGACAGCGGTCAGAACACCACCGGCAACGACGAAGACCAGCATGTGGCTGACGCCGTTCATGAGGTGCTTGTAGATGATGTGGCCGATGGACTCCTTCTCCTCGACCTCGTCCTCGACATCGGCAGCGGCTGCAACCGTGCTGTCGCCCTTGGCGGCGAGCGCGCGGTCAATCAGCTTACCGGCGGCCTCAACGGACAGGGCCTTGGAAACACCAACGGAAACCATGGGCTTGCCGGCGAAACGCTCAGCCTGAACATCCTTGTCTGCTGCGACGACGACGGCCTTGGCACCAGCGATCTCACTCTTGGTGAGCTCGTTCTCGACACCGACCTGGCCATGAGTCTCGACCTTAATGGTCAGACCGCGCTCGGCAGCTGCCTTCTCCAGCGCCTCCTTCGCCATGAAGGTGTGCGCAATGCCGGTCGGGCAACCGGTCGCGGCGATGATGTCAAACTTAGCCATGTGTCCCTCCTTCTTGAGTACAGCGCCCGCGGGCGCTCCCCTACACGCGCTTCGATGCGCGTTTTTCCACAACTGAAAGATACCAACCTACCGTCCGCGTGAGAAGAGACAAGGTGCAATTCTCCGGTGAAAGGTTCTTTCATAACCGTAAACGGTAAGTGAAAGTTTACCATCAACACTTGAAACGGCAAGGTGTATCTTGTAATTGAAAATGCCCGTATACTATGGCATTGCGAATCAAATTAGATTTTCATGCCAACCAGGAGACATCCATGACCGATAGTAGCAAGAGCGCACTTTCCCTCATTAGCACCCATCAGGGATACAGCGAATCCGAGCAGCGCATTGTCGATTATATATTGGAGCACCAGTCCGAGGCTCCACGCCTCACGGCGGCTCAGCTCTCACGCGCCGCTGCCACGTCCGAGGCGACCGTTTCGCGCTTCTGCCGCAAGCTTGGGTTTGGCAGCTTCCGCAGCTTTCAGTTTTCGTTGGCGAGGGATTTGGAAAGCCAGCGCAACGAGGGCCTGACCGACGAGGTCTCGCTCGACAATATGGAGCAGAGCCTCAAGAACATCCTGGCTGCCAAGGTGAGCGAGCTTAATGCGACCATCGACGGGATCGACCACGATACGCTGGCGGCTGTTGTGCATGCCCTTAAGCATGCAGGGGTTATTGAGTTTGCAGCTGTGGGCAATACGAACGCGGTCGCACTCGATGCGACGTTTAAGTTTTCGCAGCTGGGCCTGCGCTGCATGGCGAGCACCATTAGCGAGACATCAATCGGCTTTGCGCTCACGTTGCGCCCGGGTGACGTCATCGTGCTAATCTCAAACTCCGGCAAATCGCGCCGACTGAATCGCATGGCAAAAGCGGCTCGCGACTGCGGCGCAACCGTAGTCGTCATCAGCAGCGACAGCAAATCCCCGCTCGCGCGCCTGGCAGACTACACTTTTAATACCGTCAACCACGAAGCGCTGCTGACGACGGGCGACTTTGCGTTCTCTAAGATCAGCGCCACGATGATCATCGAAGTCATCTACAACTTCCTGCTGCCCGAGATTGAAGACGCACGTGAGCATATCAGCTACTACGAGGAGCTCATCCAGCCGGATAAGGTCGTTGAGTAGGTAGATTGGGGGCCGATAGACGCCTCTCGTCACGAAACCCGCCCATCTACTACGTTTTAACCGCAACTGCCAACCATACACCCAAAATAGAGAAAACCGCAGGTGTTCTACCTGCGGTTTTCTTTTTGCAATTCTTGGCATGGTTGCCGATGCCCTACCAAACGTAGTAGATGGACCCGTTTCGTGGCGGCCGGGTTGGACATGCTTGTGGCGGCTCGACCTAGGCACGCGCCTCCGCAAGCATCTGCCTGGCGTGCGCCAGGCTTGCCTCGGACTGATCGCCGCTCAACATGCGGGCGATCTCGGCGGTACGCGCTTCGCCGGTTACCTCGTCCAAATGCGTTTGGGGAACATCGCCCGGTTCCTTGCTGACAACATAATGCTTGTCGGCCATGACGGCGACCTGCGCCAAGTGGGTTACGACAATCACCTGATGCGTAGCGGCGAGATCTGCCAGCACGCCCGCGAGCGCACGCGCCGTGGAGCCACCGACGCCAGCATCGACCTCGTCAAACACCAGCGTATCGACACCGTCCGCGTTACCGAGGACAACCTTACTTGCCAACATGACGCGGCTGAGCTCGCCGCCCGACGCAATGCGGCGCAGGGGACGTGGAGTCAAACCGGCACCGCTGCGGTATAGCAGCTCGTAGCTCGAAGGACCAACGGGCGTCCACTCAGCACGGGGAAGATCGCGCGACTCCCAGACGAGCTCGGCGCCGCCCATCTCCAGGCGAGCCATCTGGCGGCCAACCTCGTGACAGAAGCGCGGGGCCGCCGTATTGCGGGCGCGCTTAAGTGCCTTAGCAGCGGCAAACAACTCGCGCTCAGCGCTCCCGAGTGCCTCACGCACCTTTTTGATCTGTTCATCGCCATCATCGACCAGGGACAGCAGCTCTTGCGAGCGATCGCGCATGGCAAAAACATCGTCCATGGTGGGGCCCCACTGACGCAACAGGCCCTTGAGGTCGGAATACCGCTCACGCATGCGAGCGAGCTCGCGCGGGTCGAAGGCGATGCCATCGCGATAGGCACGAAGCTCATTCGCGCAATCCTCAAGGGAGATACAGGTATCCGAAAGTGCATCGGCAATGTCGCCGAGTTTGCGATCGACGGTAGCCATTCGGGAAAGCTCTGCCACGGCGCTGTTCACGGCATCGAGCGCTCCCCCTTCAGAGGCAAGCGATGCATGGGCATCGTTAGCCGTGGCAACCAGTACCTCGGCATGTTCGGAGCGCGGCAGCAGCTCCTCGAGTTCCTCATACTCACCCGGCTTGGGGTCGACCTCGCCGATGCGCTCGAGGGCAAAGCGCGCCTCCTCGACGCGGCTCCCCTGCGCACGCGAGGCCTCTTCGACACGTCGAACCTCCTTGGCGGCAGCGCGCGATGCTTTAAAGCAGACGCGGTACGCATCCAGCGCCTCGAGTGCCGGGCGCCCTGCCCATGCATCGACCATCGCAACGTGATGCGCCGGATCGAGCAAGCGCTGGTGCTCGTGCTGGCCGCACAGATCCATCATCACGCCAACGCGTTCCGAAAGCTCGCGCACACTGGCGATACGGCCGTCAATCTTCACGCGGCTGCGGCCCTCGGCAGAAAGACTGCGCTGCACGGTGAAGCCCTCCGTGTCGTGCGGGCCGTCAAACAGGCGCGCCTCGACGCTCGCCAGCGCCTCGCCCTCGCGCACCGTCGACGAATCCGCGCGCTCACCCAAAATAAGCTTGAGGGCCGAGAGCAGCGCGGTCTTGCCGGCGCCGGTCTCGCCGGTCAGGACAGTCAGGCCGGCACTCGGCACCAGCGTCGCCTCGCGAATGAGTGCAATGTTAGAAACCTGCAGCTCATCGATCATGACGGACTCCGTAGAATACGCGGCTCACCGAGTTATAGAAGCTCTCGGGGCCGTAATCCAGCAGCAACACATCTCCGGGCCCGCGGCGCACCGCCACGCTCTCAACGGTGCCATCGCAGGTAATAAACTGCCCATCGATAGCAATCGCCGGAACACTCGGGCGATCATCGGACATAAAGATTTCGACGACATCACTCGGCGAAGTCAAGAAGGCACGGGCCTGAATGGTGTGCGGCGCAATGGGTACGCAGACCATGCCCGTATAGTCGGGGCTCACGATGGGGCCACCGGCACTGAGCGCGTACCCCGTAGAACCAGTCGCCGTCGAAACGACGACACCGTCACCGCGTAGGCGGTCGATATGATGGCCGGACACCGTGATGTCGAACTCGACCATATCGGACAGCGGACCGCGGGTAAGCGCCATGTCGTTGAGGGCGAAGGTGCGCACGACATCCTTCGTACCGTCTTCGCGCACGGACACGATATCCGCGGCGATGGTAGCGCGACGGCTCACATGCAGCTCGCCGGACAGGGCGTCGCTCACGACCTGCAGAATGTCGCGCTCCTCGGGACTCGCAGCAGTTAAAAAGCCCAGGTGACCATAGGAAAGACCGAGGATAGGAATCTCGCGATGGTTGAGGATGCGGGCAGCGCGCAGCAATGTACCGTCGCCGCCGAGCGTAATGACCAGATCGGAGCCGTCGATATCAGGTGTGCTTTGAATCTTCGATCGCTGGTCGGCAGCCCATGCGACCTCATAGCCCTGGCGCGTCAGCCAAAGCTCGAGCATCAGGCCGCTCTCGACCGCCTCTTGCTTGTAGTAATTGGGAACCAGAAAGACCTTCATAGCGTTGCAGCTTTCTCGCTCAAAACCGATACCTGGGATTGCAGCACGTCTTGCGAGCGGTCGCCAGATTCAAATCTCGTGCCGTACAGGAAAAACTCAACGTTGCCCTTGGCACCATGAATGGGCGACACGCACACATCGACCGGGAACAGCCCCTTGGCAGCAAAGAGCTCAACCGCCGCCACGAGCGTATCGCGGCGCACAGCGGGATCGGTCACAATGCCGCCCTCGCCCACCAGCGCCGCCGGAGCTTCAAACTGCGGCTTTACGAGCGTGCAGAATGCACCCGTAGGCGCCAGGCACGCCAGTACCGCATCGATAATGTTCGCGATGCTGGTAAACGAGACATCACACACAGCCAGGTCGATGGCGCCGGCATAGCCAAGCTCAGGCAGCTGCGTCACGTTTGTGCGCTCATGCAGCGTCACGCGATCGTCCTGACGCAACGACCAATCGAACTGGGCGCGACCCACGTCCACAGAGACAACGGTCGCAGCTCCGCGCTTGAGCAGGCAATCGGTAAAACCCCCGGTAGAGCAGCCCACATCCAAACAGGCAAGGCCCGTCGGATTGATGCCAAACGCATCAAGCGCGCCTTCGAGCTTAAGACCGCCGCGGCCAACATAGGGAATGCGCCCCTTCACGTGCAGCGGCAGCCCCGGGATTACCTTAAGGCCCGGCGAAGTCAAGCGCTCACCGCCACTCGAGACCAAGCCGGCCATAAGAGTGCGAAGGGCATCCGCGCGATCGGCGCAGATGCCCTGTGAAATCAGTTCGTCATCAAGACGCACGCGTTTCATGAATGCCATCAACCATTCGTATCCGGAGATGCGGCCTAGCTATCCTGGGATTCGTTTGCCGCATCCTCATCGTATTCCTGCTCGAGCTTGTCGGCCTCTCGCGGCGTCAGCTCAAACTTGTCGACCATATCGACCGCGCGGGAGCCCAGCTCAATCGCTTCGTCAAACAAATCGAGCGAACGCTCCAAGGAGGTATCCTTGGAGCGAACGGTAGCGATGATCTGGTCCAGACGGTCCGAGATCTCGTCGAAGTTGCGGACGGAACCCTCTGGCATGGCTACTCCTCGACGGAGTCGGCCTCGACGGCCTCAGCAGCGTCCGCATCCTCGGCAAGTACACCGGCGGCAGCCTGAGCGGCGGCGACCTTTGCGGCAGCCTCTGCAGCCTGCGCCTCCTCGCGAGCGCGGTCCTCGGCCAGCAGCTCTTGGTACAGGTCCTCGCCCGGCAGCTCCTCGCTGCGAGCGATCTTGCCCAGCACGCCGTTGACGAACGACGCGGACTGGTCGGTGCCATAGGCCTTGGCAAGCTCGACAGCCTCGTTGATCACGATGGCGTCCGAGACCTCCTCGTCGGTGAGGAAACGCATCTCGTAAACGGCGATACGCAGCAGATTGCGGTCGGCGCCGGGCATGCGCATAAGATCCCAGTTCTTGGCAACGGAGCGCAGAGCGCAGTCGATGCGATCGATATGCTCGTAGGCACCACGGCAAAGCTCAAGCGCATAGGGGTCGAGGGGGCCCTTCGAGATCAGGAAATCGCCCTCGAGGACGCGCTCAAGCGGGCTGTCCGTGGCCTCGGCCTGGAACAGCAGCTGCAGCGCCTGACTGCGGGCAAGCGTGCGCCCGCGATAAACCTTAAGGCTCAAAGGTTACTCCTTGGGGAAAACGAGGCCGTCAATGCAAACGTCAACGCGCTCGACCTCGACGCCCACCTGAGCATCGATGGCGGCGACCACGGCGGCGCGAACGGCCTCGGCGAGTTTCTTGAACGGATAGCCAAAGAACACCACGACACGCACGGTGAGTGCGAGCTTGTCGCCAACGACCTCGGCCTCGACCGCCGGCTCGGAAGCCGGGGCCTTGGACGAGAGCATCATGGAGACAAGATTAGTGGCAAGGTCCTTGACGCCAACGGAGGCGATGCCCTCGACATCGGACACGGCGCGCGAGACGATGGCGGTCAGAACATCGGGCGAAATGCCGATGCCGTCAATCTTGATTTCCTGGGGCATGAGTCCTCCTAGAAGAGTTGGTTGCTAGACGCGGGAGACGAACTTGCCGTCGCGGGTGTCAACCTTGATGACCTCGCCCTCGTTGAGGTACATGGGGACCTGGATGACAGCGCCGGTGTCAATCGTGGCCGGCTTGGTGGAACCCTGGACGGTGTCGCCCTTAAAGCCCGGGTCGGTCTGGACGATGGTGGTCTCGATGAACATCGGCGGAGTCACGCCCATGAGCTCATCGTCAGCGAAGAGCAGCTGGCAGATGTCGTTCTCGCGCAGCCACTTGGAGTTCTCGCCCACCATGTCCTCGGGAACGGGAACCTGCTCATAGGTCTCGTTGTCCATGAAGATGTAGTCGGCGCCATCGTTGTAGAGGTACTGGAACTCACGGGTGGTGAGCATGACGCTCTCGAACTTGGTGCCGGCGTTGCAGGTGTTCTCGACGACACGGCCGCTCTTGATGTCGCGGGTCTTGTAGCGCACAAACGCGCCGCCCTTGCCCGGCTTGACATGCTGGAACTCGACGATGGTGTAGACCTTGTCCTTGATGCGGAGACCGAGGCCGTTCTTGAAGTCGGCGGTAGAAATGGTAGGCATAGCGACCTTTCTTGTTATGGGCAGAACGCACAAGCGTCCAAATTACATACGACCGAAATTATACACTTGCTGACGGCGCCTGCAGCGAGCGCATAAAAAGAGAACGCGGGGCGTCCGAATCGATCCGGACGCCCCGCCCCAAAAATCTATCGAAATGGGCTAGCAATCGATGACGTGCAGGTCGTGCGGGGTCTTGGTGAAGGGCTCGTAGCCGTTCTCGGTGACCACGCCGTAGTCCTCCAGACGCACGCCGCCCACACCGGGCAGATACACGCCGGGCTCTATGGTGATAACCGAGCCGACCTCGATGGTGTTCTTGCTGCGGTTGAAGTTGGGCAGCTCATGGATGTCGATGCCCACGCCGTGACCCAGACCATGGTTGTAATAATCGCCATAGCCGGCATCGCCGATAATCTTCTTGGAAAGCTTGAAAATGTCGTTGCCCTCGACGCCCGGATGGATGGCAGCGACGCACTCCTCGTGCGTACGGCGCACGAGCGCGTACAGGTCGAGCTGCTCCTGGGTAGGCTCGCCCATCACGACAGTGCGTGTCATGTCGGAGCGATAATCGCAGTAGCCCGCGCCGTAATCCATGAGGACAAAGTCGCCCTTCTCGATCACGCGGTCGCTCGGGACGGCATGCGGGTTGGCGGTGTTGGGGCCGCTCGCCACGATGGAGCCAAAGGCAAGGCTGTCAGCACCGTTGGCGAACATAAAGTTCTCGAGCTCGTTGCGTACCTGCTTCTCGGTCATACCGGGCTTAATAAAGCCGAGCATATGCTGGAAGGCGGCATCGGTGATCGACTGCGCATGGCGCATGAGCTCGATCTCCTCGGCGTCCTTGATGGCGCGCATCTTGCGGATGTCGTCATGCATCAGCGGCAACATGCAAGCGACGGAACGGTCCTCCAGACCACGCTGAATACCCTGGTAGAAGTTGATCTGCATGTCGTCCTCGACAGCGCAGACGCGGCATTTGTTGGCCGCAATCTTGCCGGCGACCCAACCGGGGATGGTGCCCTCGTCCATGTCGTAGACCCAGGGGCTGCCGGCGGGCGTGTTCTCCTCAAAGCTGTTGAGGTAGCGCGAGTCGGTATGGAACAGGCACTGGTCAGCCGTAATAAACGCCGCGTGCGGGAACTCGAAGGTGTAGTCGAAGACGCCCTTCACGCCCGTGAGCCAACGAAGATTGGCCTCGTCGCGTACCACGATAGCGTCGTAGCCGCGCTCGACCATCAGGGCACGGACACGTTCGATACGACCGGCAGGACCGGCAGCAAACTCAGACATGCAGATTCCTTTCTTATTGTCTCCATAAAGACGGGACGGGTCTCAACCGAACGTCGGAATCGCATGCGAACCGCAACCGATTGGAAACCCGTCCCTCAACATGATACGAAAGACGATGGATGTCAATAAATCTTAGAGAAGTTCTTTGCGAGAAGCCAAGTAGGCGTGAGCGTGACGCTCAAGAACCTCGTCCTCAACGCCCGTTAGACGAATGGCGCCGAGTGCCGCGGGCAGCGGCAACATACTGCGGTTCGAGCGGGCGAACTGCTGCCTGCGGAACTCCTCGATAAACGCGGTGGGCTCCAGGTCGAAGGCAAGCTCCTCGATGCCAAAGTCCTCCAGGCAGTCATCGACCTCAAAAACGTAATCGATATCGAAGTCGCAGGCATCGTGGGCAACGCGCGCCTCAAAACGCATGCCCTCGGACAACAGCTGGTAGGCAGGGACCTGCGAAGCGGCATCGCCCAAGCAGGCGCGCAGGGCACGCTCCCCCGTCTTGCCAAAATCGAGCGCATGGCGGGCGCTCGGGTTCGTGGCCATCAGTACGTCCTTGCGGGCAGTCTGAGACCACTGAACGGCATTGACGAGCGCGACCTCCTCGCCCGCGAGAATCTCGGGGACGGTCTCGGTAAACTGATTCCAGCGGGACTTGCTGCTCGAAAGCATGGTGCCAACAAGTACCGCATAGCCGAGCTTGAGGTCCTCGGGGTCCGTCTCGCGAACAAGGTCGAGGTCACACACGACCAAGCCCGGCTCGGGACGGAACGCGATAGCCGGAAGCGCATTCGCCGACGAGGCGACGAGCGGCTTCATGGTCGTCGCAACCGTGAGCATGGCGTCGAACGTCGTCGGCAGCAAGGCGCACTCGGTGCGACCGCACCACTGATTGGCACACCAGCAAACGACCGAGCAAGTTGCCGTGTCGCCGACAGCGACAACGAGATCGTCGCAGGTAATGCCGCTAGCCGACAGGGCGCCAAAGACGGTATCGGCATCGGCCAGCGTAGCACCGGCAGGAGAAACCTCAAGGGCGAGCGGCGACACGGCAAAACCGGCGTCGACCAGCGCATGCTCGACGACCTCACCAAAGCGCTCGGATGTGGCGTCGTTCCAAACCACCATCGCGCGCTTAGGCTTGCCCACAGCCGAGGCAAACATGCGCGACAGTTCCTCAAACGCGCCAAGACCGACGCGAACATCGACACTGCGGTTTTGGAAATTGATAAGTTGACGGCGAATCATAGCAGTCCACGCTCCAAAAGCATCTCGGCACAAAGGTAGGAAACGTCCTCGAAGGACTTGTTGCGAATATCAAGGGTAATATCTGCGGCTTGGCGATACAGCGGCCGGCGATGCTCAAACAGGCGCGCAGCATGCTCGGGCGAGCGGAAATCGGGCCGGGTATCGGAGCGGCGAATCTGGCGCAACGAGTCCTCAAAGTCGCCTTCGAGGTACACACAGGTACCCATCTCGTGCATCAGTTTAATGTTCACCGGCGTCTCGACGATGCCACCCCCGCACGATACCAGCAGACTGCGCTCGCTTTGAAGCGAACGGAGTGCCGAGGTCTCGAGCTCGCGAAAACGATCCTCGCCCTCGGTCTTAAATATCTCGGTTACCGACTTGCCGCATCGACGCACAACCAAACGATCGGTATCGATGAATCGACGCTTGAACATAGTGCCCACGTTGCGCGCAAGCGTCGACTTGCCCGCGCCCAAAAAGCCGATAAAGAAGATATGGTCGCAGCCGTGTTTGATGTGCTGAGACATGGCGAAACCTATTCCTCGCAGGGAAGGTCGCGCAGGGCCCGGCGCTCAAAGATACGGAAGATCTGCGTGTACCACAGGTCCTGAGTTGCCTGCGGCTTGACCAGAATAGTGTCAACGCCGGCAAAGTTACCGCTCCACACGTCCGTGTACAGCTGGTCACCGATCAGTACAGCCTCATTAGCCGTGGCGCCCAGACGCTTAAGACCCGCCTTCAAGGCAAACGGGGCGGGCTTCATGGCGTGGCTGATGGCCTCGAGCCCCAGCTCGCGCGCCGACGCCATAACCTGGTCGCGATGCCAGTTGTTGGACACCATGCACAGCTTAAAACCTTTGGCGCGGGCGGCGTCGAGCCAAGCAGAAACCGCGGCGGGAACCTGCTCGGTGTCGCGCGGCACCAGGGTGTTATCGCGATCGAGCAGAATGGCGCGTTTGCCATCGGCCCACAGGGTATCAAGGTCGATGCGATCGACCGAGGCAACGTATCGTTTGGGGCTAAAAATCCTCATGCTAATTCCAAGACTGTTGATGCTCTTCGTAGGTTTGCGAGAAGTACTCCTCGTCCTGCGTAATGTAGAAATACAGGTCCTCGGAGTCGGTCGGCTCAAGCGTGGCCTTGAGTGCCTCGAGCGACGGAGAGCAGATGGGCGTGGGCGGCAGACCCTCGTGTTTATAGGTGTTATACGGACTATCGCTCTGCAGGTCGTCGGCGGTAACCTCGCCACCGGTGACATACATCATGGTCGCATCGCTGTTGAGATAGCGCAGACCGTCGAGTTTGCCGGCAAGGCGGTTGTAGAAGACCGAGGCCACGTGCGCACGTTGATCGGCGTTGAGGCCCTCGCGCTCAACGATCGAGGCAAGGTTAACGATGTCGTAATCGGACATCTCCACGCCATTGCGCTCCTTGATCTTGGCCTCGCAGCTGGCAAAGTCAAGCGACTTATACTCGGCGTTGAACTGGTCAAGCATGGCGCGAATCACATCATCGACGCTTGGGTCCTTACCCAGCGAATACGTCTTGGGGAATAGGAAGCCCTCGAGCGAATCGTTCGCGGCGTCTTTAAGGAAAGAGTAATCATTCACATAATTGCTCGCCTTGGCCTGGTTAAGGAAGTCCTCCCTAGAAATGCTGTCGTATGCCTTGGCCACGCGGTCAGCGACCTGGTCAACCGTCAGACCCTCAGGGATAGTCAGCGCATCGGAGCCCGCATTGGGGCCTTCCATGAGCTGCTGAACGACCTTGGTCGCGTCCATGAGTGTGGTGAACGAATAATCACCAGGCTTGAGCGACATATCGGCGTTGAGCTTTTTCACCGCCGCATAGTAATCCTTGGGATTTTCGACAATATGGTTCTCGGAGAGAATCGAGGCGATAGTATCGCCCGAAGCACCGTCGGGAATGGTAACCGTAACCTGCTGACCAGCCGTGACCTTCGTATCCCCACCGGCGAAGAAGCCCTTGACGGCCGGCACGAAAAAGAAAGCGATCGCAGCAAGCGCAAGCACCGCCACCACAACGCCGATGATCATGGGAACCGGAGAACTCTTCTTTTGAGCACCGCGACGAGCATGCGTGTTGTAGCTCGAGCGGGTCGCCGGAGCAACGCCATGCGAACCACGAGCGTGATGCGAATTCGATTGGGGGGCCTGCGTTCGCTGGGTAGGTGCCTGCTGCTTAAAGCGGGTGCCGCCTGCAGGCCGGGCCGTACGAGCAGTGGGCTGCTGAGCCGCGTGAGAAGCCGGATGCTGAACCGAACGAGCAGAAGGCTGCTGACCCGTCCGTTGAACAGGTTGGGCCGAACGAGAGAAGGACTGCGCCGGGCGCGCGGCAGGCTGAGCTGCGCGCTGCGTCGGCTGTGCCGGACGCTGGTCAGGCTGGGCAGGGCGCGACGCCGGCTGCTGTGTACGATTCGGCTGGCGCGGATCGGAAGCACTAGGCATGCGAAACCTCCTCGTTTTTACGATCGAGCCACGTCTGCAAAAACAGGCTGGCGGCAATCATGTCGATCTTGCCCCTCATCTGCTTTTCGTTGAGTCCCTGCTCGCGCAGGATACGCTTGGCCTCTTGCGAGGACAGACGCTCGTCCTCAAACTCCAACGGAAGATCGAGCTCGTCGGCAATCTTTTGCGCCACAGCGGCAACGCGCTCGGCCTGAGGGCCGGGCTCACCGGCCATGGTCAGGGGACGTCCGCTTACCAGGATGTCGGGCTCATAGTCCTCAACCAGGTAGCGGAACGTCTTGGCCATACCGGTGACCTCGGCAGCCGGAAGCACCTTGACAGGCATCGCCATCTTGCCATCACGGCTCGAGACGGCGATGCCAATCCTGGTCTCCCCTATGTCCAGCGCGAGCGCAACCACAGCGACTTCTTAGATTCTTAGGCGCCGAGCGCGGTCTTAGCGGCCGCGAGGGCATCGGCGATGCCGGCAGCATTCTTGCCACCGGCCTGGGCCATGTTGGGACGACCGCCACCGCGACCGTCGACCAGACCCGCGATCTGCTTGATCACGTTACCGGCGTGGAAACCGGCCTTGACGGCGTCATCGGAGCCGGCAGCGAGCAGGGCCGGAGTGCCCTTCTCAGTCACGCTGGCGACGACACAAGCAACAGGGCCGGCGACCTTCTGATGCACGGTATCCCATACGTTGCGCAGGTCGGCAGCCTCAAGGCCCTGGAGCTCAGCGACAACGAGCTTATAGCCGTCGAGCTCGACGGCGCCCTCGATGGCGCTGGAGATTGCATCGGAGGAGCCACCGGTCAGAGCCTTTTTGAGCTTGTTGGACGTCTCGCGCAGCTCGGCCTGCAGGTTCTCCACACGGGCGGGAACCTCGTCGACGCGGCACTTGAGCGCAGCAGCAGCGGCGTCAACGAGCGCCAGGCGGTCGGCCATGTAATCGAGAGCGCCCTTGGAGGTCACGGCCTCGATACGGCGGACGTTGGAGCCCGTGGAGGACTCGGAGATGATCTTGAACAGACCGATCTCGGCGGTGTTGGCAGCATGCGTACCACCACAGAGCTCGCGGGAGAACGGCTGGTCCTCGGCGCCCACGGAGACGACGCGGACGACATCGCCGTACTTCTCGCCAAACAGCGCGACAGCGCCGGCGGCCTTGGCTTCGTCGATGCCCATGACACGGGTCACGACCGGCTTGGAAGCGAAGATCTGCTGGTTGACCAGGTCCTCGACAGCCTTGAGCTGCTCGGAGGACAGGGCCTCGAAGTGCGTAAAGTCAAAGCGCAGGTGCTCGGGCGTCACCAGCGAGCCGGCCTGGGAGACGTGCTCGCCCAGGACCTGCTTAAGGGCGGCGTCGAGCAGGTGCGTGGCGGTGTGGTTACGGCGCAAGAAGCCACGGCGCTCGGCGTCGAGCGCGGCGGTAACAGCGGCACCGACAGTCAGCGTGCCATCGGCAACGTGCGCGAGGTGGGCATACAGGCCGTTGTGGTTCTTGGTGTCGGCAACGGTCAGAACAACGCCCTCGGCGGAAAGCATGCCGGCATCGCCCTGCTGACCACCCATCTCGGCATAGAACGGGGTGCGGTCGAGCACAACCTCGACGTCCTCGCCGGCGGCAGCGGACTCAACGGACTCGCCGTTGCGCACGATGGCGACAACCTTGGCGCCCTCGATCACATCGTTGTCATAGCCGTCGAACTCAGTCGCGGCGACCTTGTCGGAAAGCTCGACCCACACGTCATTGAAGCTGCCCCAGGCGTCGCCCTTGGCATTGGCACGGGCGCGGGCCTTCTGGTCCTCCATGCAGGCAGTGAAGCCGTCCATGTCGACGTCGTGGCCAGCGGTGCCAGCGATCTCGACGGTCAGGTCGATGGGGAAACCAAAGGTATCGTGCAGCTTAAAGGCAACATCGCCCGAAAGCACAGCGCCCTCGGCAAGCGCTGCCAGGGCCTCATCCAGGTAAACGCGACCATTGTCGAGCGTCGTGGAGAAGCGCTCCTCCTCGGAGGCGACAATACCCTTGACGAGCGCGACGTTCTTGAGCAGCTCGGGATAGGCCTCGCCCATCTGAGCGTTAACCTCGTCGATGAACTTGGTCAGGAAGGCGCCCTCGATGCCCAGCAGGCGACCGTGGAACACGGCGCGGCGGAGCAGACGGCGAAGAACGTACTCGCGACCCTCGTTACCGGGGAGGATGCCGTCCGAGATCATAAAGTCGACGGCACGGGAGTGGTCGGCGATGATGCGCAGCGAGCGGCTGGCACCGGAGTAATCGTCGGCGTCAAAGGTCTTGCCGCTGATCTTCTCGCCCAGCTTGATGAGGTGCTGCATCAGGTCGCCGTCATAGTTGGCGGTCTTGTGCTGCATGATGGCGGCCATGCGCTCAAGGCCCATGCCCGTATCGAGGTTGCGGTGCGGCAGCTCCGGCATGGAGCCGTCCTCCTGGCGGTCGTACTGGGTAAAGACGAGGTTCCAGAACTCCAGGAAGCGGTCGCAGTCGCAGCCAGGCTTGCAGTCGGGGCTGCCGCAGCCGACCTCCTCGCCCATGTCAAAATAGATCTCGGAGCACGGACCGCAGGGACCGGTGGGGCCAGCGGCCCAGAAGTTGTCGTCCTCGCCCAGGCGGGAGATGTGGTCCTCGGCAACGCCCAGAGAACGCCACACGTCGTGGGTCTCGTCGTCCTCGGTAAAGACGGTAAAGTACAGGCGGTCGAGCGGCAGCTTGAACTCCTTGGTGATGAGCTCAAAGGCCCAGGCGCAAGCCTGCTGCTTGGAGACGCCGCCAAAGGAGAAGTCGCCGAGCATCTCAAAGAAGGACAGGTGACGGCCGTCCTCGCCGATGCAATCGATGTCGTTGGTGCGGACGCACTTCTGGCAGGAGATAGCGCCGATCTCCTTCATGGTCTTCTTGCCCTGGTAGTACTCCTTAAACTGGTTCATGCCGGCGTTGGCAAGCAGCAGCGAAGGATCGTCGGGGACGAGGGACGAAGAAGGATAGAGCTTAAGACCGCGCTCCTCAAAGAAGTTGAGGAACTTGGAGCGAATCTCGGCCGTAGTCATTGACGGGTAGTCAGCACTCATAGAGGGAATCTCCTCGGTTTCACATCGAAACAGTTCAAACGTAACGATATTACCATCCCACCGCGCAAGTGCAAAAAAGAGGGCCGCCAAACAGCGACCCTCCAGCGAAAGTGCACGTTATTCAGTACTGTGCGATCCTTTGAAAAAGAACTGCTGTAGAATTACATATAAGAGTCACCCGGAAGGAGCGATCGATGAAAAGTAAACGATTTGTCCTGAATGCACTTCTGGTACTAGCACTTTTAGCGCTCTTGGCCTTCTCCTGCTGGTACGCAAACCAACCAGCATTTGGCTACGTATTGTATGCAGTAATGTCCGGCGATAAGGCTTATTACACTCTACGCGCAATTGACGTTCTCTTTTTCTATGTAGCCGGCCCCTTATCAATCGCTTTGCTCGCGTTTATTGTCATTTACAACTTCAAGAAACGTTAATAGGGCCTATTTAGAATTCGAATCGTCCATGGAGCCGTCGATGCCGGTTTTGGTATCGTCGTCCGAGTTGGAGTCATCGTCCTTGGCGAAGGGATTCTTGAAGAAGCCCGTGGCATCGGGTTGCAAACCCGAGAGCTTGATCCAGGGATTATCGAACTCGGGCTTAGGCATCGCTTGGGCCTCGGGCGCAGTCTCGTTGCCGATGAGCTCGGACTCGTAAATGAAGGTGTCGTCGCCGAGCGCGTCGTAGGCGGCGACCGGGTTGCCATCGGCATCGCGGTACGGTGTGCCCTTAAACACGGCGCCGTCATAGGCCACAAGCTGGCGGCCGGTCTCATTCTCGAAGTAGTACACGAAGATACCTTTGAGGGCCGCACAAAGCGGGATGGCAATAATCATGCCGATGGGGCCCATGAGTGCCGAGCCAATAACGAGCGCCGTGAGGCTCATGATGGGATGCACCTGCACCGAGCTCTGCATAACCTTAGGCGAAATCACGTTATCGGTGACGTTTTGCGCGATCATCGTCACAATAAGCGTCCATAACGCCAACATGGGGCTGAACATGAAACCAAGCACTGTGGCGATTGCTGCGCTCACCCAAGGACCGACGACCGGAACCAAATGCATGATGCCGGTAAAGATAGCCATGAGCGCCGCATACGGATGGCCGATGATCATAAAACCGATAAAGGCGAGGAAACCACCACAGATGGACGTCACGACCATACCGCGCATGTAGCCGCCGACAGAGCGAGAAAGGATGGCGACCATAAAGCGGTACGAGGTCTCCTTCTCCTGACCGATGATGGTGCAAATCTCGTGATGCATGCGAGGGTAGTCGCAGGCCATCCAGTAGGCAAGCACCAGACCAAGGAAGATCACGAACAACTGCGAGGCCGTATTGGTGATGAGCGGGAACACACCGCGGCCAAGCTCGGCAGCAATCTGAGACACATACTTAGATGCCACGGCAACCAGCGACGAAAGATTATCGTCCAAATACTCCTTGAGCGGCGTGTTGTTGAGCGTCTTGGCATGCGAGATCATCTCGTTGAGATCGCCACCTGCAACACGAAGCTGCTCGGGCAGGCGGCTCAGGACTTCCATGATCTGACCAAAGAGAATCGGCGACAAGATGCAAACGACACCGACGAGCACGGCAACAACAACAATAAGCGCGATAAGCGAACCGATGCCGCGATTCACGCCATGGTGCTCGAGCCAATTGGTGATCGGGGACATCACAAAAGCAATGATGGAGCCGACGGCAAGAAACTCAATAACCGGTGCCAGGATGCCCATAAGGTTAAAGATGACAGCAGCAATAACAATGCAGCCGACAACAGCCCAAATGCGCAGCGTCAGAATGCGGGTGTCGCGCAGCACGCGATCGGTTTGTTGGGGGTGCTCACTCATGAACGAATCATCACTCCGTCGGGGTCGATCTTGTCCTGAATCTTCTTAAGCGTGCGGCGCAGCAGACGCGAAACCTGCACCTGAGAAATACCCAGTTTCTTGGCGATCTCGATCTGGGTCATACCCTTCACAAAGCGCAGCTCGATCACCTCGCGCTCGCGCGGCGAAAAATCACGGATGGCTTCCTCGATCACTAGGCGGTCATCGGTAAAGTCGAGCTCGTTGTCGTCGTCGGCGTAACGGTCGAGAATCGAGGGAGCATCGTCGGAATCGGACGCACCAGGAGCCTCGATGGGCACCGAGGTATAGGCCGAAGACGATTCCATAGCCTCGAGGACCTCATCGACAGTCACATCTAGATACTCAGCGATCTCCTCAACCTTGGGCGAACGCTGCAGCTCGTTGGTAAGTTTGTCAGTAGCCTGGTTGACCTTGGCCGAGAGCTCCTGCAGACGACGCGGTACGCGCACGCTCCAGCCCTTGTCGCGGAAATGGCGTTTGATCTCGCCCAGGATAGTGGGTGTCGCAAACGTCGTGAACTCGAGTCCGCGCTCGGGATCAAAGCGGTCGATAGCCTTGAGCAGGCCCAAATAGCCAACCTGCATCAGATCATCGAGCGGCTCGCCGCGGTTCTTAAATTTGTTGGCAAGAAACCTTACCAGGTTCATGTGGGACATGACGAGCTGCTCGCGTGCGTCCGGGTCACCGGTCTCTTTATAGCGACGAAACAGCTCGCGGGTTTTCTCCTTGTCCCAAGCGGTCTTACCGCTCCGGGAACGTTCGGTCATATTAGATATCCGCCTTGAGGTCGAGGGAAAGCGTCAGGGGCGCCGCAGTCTTTTCGTAGGAATCGCACACGCTCGCCAAAATGAGCTCGGCATACACAGCGGCCTGGTCATCCTCGTCGACGGTGGCCTGGTCACCAAAGGTAAAGGTCATGCCAACGTGAGATTCGTCGACATCGAATTTGATCGAGATGTCATCGGAATCAACAGCCGTGCAGCCGAAAATAAATGCTTCCTCGGCAGCCATACGAATGTCCTCGATGCGATCGACGGACATGGAGCAGAGCGCACCGACATTTGCCGCCGTCATGCGCACAAGGCGCGCCAGACGCGGGTCGCCGGCAACGGTCAGCGTAATGGGGCAAGTTGCTTCGCTACTCATCGCAGGACTCCTCGGTGGTCTCGGCGGGCGTGTAGGTGTAATACTGGGCTACTTTAGCAGCAGGCTTCTGTGCATCATTGTCACCAGCAGCGACATCGTCCCCGGCTTCGCCAATCAGGACACGCTCGGTCGGCTGCTCGGCTTCTTCGGCAGCGGAAAGATTGCGCTCAGCGTCGGCCGCGGGAGCCTTCACCTTGTTAAAGAGTTTCTGCACAGCACCGGCAGCAGAGTCGGTCACGCTCGACACAGCATTGCTGGCCTCGGCCATGCTGCCCGTAACCTCGGAAATGTCGCGAACCACGGCTTCGACCTCTACGAGATTGGAGGTAAGGGCATCAACTGCCGTCTTGCTCGACTTAAGCAGCGGCTCCATCTGAGCAAGCGCCGGCGTAAGCTCATCGACAGCGCCATCGAGCTTTGCCACCACAGGCTGAGCCTCGGCGATGGTGTTGTTAAGGTCGTTGACGGTCTTATCGAGCGAGTCGACAACGGTGCGGGTCTTGCGCAGGGTAAGCGCGAGCTCAACGATGGCCCACACGCCGGCAACGGCGAGCAGCAGCAGGGCGATTTGAATGGGACTCATACAATCCTCCCAAAGGAATCGATATACAGACGGTTTCCATGGTACCCCAAAGAGGACCGAACATGCCAAGAGCAGCAACGTGGGACAAAATTATCAGCAGCTACTTCGGTGCATTCCCGCTGCGGTCGCGTTCGCTTTGCTCTACGCGCCACTCTTCCCAGCCGCGCCCGGCAGGCTGCCAAAATGCACCGCGTTCCAAGCCTTCGGGCAAATAGCGCTGATCGACCCAGCCTTCGGGATAATCATGTGGATACTTATACACACCGTATTCATCGCTGCCCGGGCGATGGCGATCGCGCAGATAACTCGGCACCTCGCGAAGCCCACTAGAATGGATATCGGCCAGCGCCGCATCGATCGAAGCCTCACACGCGTTGGATTTTGGCGCCAAGCACACATAGAGTGCAGCCTGAGCCAGGTTAATGCGGCACTCGGGATAGCCAATGACCTCGGCAGACTTAAACGCGGCATGCGCCACCAAAAGCGCCTGCGGGTCGGCGTTGCCAACATCCTCAGAAGCGTGAATCATAATGCGGCGAGCGATAAACTTAGGATCCTCCCCAGCATCGATCATGCGCGCGAGCCAATAGATCGTGGCATCGGGGTCGCTACCGCGCATGGACTTGATGAACGCACTGATGATGTCGTAGTGCATGTCGCCGTTTTTGTCATACGAAAACCCGCGACGCGGGTTGGCAATCTTTACGTCATCCACGGTGATGGGATAGCGCTCCCCCGCCGCAGGCGCTGGCGTTCCCTCGGTATCGGGACGCGTGACGGCAATCTCGCTCGCAAGCTCGAGCGTCGTAAGCGCCGAGCGAGCGTCACCCGCTGCCAGCGTGCAAATGGTCTTGACCGTATCCTCATCGGCCGAGAACTTACCGTTCAAGCCCTGCGGTGCCTCAAGCGCACGTTCAATAAGCGTGGCGATATCCTCATCCTTCAGATGCTCAAGCTCCACGACGCGACCACGTGAGAGCAGTGCCGAGTTGACCTCGAAGTACGGGTTCTCTGTCGTAGCGCCAATCATAATGACGGTACGGTTCTCAACTGCATGCAGCAGGGCATCCTGCTGCGACTTAGAGAAGCGGTGAATCTCATCGATGAATAGAATGGTGCGGCGGTCGTACGTATTCAGGCGCGTCTTGGCCTCATCAATCACACGACGCAGGTCCTTCACGGTACCCGTGACGGCGCTGACCTCGACAAACTCGCTCTTGGTATGGTTGGCGATAATGTGGGCCAGCGTCGTTTTGCCCGTACCGGCCGGCCCATACAGAATCACACTCGACAGCACGTCATGCTCAATCGCAGCACGCAGCCACGAGCCCTTACCGACGGCCTTTTGCTGACCCACGTACTCGTCGAGCGAATTGGGGCGCATGCGCACCGCGAGCGGCGCATTTTTAAAGGAACGCTCGCGCGTCGAGGCAGAAAAAAGGTCGTCCATAGCCATCCCGTGCATCAATCAAAAACGTTTTCCACTAATAGTATACCGAATATATACGAACTACCGTTCGTTAATATAGGTACGGTGCGGAAACTTTAATCCCGGGAACAACTTGCTCGTGAGCTCGCAGAAGTAGCCATCCGTCATGCTCGAAATGTAATCCACTACGGTCTGATCTTTATCGTCCTGCCAGGCATAGGTGCGGTCGTAGTAGGAAAGCTGCTGCTCAATGCGAGAAATGTGGTGCTTAAAGATGTACGATGACTCGTCACCTTCGTTTATATCCTGTAGACAACGGTCGTAGAGCTTTTCGAACGCCTCGCGCAGCTCCGCTTCGGAGTCGCCTTCGATGCCGCCCTTGCTATAGATCTTTACGTAGTTCTCGCGCTTGGCTCGGCGGATTTCCTCAAACAGCTCCTCGCTCATCTCGATGCGCGGCTTACCATAGCTGTGCTCAACGATATCGATGGAGGCATGCGCAAGGATCCAGCTATTGTATGCCCCACCCAGGCCATCGTCAAAAGCATCGGGCGACAGCAGGCCCGCCGCAAAGGCGTCTTGGCGATCGCGTCCAACGTAGGCAAGGATATCCGAGATGCGGACCACGCAGCCTTCGAGCGTCATGGGACGCAGGTGCTCAATTGCGCTATAGCCCTTGGCAATGCAGCCCTCAACCGTCTGATCGAACTGGTCAAAGGAACCCATGTCCGAGAGTTCAAACACGCG
Organism: uncultured Collinsella sp.; assembly: GCA_902470065.1. GTDB lineage: Bacteria > Actinomycetota > Coriobacteriia > Coriobacteriales > Coriobacteriaceae > Collinsella. The sequence continues at coordinate 92,609 of CABRFA010000001.1, forward strand.
TTGCTCGTACTCGCCGTTATGGCATAGCACGCCGTCGAGCGTCTGGAGCGACACGTTGCGGCCATACAACGCGTCGAGCACGCGGACCGACTGCACGTTATGGAAAAAATAACGCCCCGTACGCTCGTGATAGATATCGTTGAGGAAGCGCTCGCCGGCATGGCCGAAAGGCGTGTGTCCCAAGTCGTGGCCCAGGCCAATCGCCTCGATCAGATCGCAATTGAGCCCCAGGGCGCGACCGATATCGCGCGCAATGCGCGAGACAAGCTGCACGTGCAAACCGCGGCGTGACAGATCGTCATTGCTACGGAAGCTAAAGACCTGCGTTTTACCTGCATAACGGGTATACGCCGGAAGATGAAGTATCTTTTCGGTATCGCGCATAAACGCCGGACGCATAAGCGTGCCTTTGTCGGCGGCGCGATCAATACGACGAATAGCCTGATCGTCGTTGCAACGATACGAGTTGACATAGCCCGAAGCACGATCGGCGGCAATGCGTTCGACAAGTTCGGGCGACAACGCCGAGGGGATACGGTCCATGCGCGCCTTAATGACGGCCGTTTCTTGATTAGATGCCATGGCATGCTCCTTAAGAAGGATGCGCAATCGGTTACAAAGTGCAGCCCACGACCTCGATTATGGCAAAAATCGGCACTAAAAACGGGAGCAATGGCAGGGAGCGCGATTTTGTGAAGAGACAGGAGAGGACCAGGGCCAGGAGTGCGACGGCAAATGCCACGATGCCACCCATAGGGTCGAGCGTGCAAAGCGCGAAGAGTGCCTTGGCATCCCCCATACCGATGCCCGGGATTTGGCGAAGACGACGCCAGAGGGACTCAGTCAGCACGAGAGCAAGATAAACAATGACGGCAAGACCCGCGTGGTCAAGCGCTGTGTTCAAACCGAGGTCGAGCCAAACACCCGCCAACGCCGCCACGGCACATGCGCCGGCAAGCCCATTGGGAAACCGTCGCTCTCGGGCATCAATTGCCACGCCGGCAAAGAAGCAAATCCAAAACGGGATATAAAACATCGAGTACCTCCTCGAGCTGCATCGCAAAAGCAAAAACCACCGCAAAGGGCCTGTCCCCTTTGCGGTGGTTTTGGTGGTGGTTATTTGGCGCCTTGCATGACCTCGTCAAGGGTAACGTTGACGGCGTGCTGCGTCGGCACCCAGTCGACCTTCAGGAACAGCGCGGCCACCGTGATGGGGATATAGCTGAACATAAAGATCGGGAAGGTAAACAGGTTAGTCACCAGACGCCACTTTTGCGCGCAGTGAATATGCTTGTACTCAAAGATAGTCGTGAGCAGCGCCAAGATGAAGAACGTCTGATACATCATGGCGAAGGTCATAATGAGCGACGCGGCGCACGCCTGCATCTCGACTTCGGTAGCCAAGAAGCCGTGCGAAAGACCGCCCACGATCAGGAACGTCGCATTGGCGAGCATGGAGATCAGGGACAGCAGCATACCCGGGGCGATGGTCATAAACATGTCGTAGGCGGCAAAGCGATGGTAGCGGAAGGTTGACTTGACCAGATGCTTACCGTAGGTAAAGAACACCTGGTAAAAGCCCTTGGTCCACCGCATGCGCTGTTTCCAGGACGCCTTAAACGTCACGGGCTGTTCGTCAAAGAACTCCGCCGGCGCATAACCGATGCGAATGCCGTGAATAGCGCAGAACGTGGTGAACTGAATATCCTCGGTCAGCGTATGGAACTGCCAACCGTGCATGCCCTCGATAACGCTGGCGGAGATGAGGTAGCCCGAACCCGAGACAGCGCAAGAAGTCTTGCAGATATTGCGCGCGTTGTTGAGAAAGCGCGCCTCGCGCAGGTACCAAGTAGCATTAGCTGCCGAGATCCACGAGCTGCCAAAATTCTTGGAGTTACGATAGCTCGTGACCACATGGAAGCCCTGGTCAAAGGCATCGTTCATCTTGGACACGTAATCGCGGGATATGACGTTATCAGCATCGAAGATAAAGTAGCCTTCAAACATGTCGGGATACTCGTTAAGGATGCGGTCGAAACCAAAGTCCATGACCCAGCTCTTACCCTTACGGGCAAGGTCGTTGCGCTCATAGACAATGGCGCCCGCCTCGCGCGCAAGCTGTGCAGTGTTGTCGGTGCAGGCGTCGGCGACCACGAAGACCTCGATAAGCTCGGACGGATAGTCCTGATCCTTGATGGAGCGAACGAGGTTAGCGATCACAGCCTCCTCATTATGCGCCGCGATAAAGAAGGCATAACGATGGAGTTTTTTGGCCTTGGGAGGCGCGACCTCGCCACGAAGAGCGCCAATGACAAAGAAGACCACCTGGTACAGAAAGCAGACCGTGAGCAGCGTGACGACAATCTGGTTGAAGACCACGATGGGTGTGTTGGTTTGTAAAAAGGCGAGCATGCAGGCTCCCGAGAACGCGTTACGTAAACAACCGTATATCTTACCGCAGGCTTACCGAGTTCAAGAAACCACCTAATACTGGCTAGGCTTCGAGAAGACCGAGCTGCGGAACGATTTCATCTCCAGCGGCAGTACGACCGAGTGAGCGAGGAGCCAGGTCGTCGAGAACCGCGGCAAGATCCCACGGCAGCTCATCGCGGCACTCAATACGCTCCCCCGTCACAGGATGGTCGAATGCGACGCGCCAGGAATGAAGGAATTGCCTGGTCAGACCCTGATCGGCGCGTGCATCGCACTTGCCGTAGAGCGGATCGCCCACGCAGGCATGGTTGATATGGCGCATATGCACGCGAATCTGATGTGTGCGGCCCGTAAACAGGTGGCACTCGACGAGCGTATAGCCGTCGTCAAAACGCATGGAATCGAAGCGCTCGAGGACCTTAAAGGTCGTAATGGCCTGGCGCGCGAAAGGATCGTCAGAAACCGCCATCTTGACACGGTCGCGCGTCGATCGGGCAATACCGGTGTTAATGGTTCCCTCGTCCATGGCGATGTGCCCGTGGACAAGCGTGATATAGCGGCGGTCGAGTGTGCGCGTACGGATAAGATTTTGGAGCGCGCGCTGGGTGTCGTCGTCTTTTGCCGCGAGCATAAGGCCCGAGGTATCGCGATCCAAACGATGCACGATACCGGGGCGATCCTCGCCCTGCACGGTGCCCAGATGGTCGATACCGCAGTGATAGACCAGGGCATTCGCGAGCGTACCGCTCTCATGACCATGCGCAGGATGGCACACAAGGCCACGCTGCTTGGAGAGCACAATGAGATAGTCGTCCTCATAGCGAATGTCGAGCGGGATGGCCTCGGGAATCACATCGGTGGGATCGTGCGGCTCAGGCAAATCGACCGAAATGCGGTCACCGACGCGTACGGCATACTTTTTTGACAGACAAGTCTCGCCGTTCACGATTACTGCGCCGCCCTCGATCAGATGCGCGCAGGCAGAGCGCGTGGGACAGCCGTCGTTGGCACCCAGAAAGGCGTCGAGACGCTGGCCAGAGCAATCGTCGGCAACAAGAATATGGATGTCGGCCATTAACGCTCATTCCTTTCGCGAATCTTGCGGGCACGCTCCCCACGCTGCTTGGCTTTGCGCTTGGCGCAGGCCTCATCACGGGCATTGAGCTCGGCAGTCGCATCGACTTCGCGGGCCGCAGGGCTCAAGAACATGTAGCCGATAAGGGCAAGCACAACGCCTACGGTGATGCCGATATCGGCCACGTTAAAGACGGGAAAGTCGATGAAGGTGGTGGCAATAAAATCGGTCACAAAGCCAAAAGTCAGACGGTCGATTGCGTTGCCAATGGCGCCGCCCGCGACCATAGCCATGCCTACCACCTCAAGACGAGCGAGCTGAGGCGCACGGAGCAAGTACACGGCAATAGCGACAATGACCGCAAGCGCCAACACAGCGAACACGACGCCATGACCCTCGCCCATGCTAAAGGCGGCTCCGATATTGCGGACAAATAGAAAGTCGATCACACCGGGGATAACAGTCACATGCAAAGCGTCGCCCACGGCACGAACCGCAAGCTTGGTCAGCTGGTCAACAAGCAGCACAACCAGCGCCACCCCACCAGCAACACCCAACCGCCAACGCAAAGGCGGCGTCATATCCCCAGTACGACCCAAATCAATCCCCTACCCTCAAGAACATCGAATTACGTTTAACGCAGTAGATAATCATACATTGACGCAAGCAAGAAGCGACAAATCTCCCAAGAACGGAAACACCGCAGGTAGAGCATAAATGAGCGAGCGGGTCGCATTTGAGACAAGGTGACGTGAAATGAAAGGGCGCTGACCTTTCGGTCGCGCCCTTGAAATTGAACGTCAGATTGTCCAAATGCGGCCCGCGCAGCGTCGGCAGGTCCGCCGTTCGGCAGAACGGCGGAACCCCCAATTGCCGCTTAGGGGCGTTTGCAGCGTCGGTAGGTTACGGTGTTCTACGAACGCCGTAACCTACAAAGCGTCGGCGCAGCGCTTGCAAATATGTGCATGGCCGTTGTACTCGCCGACGGTGGTGCGGTAGTTCCAGCAACGGTCGCAGCACTCGCCCTCGGCAGCCTCGATGGCAACGGAGAGCTCCTCGCCCTGGGTCAGCTCAACATCGGAGACGATGTAGAACTCGGCCAGGTCGACGGCCTTATCACCGGTCAGCAGCGCGTACATCTCGGCGGGAACGACCGCCTTGACGCGAACCTGCTGGCTCTTGGTGAAGGTGCCGGCAGAACGGGCATCCTCAAGGGCCTTGGTCACGGCGCTACGGAGCTCGAGTGAGGCCTCGAGCACGCCCTCAAACTCATTGGCCTCGTCGACCGTGATGGGCGACTTGTACCAATCGAGCAGCGCGGCGTACTTCTGGTGATCGACGCAGCCGGCGGGCGCATAGGCCATGGCCTCATCGACCGTGTAGGACAGGATCGGCTGCAGGTCGCGCATGAGCATCGAGAAGAGCTCGGCCAGCACGGTCTGGGCGCTGCGGCGCTCGAGCGAGCCGGGCTTGTCGCAGTACAGACGATCCTTCAGGGCGTCGAGATACACGTTGGAAAGCTCGGTAACCACGAAGTCGTAGAGCGCACGGTAGGCGCGCGGGAACTCGTAGCTGGCATAGGCGTCGTCGACCTCAGCCTGGACCTGGGTCAGGCGGGCAACCATGAGCTTGTCGAGCGGCAGCAGGTCGACAAAGGCGACGCCGTCAGTCTCGGGCTCAAACTGGCCCTCGAGCTCGGAGAGCAGGAAGCGCAACGTGTTGCGGAAACGGCGGTAGGCATCGGACGTACGAGCGAGAATCTCGTGGTCGATGGAAACGTCGGAGCTGGTGTCGACGGAGGCAACCCACAGGCGGATGATGTCGGCGCCCATCTCGTCGCAGACCTTATTGGGGTCGATGACGTTGCCGAGCGACTTGGACATCTTGCGGCCCTGGCCGTCGAGCGTGAAGCCCTGCGAGACGACCGCCTTGTAGGGAGCATGGCCGTTGGCGCCCACCGAGGTGAGCAGCGAGCTCTGGAACCAACCGCGATGCTGGTCGGAGCCCTCGAGGTACACGTCCGCCGGGTACTCAAGCTCGGGGCGATACTCGCAGACGGCCTTCCAGGACACGCCGGAGTCCCACCACACGTCGAGGATGTCCTTATCGGCCTTGAGGTGATGGCCGCCGCACTTGGGGCAGACACAGGCCTCGCCCAGGTAGCTCTCGGGAGCGTCGGTGAACCAGGCGTCGGAACCCTTCTCGTGGAAGAGCTTGATGACGGCGTCGAGCGTGGCGTCGTCCATGACCTTCTCACCGCAGTCGGCGCAAGTGTAGCTGGGGATAGGCACGCCCCAGTTGCGCTGACGGCTGATGCACCAGTCGGGACGCTGCTCGACCATGGCGCCGATGCGGTTGGCCGCGTGGGCCGGATACCACTTAACGTTCTCGCGGACCTCTTTGCCAGCCTGCTCGCGCAAACCGGTCTTGTCCATCGAGACAAACCACTGGTCGGTAGCACGGAAGAGCACCGGGTGCTTGCAACGCCAGCAGTGCGGATAGCTGTGCGTGATCTTCTTCTCGAGGACTAGGGTACCGCGCTCGCGCAGGAACTCGATGATGTGCGGGTTGGCCTCATCGGTGTCCATACCGCTGAAGGGGCCACCGGTGCCAAACTCCTCGCCGGTGTAGAACTTGCCGTCGTCATCGACCGGCATGCAGATGTCGGTGATGCCCTCCTTGAGGCAGGCAAAGTAGTCGTCGACGCCGTGGCCGGGCGAGTTGTGGACAATACCGGTACCGTCATCGACACCGACGTAATCGGCCAGCAGCGCCACGCCCTCGACACCGTCGAAGATCGGCTGCTTGTAGTGGATGTGGTGGAAGGTCTCGGCGGGAACCACATAGGGCTTGCCGTCGACCATAACCGGAGTGTACTCCCAGCCAAACTCCTCGCAGCACTTGGGAGCCAGGTCCTCGAGCATGACCTCGGCGCGGCCGTCGTGCTCAACGGCGACGTAGGCGGCGCCGGGCTTGAGGGAAACTGCCTGGTCGGAGGGGATGGTCCACGGCGTGGTCGTCCAGATGATAAAGTCGACCGGGCCGTCGAAGTTCTCGAGACCGGCGGGCTTGGAGGTCATCTCAAAGCGCACGAAGATGGACGGGCTCGTCTCGTCGGAGTACTCGATCTCGGCCTCAGCCAGCGCGGTGTGGCAGTGCTTGCACCAGTGGACGGGCTTGTGGCCGCGATAGATCATGCCCTTGTCGAACATGGCCTTGAAGACCTCAATGTCGGCGGCGTCATGCTGGTGATAGAGCGTCAGATACGGGTTGTCCCAGTCGCCAAGCACGCCCAAGCGACGGAAGCCGGCCTTCTGGAGCTCGATGTTCTCGACAGCGAACTCGTTGCAAAGCTCGCGGATCTTGGCCGTGGAGGTCTGGTTGAACTTCTCGGTGCCGAGCTTCTCCTCGACCTTGTGCTCAATCGGCTGACCGTGGCAGTCCCAACCGGGGACATAGGGAACTTCATAGCCCTGCATCATCCAGTAACGGTTGATCATGTCCTTGGAGATCTTGTTCATGGCATGGCCGATGTGGATCGGACCGTTGGCGTACGGAGGACCGTCGTGCAGCACGAACTTCTTGTGACCCTCGTTCTTCTTCAGAACCTGCTCGTAGACCTTGTTGTCCTGCCAGTCCTTGAGTCGCTTGGGCTCGGACTTGGAAAGACCGGCACGCATGGGAAAACCGGTCTTGGGCAGATTCATCGTCTGCTTGTACTCGTTTGCCACGGTACCCCTTTCATGTCGTGGGCGCGCACGCCCGATGGGCACCAAAAAAAGCGCCCGTCCCTGCAAGCTGGGACGAAGCGCCACAAAACGGGCTGCACGCCCGCAAAAGCTCTTCGCTTAACCACCCAGCTTAGATGCCCTCGCCCGCGTATTCGCGCGCTCGCATCCGTTACTCGGCTGGCCTGTATCGACGACCATCTCGGCGATGTCTACTAAGACGAACCTGCGCGGCACGTCCGTTGGGACCGCAGCTCCGGGGTGATTTTCATCGGTCGCATGCACGGGCTCTCAGCGCTCCCCGCTCTCTGTGGCATGCGGACGGCCGACTACTCGTCCCCATCAACGCTTATGCGCTGTATGGTAGCACGGTCAACGCCGGCGAAAAACCCTCAACACTGGTTTCATACGTAAGAAATTTCTCGTGGTCGTTAGCCTTCTCTAGGAGCAAAATACCTGAAAGCACTCCATCTAACGAAAGAAGGCACCTATGCGCACGATTGGAATGAGCGACTATACCGTCGGCGAGGACTGCTTTGACGAGCTGCCCGGCGCGCTGGCCGAGTACGGAGCGACCAAGGTCGCCATAATTGGCGGCAAGCGAGCACTGGCTGCCGCGCTGCCCGGCATCGAAGCTGCGCTGGCAGGCACCGACGTCGAGATTCTGGAGACGCGCGTCTACGGCACCAACAGTACGCGCGCCAATATCGCCAAGGTCGTGAACTCCCCCGCTTGCCAGCAGGCAGACGTGCTAATCGCCTGCGGCGGCGGCAAGGCACTCGACACCGTCAAGACAGCGGCCATCGAGCTCAAGAAGATTGTCTTTACCGTGCCGACGATTTGCTCTAACTGTTCCGCCGCGACCGCCATTGCCGTCGTCTACAACGACGATGGATCGCTCGAGGGCTATTCGTACCCCAACCGACCGGCGCACATCTTCATCAATCCCAAGATCATCGCCGAGGCTCCGGCAGAGTACTTCTGGGCCGGCGTGGGCGACGCCCTGTCCAAGCAGCCCGAGGTCGAGTACGCCACGAGCGCCGGCGACCTGGAGCACACCGCCGGCCTTGGCCTGGCTCTTGCCCACACCTGTTCCGAGCCGCTGTTTACCTACGGTGTTCAGGGTCTTGAGGACGTTCGTCAGAATCTGTCGAGCGAGGCCGTCAAGCAGATCGCGCTCGACATCGTGGTCAACACGGGCTATGTCTCGAACCTGACCAACCAGAACGATTACTACTACAACTCGAGCGTGGCGCACGCGTTCTACAACGCCACCTGCAGCATTCCGCGTGAGGGCACCTACCTGCACGGCGAAGTCGTAAGCCTGGGCGTGCTGGTGTTGTTCGCCTACACGGGCGACACCGAGAACCTTAAGCGCTATGCTGCCTTCAACAAGCAGATGGGGCTACCCGTAACGCTTGAGCAGGTCGGGCTTACCGAGACTGATATCCCTGCCCTGTGCGAGTACGCGCACGCCACCAACGAGTGGAAGCAAGGCAACCCGGAGCCCTTCACCGACGAGAAATTCGCCGCCGCCATCAAAGCCGCCAACGCCTACGGCCACACGCTCTAGGCCTAGCCTAAAACCACCACAAGGGAGCAGCACCTTTGTGGTGGTTTTTTATTGCTCCAGCATGCTGGGGTCGAACTCGCTAGCCGGGATCACGCGATAACCGTGGCGGAGCAGTAAATCAACGAAGACACCGTTGCCCGGTGTGAGCTTTCCGCTGAATGTTCCGTCGTAGATGCGACCCGCGCCGCACGAGGGACTGCGGTCCTGCAAGACGCACGCAGCGATCTCGGACGGGCCGCCCGCCTGCTCGCACATATCGAGCGCACGTTGGGCACCCAGGCGAAACTCGCGATCGACCGAGATGCCCTCGCAGGTACGTACCTCGCCGTTCACAATCTCGGACGGCTTGCGCGGCGTGGGCAGACCGCCAAAAACCTCGGGGCACACGAGGAGCACCTCGGTCCCCGTGTGCTCGCAAGACTCGACCAGCTCGCGATGGTAATTATCGAGTCCGTTGTACTTGCAGCTCTCGCCCATCAAACAGGCACTCACCACGATCTTCATACATATCCCTCCCAAGCAAAACGCCCCATTTGAGATAGGCACTCAAATGGGGCGTCGATATTTACTGTCCCGAACGCAACGTTACTGCTGCTTGGGCATCAGCGGATTCTCGCGCGTGAGGAGATTCATAAACTCCTCGCCCGTGATCGTCTCCTTCTTGTACAGATAACGAGCCAGCTCGTGGAGCTTAAACTTGTTCTCCTTCAGAATCTGCAGAGCGCGATCGTGCGCATCCTCGATCAGCTTGGCGACAATCGCGTCCACGCGCTCGGCCGTACCGGGGGCGCAGGTGAGCGACGTGTCCTGGTTGAGGTACGCATTCTGAACGGTACCGAGCGCCATCATGCCAAACTCATCGGACATACCAAAGCGCGTCACCATGTTACGGGCGAGCTTGGTGGCCTGCTCGATATCGTTGGCCGCGCCGGTCGTCATCTCGCCAAAGATGAGCTCCTCGGCTGCACGGCCACCGCAATAGACGGCGAGCTTGTCCAGGACCTCCTGGCGTGTGGTCAGGAAGCGCTCGTCCTCCTCGACCTGCATGGTGTAGCCCAGAGCACCGCTCGTACGCGGCACGATGGTGATCTTCGTGACCGGCGCAGAGCCCTTCTGGCGAGCGGCAACGATGGCATGGCCGATCTCGTGGTAAGAAACGACCTGTTTCTCGTGGTCAGACAGCACCGTTGACTTGCGCTGCTGACCGGCGATAACGACCTCCACCGACTCCTCAAAGTCGTCCTGCGTGGCGCGTTTGCGACCCTCACGGACGGCGCGCAGGGCACCCTCGTTGATGATATTGGCCAGGTCAGCGCCCGAGGCACCGGGCGTGGCGCGGGCAATCGCGGTCAGGTCAATCGGCGGCTGCGTCTTCACGCTCTTGGCATGCAGCTCGAGGATGTTCTTACGGCCAGTCAGGTCGGGCAGCTCAACGGGGATACGGCGGTCAAAACGACCGGGGCGCAACAGGGCCGGGTCAAGGCTATCGGGGCGGTTGGTAGCAGCGAGAACGACAATACCCTTATGGTTATCGAAGCCGTCCATCTCGGTCAGCAGCTGGTTGAGCGTCTGCTCGCGCTCGTCGTTGCCACTAAAGCCACCGCCATCGCGCTTCTTGCCGATGGTATCGATCTCATCGATAAAGACGATACACGGGGCCTTTTCCTTGGCCTGCTTAAACAGGTCACGAACCTTGGCGGCGCCGCGGCCGACAAACATCTCGACGAACTCAGAACCAGAAATACTAAAGAACGGCACGCCTGCCTCGCCGGCCACAGCCTTGGCGAGCAGGGTTTTACCGGTACCCGGAGGGCCGACAAGGAGGGCACCGCGCGGCAGCTTGGCGCCGATCTCCTCGTAGCGCTGCGGCTTCTCCAGAAAGTCGACGACCTCCTTGAGGGACTCCTTGGCCTCTTCCTGGCCGGCAACATCCTTAAAGGTCACGCCCACGTCCTTGGAGGCGATCACGCGCGCGCCGGACTTGCCCAGTCCGCCGCCACCAAAACCACCGCCGCCAAAGTTCATCGACGGGCCGTCATCGCCCATAGCCTTCTTCATGCGGCGGTTAAGCCACCAACCGATGAGGAAGAAAATCGCAATGGGAAGAATGAGCGTGAGCAGGTAGTAGGTCATCAGACCCGAGTTCTTATCGGGAACGACCGACTCAAGCGAGGCGCCAGATTCAAGCACGCGATCGGTAAAACCCGCATCATTCGGCACACCGGTCGTCTTGTAGGCGATGTTCTCGTCCTCGCCCTTCTTGGTGTAATAAATCGAGTAATCGTCCGTGTTGTACTCGACCTTGTCGACACTCTTCTTATCGAGCGCTTTGACAAACGTCGAGTAATCGGTCTTCGTAATCTGCTGCGTGTGACCGATGTTAGGGAACAGAACGGTCGAGAGCACGAGGTAGACGACGAAGGCGATGAGCACGTAGAGGATCATATTCCGTCTACGTTTGTTGTCATCCATCTCCATCTGCTTGAACTCCATCTACTGGGGTTGATAATGCTATCTAGAATACCCAACCAGGACGGCGATAAACCGACGCCGGGCACGAAAGGACAGAGATGGCATCACTGGAAGTCGGCAAGGTTCAGATCTATACGGGCGACGGCAAGGGCAAAACAACGGCTGCGTTGGGGCTCGCGCTGCGCGCCACGGGATTTGGCTTCAACATACTTATGCTGCAGTTTGCAAAGAAGCTGCACTGCGCCGAACACGATGCCGCGCCGCGCCTGGGACTGCGCATTGTGCAGGCCGATCGCGACACGCCCGAAGCCTGTGCCGCACAGATCATGGAGCTGGCGCGCGAGCAGATTAGCCAGGTCGACTTGCTGATCTTGGATGAGCTGGGAGAAGCCATGCGGCGGGGCTTTGTGACGCGCGAAGATGTCGAAGCGTTGATCGCGATGAAACCAACCACCACGGAGCTCGTGCTCACCGGCCGCGGCCTGCTGCCCCTCGCCGACCTTGCCGACCTAGTAACCGAAATGCGCCCCGTCAAACACTACTTTGACGAAGGCCTCCTAGCCCGCCAAGGCATCGAATACTAATTGATCCAAAGGGGACGGAGGAAAACGGATCATCGACATCAAGACGGAGAGAAGTGATCCGTTTTCCTCCGTCACCAAGGGATCATTAGGCAGTGGCGCGGCCGAGCCAGTTGCCGCTGTGGTGGTAGATGGTGAACATCGTAGCCGTGATGAGCCAGGTTACGGGGTAAACCAGCAGCAGGTGCTCAAGTGACGGATCGAACGGCATAATCGCAAACACCCAGATCACCCTGAGCACGACGGTGCCAAAAATCGTGAGCAGCATGGGCTGCAAGCTCACGCCGGCACCGCGGATAGAGCCTGACGCGTTCTCGATAATCGAGAAAATCGCGTAGAACGGCGCGATAAAGTGAAGAATCGTCGTGGTGTACGCCGAAATCGAAGCATCATCGACAAACAGACGCGACAACGGACCCGAAAACACCAGCAGCACGGCAGACAGGCCACCAATGAGCATAAACGACAGCACGAGCGACGTATGGTAGCCCTTGCGCATGCGCTCGTAGTTGCGCGCGCCAAAGTTCTGTGCCGAGAACGTGGTGATCGACACGCCGAGCGCCTCGGTAACCATCCAGACGATGCCATCCAAGCGGCCCGAAAGACCCCACGCCGTGGTGACATCGGCACCAAACGAGTTGACCGACACCTGAATCAAAACGTTGGAAATCGAATACGCAGCAGACTGAAAGCCAAGCGGCAGACCACACGAGATCATGCTCTTACAAATGCCAGGATCAATGCCGAGTTTGGACAGACACTATGACCCAATCCGAGGGCACTAAAAAGATAGGAGCCCCCGCTCGTG
>CABRFA010000002.1 GCA_902470065.1 uncultured Collinsella sp.
TGATACCCATTTGCACAACAACAGACCACCCATGCATCAAAGCCCCATCTGAACCCGTCTATCCCGGCGGTTTCCCGTGGGGCGGGCACTGATGAAGTTTCCTGCTCTACAGTCCTGGTCACGACGGAGGCCACATTAAGTGGCCTCCTGTTCGTGCGGAACTCGCAATAAACTTCATCAGTGCCCGCCCCACGGGAAACCTGCCAAAAAGGAACAGGTTTATTTTGGTCAGTTTTATCTGGGAAGATGCTGCTGCGGCTATCTACAGATCTGAAATCTGACTACTGAATAGATTGTCTAACTAAATAGCGAGCGGCACTAACCAGCCCTTTTGCTTGCGCCCGGGAGGGCCGCATATGAAGTTTATCGCGAGTTCCGCACGCAAAGGAAAGCACTTAATGTGCTTTCCGTCTTGCGCAGGACTGTAGAGCAGGAAACTTCATATGCGGCCCTCCCGGGCGCAAGCAAAAGGGCGACCCCATTGCGGAGTCGCCCTTGTTGAGCTGCTTATATGTAGCTGTTACTCGGCGTCGTGGTGACGGCGGGGCTTGCGGCCTCCGTTGTCGCCGGGACGGCGCGGGCGATCACTGCGCTCGGAGCGCTCGCGACGCGGACGCTCACGGCGCTGGAAGTGCTCGCCGTCGCCTTCGGAGGCACCCTCGGCGCGAGCCGGGGCCTCGGGCTTATCCAGACGATCGAGCGAGATCTTGCCACGATCGTCGACCTCGATGACGACGACCTTGACCTCGTCGCCCACGTTGAGGACGTCCTCGACCTTCTCCACGCGGCCCTTGGCGACGCGAGAGATGTGCAGCAGGCCGTCCTTACCGGGCAGCAGGTTGACGAAGGCGCCGAAGGGCTGGATGGAGACCACGCGACCGGTGTACTCCTCGCCCGGCTCGGGAACCTTGATGATGAGCTTGATGCGCTCGACAGCCTGGTCCACGGACTCGCCGGTGCCGCCGACAAAGACGGTGCCGTCCTCCTGGATGTCGACCGAAGCGCCGGTCTCATCCTGGATACCGCGGATGACCTTACCGCCGGAACCGATGACGTCGCGGATCTTGTCGGTCGGAACCTGGATGGAGACGATGCGCGGAGCGGTGCTGCGCGTGGTGTGGCGCGGCTCGGGGATCACATCGAGCATCTTCTGCAGGATGAAGGCGCGACCCTCCTTGGCCTGCTGCAGAGCGCGGGCCAGGATGTCGAAGGTGAGGCCGGTGGCCTTGTTGTCCATCTGCAGGGCGGTGATGCCCTCGGTGGTGCCGGTGACCTTAAAGTCCATGTCGCCCAGGAAGTCCTCGAGACCCTGGATGTCGGACAGGACCACGGTCTTGCCCTCCTCCTGGATCAGGCCCATGGCGATACCGGAGACCGGGCGCTTAATGGGCACGCCGCCGTCCATAAGGGCGAGCGTGGAGCCGCAGGTCGAAGCCATCGAAGAGGAGCCGTTGGACTCCATGACCTCGGAGACGACGCGGATGGCGTAGGGGAACTCGTTCTCGTCGGGAAGCACCGGAAGCAGAGCGCGCTCGGCCAGATTGCCATGGCCGATCTCGCGGCGCTTGGGGCTGCCCATGCGGCCGGTCTCGCCGGTGCAGAAAGGCGGGAAGTTGTAGTGGTGCATGTAGCGCTTGCCCTCGGTGGGCTCGATGGTATCCAGACGCTGGCCCTCGTTGAGCATGCCGAGCGACAGGACGGAGAGCACCTGGGTCTGGCCACGCTGGAACAGGCCGGAGCCGTGAACGAGCGGCAGGTAGTTGTCCTTCACCATGATGGGACGGATCTCGTCGGCGGCACGGCCGTCGACGCGCTCACCGGTCTCGACGACCATGGTGCGCATGGCCTTCTTCTCGAGCTTCTTGAGCGCCACGGGGATCTCGCGCTCCCAAGCGGCCTGCTCCTGCTCGGTAAACTCGGCACGGATGGACTCCTTCAGAGCCTCGACCTTGCCGATACGGGAGAGCTTGTCGGCGTCGCGAAGGGCGGCTGCCATCTCGTCGTAGTGGGCGAAGATGCGCTCCTGGACCTCCTCGACGGGCTGGTCGAGCGGGTACTCCTTCTTGACGATGGGGCCGTTGACCTGCTCCCACTCGGCAACGAACTCGTCCTGAGCCTGGCAGAAAGCAGCAAGGGCCTCCTGGCCAAACTTCATGGCGGCGAGCATGTCGTCCTCGGAGATCTCCTCGGCGCCGGCCTCGACCATCGAGATGAAGTCGGCAGAGCCGCCCAGCTCCAGGTCCAGATCGGAGTTCTCGCGCTCCTCGTAGGTGGGGTTGACGATAAACTCGCCGGTCTCCACGTTACGGCCGATGCGCACGCAGGCAAGCGGACCCTCGAAGGGCACGCCGCCGAGCGTCATGGCCAGAGAAGCACCCATGACGTTGATGACGTCGAAGGGGTTGACCTGGTCGGCGACGAGCGAGGTGGCGACGATGTGCACCTCGTTGCGGAAGCCATCCGGGAAGCTCGGGCGAATCGGACGGTCGATCATGCGCGCGGTGAGCGTAGCCTTCTCACTGGGACGGCCCTCACGCTTGAGGTAGCCACCCGGGATGCGGCCGGCGGCGTACATCTTCTCGTTGAAGTCGACGGTCAGCGGGAAGAAGTCGTAGTTCTTACGCTCCTTGGAGACGACCACGGTGTCGAGCATCGTGGTGTCACCCTGCTTGACCAGGCAGGCGCCGGTGGCCTGCTTGGCAAGCTCGCCCGACTCAAAGGTGTAGGTCTTGCCGTACAGCTCAAAGGTCTTGGATACGAGTGTCATTGTTCTCCTTTACCCCGCAGACCCCTTGCCTGCGGGCTTCTCATGTGACGCGGGCCCCCTGCCCCCGCCACGCTTCAGAGCGTGATTGTTCGCGCCCTTACACAAAAAGAGCGCCCCGCTGCGCAGGACGCTCTTAGCATGTACAAATCCTACTGGATGTTGTCGCGGATGCCCAGAGCCTTGATGAGCTCACGGTACTCGACGATGTCGTTCTTCTTGATGTAGGAGAGAAGACGACGACGACGGCCGACGAGCATGAGCAGGCCACGACGGGTGTGGAAGTCCTTCTGGTGGGACTTCATGTGCTCGGTCAGCTCCTTGATGCGCTCGGACAGGATGGCGACCTGAACCTTGGGGTTGCCGGTGTCGACCGGGGTGTTACCGAACTGGGCAGTCAGCTCCGCCTTGCGCTCTTTGGAAACAGTCATTGTTTCACCTTTCGTTTTACGTCGCCCGCGGGCGACTCGATTCGCCTCGGACTGGGAAGCCGCCGGTGGAGCGAGCAACCAAGGTCGAGGTACCAACAGGTCGACATGATACCACAAGCAGCCCGCGCCTGCGCATCATCACCGACCCAACATGAATTCCATCGCACGGAGGCGTTGATCGGTGTGCGTCGCAGCCCACACATGCGAAAGCCCGAGCAGGAATGCCGCCGTATGCGGGTCGATTCGCTCGGCCATGAGCGCATCGAAGGTCATGGACATGAGGGCGCGCAGCCATGCGGTCTCACCGGTCGACACCAGTTCGGCACCTGGAACGCTCGACGCGCACGACCCGCACATGAGACCGCCCGCCTGGGGTGAAAAATACGACAGCATGGGGTCTCCGCACAGCACGCAGGCCGAAAAATCGGGTCGATAGCCAACGTGCGACAGCAGCTTAAAGACATATGCCGCCACAAGTAGGTCCATATGCGCCGTGTCAAGCCCGCTGCCCACCAGGGCAAGCGCTCGCTGCGTGATGGCAAAGGTAAACGGGTCCTCGGCGTCCTCGAACGAGCACACGCGCGCAACCTCGGCGATCGCGCTTGCGGCGCAGGTCGTCTCGTAATCGGGCGCAGCGCCGAGCGGCGCCTCCATAAGCTCGGCCTGGGAAACCACGTCGAGTGACCGTCCATGTGCGAGCAGCATATCGACCGTACAGAACAGCTCGCAGCGCGCAGCCAGGCGTCCGCCGGGTTTGCGGGCGCCCTTTGCCACGGCACGAACCTGCCGCCCCCGCTCGTCAAGCATCGTCAAGATCAGGTCGGTCTCTTTGAGCTTCGTCTTGTCGAGGACGAGCACCTTGGTGCGATATGTCCGGGAGCCTGCCATGCGCGCCGCGCGTCCTTAGTCCTCGGCGTTGTAGCCAAAGCGGCGAATCTGCGCCTCGTCGTCACGCCAGCCGGCCTTGACCTTCACGTCCAGCTCCAAAAAGACCTGCGTGCCAAAAATGCGTTCAAGATCGCGTCGGGCGTCGATACCGATATGCTTGATCATCTCGCCGCCCTTGCCGATGATGATGCCCTTTTGGCCCTCGCGCTCGACGTAAATGGTGGCGTGCACGCGCAGCACCTTCTTGGTCTGCTCGAGCGCATCGCAGATCACGCCAACGGAGTGCGGAATCTCATCACGGGTGCGGCGCAAGACCTTCTCGCGCACAAACTCGGCAACGAGCGTCTCATCGGAAGCGTCAGTACCCATGTCCTCGGGGAACCAACGCGGACCCTCAGGCAAAAAGTGCGCAACGGTCTCTATAAAGGCATCGACGTTGAAGTTCTTAACCGACGACGTCACAATCTCGTCGTCATATTCCATAAGCTCGTGGGCAGCCTTAAGCTGCTCCATGACCTGTGCGGGGTCGGCCTCATCGGCCTTGGTGAGCACCAGGACCTTCTTGCAACGAGCGCATCTGACACGCTCGGCAACCCAGGCGTCTCCCCTGCCGATGGGCTTGGTGGCATCAATCAAAAACGCGACGACGTCGACATCGTTCAACTCGAACAGTGCGCTCTTGTTGAGCTCGGACCCCAGGCCGTCCTTGGGCTTATGAATACCCGGGGTATCGACAAAGACCAGCTGGTAGCCGGGACGGTTGACGACGGCGCGCATGCGACGGCGGGTCGTCTGTGCCACCGGCGAGGTGATGGCGACCTTTTTGCCATAGCAGGCGTTGAGCAGCGTGGACTTGCCGGCGTTGGGGCGTCCGACCAGGGCTACGAAGCCGCTGCGAAAACCGGGTTCAACGTCGCCAAAGCCCGCGAGGCTATCGTCCTCGTCGCACAGGGCGTCGAGCTCCTCGTCGCTCATGCCCTCAAACGGATCGAATTCCTCGACTTCCTCGTATGCTTCGGCCGCTTCGGCATCCGCCGCATCCAGGACCTCGTCGTCCAAAATTTCATCGATAGGCTGCATAGTGTCGGACATGAAAATCCCTTTCTAGATAAAGCCGAGCGCGTGGGCAAATACCAGCAAGCCCACAATCGCGGCGGTGATGGAAAGAACGTATACGGAGGCGGCGGCGATATCCTTCGCGCGCTTTGCCAGCGGATGGAGCTCCTGGGTCGCCAGATCGACAATCGCCTCCATGGCGGTGTTGCATAGCTCGCCGTGAATCACCAGGCCACAACAGATGATAATCGTGGCCCACTCGGCAATGTCGAGCCCCACGATGCAGCCGGCAATGACGGTGCACACGCCCGCAACGAGCATGACCTTAATATTGCGCTCGGTCTTGACGGCGGTGACGAAGCCCTCCATGGCGTAGGAGAACGACTTTAAGAAGGACGGATGGTCCTTGTTCGATCCGGGAATCATAGACGGCTCCTAGTCGTGGGCGTGGTTGGTGATGGGGCCGACGTGGACCAGCTTGGGGTCCTCGCCGCGCTCGAGCGCCAGATCGCGCAGGATGGCGTCCTCGCGGGCCTCCATGACCTCGGCCTCGTCGTCCTCGATATGGTCATACCCCAGCAGGTGCAGCATGCCATGCACGAGCATCAGGCGGCACTCGTCGGCAGGGGCATTGCCAAAGCCGGGGGCCTGACGGGCAATGACTTGCGGGGCCAGGATGATATCGCCAAGCTCAAGCGTCTCGTCGGCGGGAATATCCTCGTCAAAGGCCGAGTCGCATTCAAACGAGAGGACATCGGTGGTGCGGTCGATACCGCGCCACTCGTGGTTGAGCTCGTGCATCTCGTCCTCGTCGACATACGAAAGGGAAATCTCGACTTCACGCTCAACGCCTTCGGCGGCAAGCACGACCTCGCAGATGTGTTCTACCTCCTGCGCGTAGAGCAGCGTATCGAGCTCGGCATCGTTGCTGATCAATACACTCAACGGGACTCCTTTCGGTCGCGCGGGCGCTGCTCGCGCACGTCATCATAAGCATCATATGCCTCGACGATACGTCCCACCAGGGCATGGCGCACCACGTCGGCACGCTCGAGGTGAGAAAATGCGACATCGTCGACACGGCCCAAAATCTTCTCGACATCCGCCAAGCCACCACGACGGCCCACCAGGTCACGCTGGCTCAGGTCGCCGGTAATCACAAACTTGGAGTTAAAGCCCAGGCGCGTCAGAAACATCTTCATCTGCTCGGGCGTGGTATTTTGGGCCTCGTCGAGCACCACGAAGGCGTCGCTCAGCGTGCGGCCGCGCATGTAGGCAAGCGGGGCGATCTCGATCACGCCGCGCTCCATGAGCTCATCGGTGCGCTCGCGATCCATCATGCAAAATAGGGCGTCGTAGAGCGGGCGCATGTACGGATCGATCTTTTCCTCGAGGGTGCCGGGCAAAAAGCCCAGGTTCTCCCCCGCCTCGACAACCGGACGCGTCAAGATCAGACGGCCCACCTCGTGACGCTTGAGTGCGGCAACAGCGAGCGCCATGGCCAGATAGGTCTTACCGGTACCGGCAGGACCCAAGCCAAACGTGATGGTATTTGAGCGGATGGCATCCACATAGCGCTTTTGACCGAGCGTCTTGGGGCGAATGACGCGACCGCGATACGAAAGCAGCACGTCATCGCGAAGCGACGTAGCCTCGTGCTCACCGTCGCGCAAGACGGCCAGGCAGCGAGAGACATCGTCGGCAGAAAGCGTGCGCCCGGAAGCAGCCTCACGAAAGGCATGTTCGAAAAAACGCGCGACCAGTTCGACCTCGTCCGGGTCACCGCTCACGGCGATGCTGTCGCCACGGGCGACCACGTGGGCGCGAACTGAGCTCTCCAGCGCACGAAGGACGCCGTCGCCGGCACCCAAAACGCGCGAGGGGTCAATACCCTCGGGAACGGTAAGTCTAATCTTCGAGGCTTCCATGAACCTCCCTGCGTGCATGGACCAAGCCGGAATCATCGACTCCGATGATAGCAACATCGAGCAGGCACGGGGCTGTAAGTCCACAGGTATCGTCAAGACGGGCATGATGGAACGAGCCGAGCGTCAGGTTGTCGCCATACTCGAGCACGGCACGCTCGACCGTGCCCACGCGACGACGAGCGTCGGCAATAGCGAGCTCCTGTGCGGCGGCCCGCATACGGCGGCTGCGCTCGGCCATAACCTCGGGTGGCACCTGGTCGGGCATGTCGGCAGCAAGGGTACCGGGACGCTTGCTGTAGCGGAACACGTGCATACGCGAGAAACCCACACGGCGGCACAGCGCCAGCGACTCCTCGAACTCCTCGTCCGTCTCACCAGGAAAACCGACGATGACATCGCACGAAAGGGACGCCTGGGGCAAGTTGGCGCGAATCATACGCACCGTGTCCTCAAAGGCCTCGGCGCTATAGGGACGGCCCATGCGATGCAGGGTCGCCGTGCAGCCGGACTGCACGGGCAGGTGCAAAAACGGGGCGATACGCTGCGGGTAGCGCGCCATAACCTTAAGCAGGCGCTCGGAGATATCCATGGGCTCGACCGAGGAAATGCGCACATGCGGAATAGACGTGCGCTCCATGATGGCCTCGAGCAGCTCATCGATTTCGACGTGCTCGTCGGTCGCGCTCTTGCCATCGTAGGCACCCAGGTTCACACCGGTCAGCACCACCTCGGGCACGCCGGCCTCCTGGGCCTCGCGAACTTGCTCGAGCACGGACTCGACGGGCACGGAGCGCTCGGGGCCGCGCGCCTTCCACACAATGCAATAGGTGCAGCGATGGTTGCAGCCATCCTGAATCTTCACGCCCAGGCGAGAGCGACCGAGCGCATCGACCACCTCGCCATCGCTGCAGGCGGGAACGCTATCGGACTCAACACCCAGCACCTCGCAAACACGTTCGGCGACATCTATCTTGGACGGCTCGGCAATCACGCGATCCGAAAGCTCCGACAGCTCCTCGGGATGCAAATTGACCACGCATCCGGTCACGACCACATAGGGCTCGTTTGGATGGGCCAGCGCATGACGGACGGCCTTGCGGGTCTTAGCCTCGGCCTCGCCCGTAACGGCACAAGTGTTAATGACGATCAGATCGGCATCCTGGGGCTCCACAATAGCAAAGCCCAAGCGCATAAGATCGGCAGTGATACGGTCAGACTCAACCCGGTTGACACGGCAGCCGAGGTTGACGACGGAAATATGGGGTGCGAGCACGCGGGCTCCTTAATCGAGGATATCGTCGAGGGCACTCTTGATACGGTCGGTCACCGACTTCTTACCAGAAGCGACGTCATCGCCCATCTCATCGGCAAAAGCACGGAGCAGCTCGCGCTGCTTATTGGAAAGATTGGTGGGAACGACCACGCGCAGTTGCACGATCAGGCGGCCACGCGAACCGCCACCGCCAATGCGCGGCATGCCGTAATTATTGACGCTCACGGTGTCGCCGTACTGGGCGCCGGCGGGAACCGTCACCTTAACGACCTCGTCGGGCATAATGCCCTCGACCTCGATCTCGCAGCCGAGCGCAGCCTGCGCAATCGAGATATCGCTCACCAGGTACAGGTCGTCACCGTTGCGCTTAAAGCGCTCATGGTCGGCAACACGCACGTTGACAATCAGGTCGCCCGAGGGCTCGCCGCGAAGGCCGGCCTCGCCAAAGCCGCTCACGCGCAGCTGGCGACCGGTCGAAACGCCGGCGGGAATATCGATGTCGATCTTTTCGTGCGAAGGCGTGCGGCCTTGACCGTCGCAGGTCTCGCAGGGATGATCGATAACCGTGCCCTCGCCATGGCAGTCGGGGCAAGGCGAGGAAGACTGAACCTGGCCCAAAAACGATCGCTGAACCGTCGTGACGTAGCCCGTACCGTGGCAGCGGCCGCACTGCTTTTCCTGTGCGCCCTCTGCCCTACCGGTGCCATTGCAGTCCTCGCAAGGAGCAAGGCGGTCATAGCTGATTGTCTTTTTGCAGCCGAGCGCCGCCTCCTCGAGCGTCACCGAAAGCGAGATGGCCATATCACGTCCGCGACGACGCTCACGACGGCTGCGGGCGCCACCGCCGGCACCGCCGCCAAAGAACGACGAGAACAAGTCGTCCATGCCCATGCCACCAAAGATATCGTTGATATCGACGTAGCCGGAGCCACCGGGGCCGTCGGCAGTGCCGTAACGGTCGTAGTTAGCACGCTTCTGCTCATCGGAAAGAACGGAATATGCCTCGTTGAGCTCTTTGAACTTAGCCTCGGCCTCGGGGTCGTCCGAAACGTCCGGGTGTACGGTACGGGCCTTCTTTAGAAACGCGCGCTTAATCGTCCGCGCGTCGGCATCCTTGTCGACGCCAAGCACCTCGTAGTAATCCCTATTTTCCGACACGACCGAATCCTTCCGACTTTCATTATTGTCACAGTGCGTCCTATACCCAAGCTGGGCCGGCCGCAAACAGAGGGTTTGATGTTATTGCATTGCGTAGGGCGAAAGCATGGCACGTTGCGAGCAGCTCGCAAACCAAACCGACACGAGCGCAAACATAAATCCGTTGGCAAAACCGTTGGCAAACTGCATCGCGCCGCGCTTCCACCACAGCAGGCTGCGGTGCAGCACGCCGTCCGAGAGCACCATGAACAGGCCCATGGCAAACGGAATAAAGCACATCACGGCAAAGGCCGAGAACACGCCCGAGATGGCCGATAGCACCAAAAACGGCGCCACGATGCCCATCAGGTAAAAACCGGTACGGGCCTTGCCTTCCAGGCGCTCGGCCTCAACATGGGCCCGACCGACCAGATCACCGCCAGAGGCGCCGTTGGTGCCGGCGTGACCCATGCCGCCAATACGGACCTCGTCGCCATCGTGCGTGCCGGCGGGAAACTCAATCGTCTGCTCGGAGGTCACACGGGTTCGCCCGCTGCCGCCGCAATCGGGACAGGGGTCGGCGACGACCTTACCGGAGCCACCGCACTCAGGGCAGACAGACTGGAACGTGCCGGCACCAAACAGAAAGGACAGGTCGACATCGATGTGGCCGCGACCGCCGCAGCTCGGACAGGTATGTGCATGCTCGGACGAAACAGAGCCCGAACCGCCGCAGTGACCACAGGTATCGAAGCGCGTATAGCGGACGGTCTTGCGGGCACCGCCCTTGGCCTCCTTGGCGTCGAGCTTAATATCGACGACCACGTTGGCGCCGTTCTCGGGATTATAGGCAGCCTGCCCGCGACGCGGCTGACCCCAGGCGCCACCAAAGGGAAAGCCGCCCTCAAAGGGATTGCCGTAGCCCGCGCTGCCGGCGTAACCGCCGCCATAGGGCGAAGCCGTGGGAGCGCCGGCAAAGGGATTGCCCGAGCGCATGGCGTCGTAGCGCGCACGCTTCTGCTCGTCCGAAAGCACAGCATAGGCCTCGGAAACCTCTTTGAACTTTTCCTCGGCATCCGGTTCTTTGTTGACGTCCGGATGGAGCTTGCGGGCCTTTTGCTGGAAGGCTTTCTGTATATCACGCGAGGTGGCGTCCTTGGAGACACCCAAAATCTCGTAGTAATCTTTTTCGTTCATCGTCGCCATGCGCGGCAACCTCCTGCTCACAGCAGCGTATATATTGCGGTAATTCTACCCGAGCGGCCTAGGCTAGACCCCAAAACAGCTCGAACAGCACATTTCCATCGAGCCAGCCCAAGTGAGTGGGCGCTAAACGAGCACGGACGCGACCTGCGATAACGTCTTTCGAGGTGACGCGCCCCGCATGTCCTTCAATATGATCGGGCACCCAGGTGGCAAGGCCCAACTCGACCGCACGGTCGCAGGCCGCCGCCAACTCATCTGCAGCGATCACGCTTGCCGAGCGAACCAACAGATCGGGCCCAATGCCACGCGTCATGCGACAGGCAAGCATCAAATCCTCGGCCGCCGCCTCGCGCTGCGACAGATACTCGGCATCAAACGTCGTCGCGGCATCGTCGCGTTGCACCAAGCGCACGCGATACGCATCGCCGCGAGCAAGCACGTCGGGAAACAGCCCGGCCAAGCGATCGAAATCCTCGGCGTCGAGCATACCGGCGGCAGAGCGGCCCAAACCCAGATAGCCCTGTCCGGTCCAATAGGCAATGTTGTGGGCGCACTCATGGCCGTCGAGCGCGTAGCTTGCCACCTCATACGGGTGATAGCCGGCCGCACTCAGGCGCTCACGCGCCGCATCCATGCATGCAGCCTGAAAATCCTCGTCGGGCTCGAGCGACTCGTCGCGACACGCCATGCGATAGAGCGGCGTGCCCTCCTCGAGCGTGAGCGGGTACACCGACACATGATGCGGCGCCGCCGCCAACACGCCATCGAGTGTGCGCTGCCAGCTTAGGTCGGTCTGCCCGGGAAGGCCGCACATCAGGTCGCACGACACGACAAGCCCAGCGTCCTTGACCGTCGTGATGGCAGCGAGCGCCCGATCGGCATCGTGAATGCGGCCGATGGCGGTAAGTTCGGCGTTATCGAGCGTTTGCACGCCCAGAGAGACGCGCGTGACACCCACCCCGGCAAGCGCAGTGGCAAGCTCTGCGGTCAGCGATTCGGGATTGGCCTCGCAGGTAAACTCAACAGGCTTGCACCACGCAGAGATGCGCCGGGCAAATTCTACCAAACGCTCCCCCGCCAGCGACGGCGTGCCGCCGCCAACATAGACGGTGCGGATCTGTGCAAGCGCGCCTGCGTCGCCAAAAGCATCGAGGCGCGCATACAACTGCTCAAAATAGGTATCGAGCGCAACGCTCATGTTGCACGGAGCAAAACTGCGTGAGTCAAAGTCACAGTACCGGCATTTTTGGGCGCAAAACGGCACATGCACGTACAGCGCGGTAACGGCCACCGTTAGGCCTCCAACGGATGAGCGGGCACCGACTCGCCGGCGGCAAGTGCGGCCTCACAGGCCACCACATCGTGCTCGATATCATCGACCAGTGCCATGAACTCCTCGTATGTGGAGCAACGCACCACCTGAGCGCGCCAGGCGGCAGCATGGGGCATGCCCTTTAGATACCAGCTTGCGTACGTGCGGGCACGCGACATGAGCGGCAACAGCTCGTGCGTGAGCGTCAGGTGCTCGCGCAGGGCATCCAGGCGCTCAACCGAGGAGCGAGAAGGAACCGGCGTGCCATCGAGTGCAAGGGCTCGGGCATCGCCGAACACCCATGGATTGCCGTAGATGCCGCGCGCGATAAACACCGCGCTGGCACCCGAGCTTTGCAGATGCTCAGCAGCGTCCTCTGCCGAGAACACATCGCCCGAACCGATAACGGGAATCTCGACGGCGTCGGCCACCTCATCGACGACCGACCAATCGGCCTGGCCCGTATAGAGCTGCGTGGCGCAGCGACCATGTACCGCCACCGCGGCGGCCCCTGCTCCCTCAAGCATCTGGGCAAACGTCGCGGCGTTGCGGTCTTCGGCGTAAAAGCCCTTACGGATTTTTACGGTCACGGGCACATGCGCCGCGCCCACCGCCGCCTCGACGATCTGCTCGGCCAGATCGGGAGTGCGCATAAGCGCCGAGCCCTCGCCCTTGGTGACGACCTTGCGAGCCGGGCAGGCCATGTTGATATCGATCAGCGACAGGCGATCGCCCACACGCTCCTCGACGGCAGCAACAGCGCTCGCAAACTGATCGGGCTTGGAGCCAAAGAGCTGCACGCAGATCTGCTGCTCCTCATCGGCCGGCAGTACCAGGCGCCACGTCTTATTGCTGGCATAGGCAAGGCCCGCCACGCTCACCATCTCGCTATAGGCAAGATGGGCACCGCGACGGCGGCACATGATGCGATAGGCGGGATCGGTCACGCCCGCCATGGGAGCCATAAGGAACGGCTGCTCGGCATAGGCGCCAAGCAACCGCTTGCTGTATTCAGAAAGTGCCATGGACCTACTCGTCCACCTTGAGAATCGCCATAAAGGCCTCCTGCGGAACCTCGACCGAGCCGATGGCCTTCATGCGCTTTTTGCCCTCTTTCTGCTTCTCGAGCAGCTTGCGCTTTCGCGAGATATCGCCGCCATAACACTTGGCCAGCACGTCCTTGCGGCGCGCTTTGACGGTAGAGCGGGCAATGATCTTGTTGCCGATGGCGCCCTGGATAGGCACCTCGAACAGCTGGCGCGGAATGATTTCCTTGAGCTTGTCGCACAGACCGCGGGCCAGGCCATAAGCCTTATCCTTGTGCACGATAAACGACAGCGCGTCCACCTCGTCGCCCGAAAGCAGGATGTCGAGCTTGACGAGCTCGGAGGGGCGATATTCGTTGAACTCGTAGTCGAGCGAGGCGTAACCCTTGGTGCGGCTCTTGAGCTGGTCAAAAAAGTCCAGAATGAGCTCGGCAAGCGGCATGTCGAAACGCATCTCGACCGATTTGCTCGTGAGATGGATCATGTCGGTTGTAATGCCGCGATGCTCGATAGCGAGCTGCATGACGGCACCCGTATACTCGGGCGGACAGATAATCTTGGCCTTGAGGTAGGGCTCCTCGATGCGCTCGATGCGCGTAGCCTCGGGCAGATCCTGCGGGCTGCGAACATCAATCATCTCGCCGTCGGTCTTGTAGACGTGATAGTCCACCGAAGGGCTCGTGGCAATCAGGTCCAGGTTGAACTCGCGCTCCAGGCGCTCCTTGACGACCTCCATATGCAGCAGGCCCAAGAAGCCAACGCGGAAACCAAAGCCGAGCGCCACCGAAGTCTCGGGCTCCCACACCAACGACGGGTCGTTGACATGCAGCTTATCGAGCGCGTCACGCAGGTTCTCGTAGTCCTTGTTATCGATCGGGAACAGGCCCGTATAGACCATGGGCTTAGCCTCGCGGTAACCGGGAAGCGGCTCGGGGCAGGGGTTCGACGCCCAGGTAAGGGTGTCGCCCACGCGAACGGCCTCGGGGTCCTTCAGGCCCGTGACCACGTATCCGACCTCGCCGACCGTCAGCGCGTCGACCGGCGTCTCGGCGGGACGCTTGACGCCCACGCCATCGACCAAAAAGTCGCCCTTTGCCTGCATCATGCGCAAGGTATCGCCCTTTTTGATGGAGCCGTCAAAGATGCGCACCGTGGCGACGACGCCACGATACTCGTCGAAGTATGAATCCAGAATGAGTGCCTTGAGCGACGCATTCGCATCGCCCTTGGGCGGAGAGATCAGAAAGACAATGGACTCCAGCAGATCGTGGATGCCCTCGCCGGTCTTGCCCGAGACACACACGGCATCATCGGCAGGGATCGCCAGGTCATCCTCGATCTCGGTCTTAACCTCGTCGGGATGAGCCGAGGGCAGGTCGATCTTGTTGATGGCCGGCACAATGTCCAGATTGGCGTTCATGGCAAGCGTCGCGTTGGAGACGGTCTGTGCCTCGACGCCCTGTGTGGCGTCGACAACGAGCACCGCGCCCTCACAGGCTGCCAGCGAGCGCGAGACCTCATAGGTAAAGTCCACGTGGCCCGGCGTATCGATCAGATTGAACTGATACGTCTCGCCATCGTCGGCGTCATAGGACACGCGAACGGCATTGGACTTGATCGTGATGCCGCGCTCGCGCTCGATATCCATGGTGTCGAGCAGCTGCGACTCCATGTCGCGCTCGTCGACGGTATGGGTGAGCTCGAGAATGCGGTCACTGATCGTGGACTTGCCATGGTCGATGTGCGCAACAATCGAGAAGTTGCGGATGTGGGAAATGTCAATTGAAGTATTCATGCGGACTATCTTACCCGAGCGGTACAAAAAATGGAGCCTGTTCCATAAAACAGGCTCCATTTATGCGCGTAATCTGTGTGGTGTGAAATTTACAACTTAAGCGTTGATGCTGTTCACGAGCTTGGCAAGACCGGACTTGCGGTTGGAAGCCTGGTTCTTGTGGATAACATGCTTGGCGGCAGCCATGTCGAGACGCTTGGTGACGGTCTTGAGGGCAGCCTGGGCCTTCTCGGCGTCGCCCTCGGCGACGGCGGACTGGACGTGCTTGGTCAGCGTCTTGAGCTCGGACTTGACAGCCTTGTTACGCATGCGAGCTGCCTCATTGGTGCGGATACGCTTCTTCTGAGACTTGATGTTTGCCACTTCTGGAGTTCCTTTCGAGTTCCTTGCAAAAAATGTATGACACCTCTGAGACACGGTGAGGTCATGCAAGCGCCTACTATAGCACGCTCCCTCTCAAAGGGATAGAACGAATTTGTCAAATAGGCAGGTATCATCACGATTTTCTCAAGATGTTCGTAATCCAGAGCAAAAGCGCGGTCTGAGAATCGGCCGAACCCTTGAGCGCGAGCTCCACATCGACCGCGCCCTCGAGCGCTGCGACGAGCTCTGCCATCGAAAAGCGACGTGCCCAGGTCAGGTGATTCTTGACCTGCCAGGACTGAAGCTTGAGTGTTGCGGCCAGCTCACGACCCTGACCGCGCGCATCGAGCGCCTTGGCGACGATCAGCTCGCGGATGCGGCCGCACAGCAATGTATAAGTCCACACGTAGCTCTTAGCGGGCAATAGATTGAAAAGCTCGAGCGAGCGTCGCATGTCACGGGCCGAGACCGCATTGAGAAAGTCCCAGGGTTGAACCTCGGCAGTGCGCACAATCCAGCGCTCCACATCGGCAAGCTCAATCTGGGGCGCCTCGACCATCTGAGCAAGCTTAGCCAAGTCGTTATCGAGCATGCGAGTGTTTTCACCCGAACGCGAGACGAGCTCCTCGGCGGCCGCCGTCGAGATCGACTTGCCGTGCTGCGTCGCCATCTGTTGCACGCGGCGCGGTAACTCCCAGCGCTTGGTGCCGGAGCAATCGATCACGGCCTTCTTGTCGATTTTGGCGATCGCCTTATACAGGCGCGTGTTCTTGGCAAGCGAGTCGGCGATGATGAGGCAGACCGTCGTGGGGCTGGGACTCGCCAGATAGTCGACAAGCGGCTCCGAGACCGCCTTAGCGAGCTTTGAGCAGCCATCAAGGATTACCAAGCGAAACTCGCTGCCCATCGGAAAGGTGTTAAGCGATCCGATAATGGACTCGATATCGGGGTCCTTGGTCATGTCGCGCTCGTCGAGGTTGAACTCGACCATTCCCGACTTTTCCAGACGCGCCTTCATACGCGAGACGGCGTGATCGCGCTTGACGCCGTCGGTACCGACGATCAGATATGCCGGCAGCAGACCGGTTTCGGACATTACGCTCCCCTCCCGCAGGCCTTCGTATTCGTTCCGTGCCATTCTAGCCCAGGGGCCCACCACACGCCATCGACGTCGTCACGGTCGCTGGCATCGCATCGCAAAGCCCTTTGCGGTCGGGCTGATGGTGATATCACCGTGTTCGATGGTGCATGCGAACGCACCGCCCGCTTCCTGAACGGCATCGATGCAGGCATCCGACGGATGACCGTATCGATTCCCCTTGCCGGCGCTCGCGAGGGAAAGCTCGGGTCTCAGGACATCCAGCAACTCACCATCGACTGAAACCTTGGAGCCGTGATGCCCAAGTTTAAGGACATCGATATCCCCCACCTCCTGCACGAATTCCCGTTCTTGGTCGAGCTCGGCATCACCAGTGAGGAGCATACGCAGGCTCTTGCCTTCCTGAACATAAGAGAGTAGCAGGACAAGCGAGTCCTCATTTCCCTCGCCATCTACGGACTCGAACGGCCACATCACGCGGGCACAAAATGAGCCGATGTCGACCGTATCCCCACGGCGCACCTGCCGATACTCAACGCCAGGTCGATTCAATACCTCGGCAGGAGCATCCTCCAACGCATCCGCCGCCACGGCAATCGTTCCGACCGAAAACTGCTCGAGCACGGCAGGTAGACCACCCCAGTGATCCTCATCCCAATGCGTCACAAAGACGGCATCGATATGGTGCACGTTATTGCGAACCAACGCCGCTACCACGCACTCATCGAGCCCGCAGTCGACGAGTGCTAATGCGTCGCCCTGGCGGATAAGAATCGCATCCGCCTGGCCCACATCGAGCACCGTCACCGAAGGCGGAGCGAATCGATCCCAGTAGACGTACGGAATCGCAGCCAAGAGCACCAGGCATGAAAGCCCCACCGCCATAGGACGTGCACGGGGACGCGGCCACCAGACCAACAGAACCGCCAGCAAACACGGCACTAGGTAAATCCACATGCTATCGGGCGGCACACTCACAGATGCACCAGGCACGGCGGCAAACAGCTGCTCGAAGAACAGTGCGCAACGGGCGGCAACCATGGGCACAACGAGCGCCCAAATCCGCAACGGTTCCACGAGCGAAAAGGGAACCAGCACGATCGACACAGCAAGCAGTACGCTCACCACCGGACCGATGACTGCATTTGCCAGCGGAGCAATGAGCGAGAACGTACCGAAGGCAGGAATGGTAATGGGAAGTGTCGCCAGTTGCGAGCACAGCGTGACGGAAAGTATGTTGGCAACGCCCGATGGCACACCCAGCTCACCCAAAGCGTAGGTCGCATAGGGGCAAAAGCACAGAATGGCTAAGACGCTGGCACACGAGAGCTGAAAGCCCATCTCGAACAGCACCGTCGGCCGCAGCAGCACAAAGATGGACATGGTTACGAAGAGTGCCGATGCGCCGTGCCGGCGACGCCCCG
Source organism: uncultured Collinsella sp. (assembly GCA_902470065.1). Classification (GTDB taxonomy): domain Bacteria; phylum Actinomycetota; class Coriobacteriia; order Coriobacteriales; family Coriobacteriaceae; genus Collinsella. The sequence continues at coordinate 17,723 of CABRFA010000002.1, forward strand.
CGCCGTTTACGACAAGCGTCGCGAACACCATGCAGCACGCGCGCACGGCCGAGGGAGACGCGCCCGTAAAGGCAGTGTAGCCCACAAGCGCCATCGCCAATATCGCCCGCTGAACACCACGTGAGCAGCGAGTCTTTTGCAATACACCCTCGATTACAAATCCCACGATAGCCAAATGACTGCCGGAGACGGCTATAAGATGCGCCGTTCCCGTCACCGAAAACCAGTCGCCCGCCGGCTGGGCGCGCAGTTCGGCCGAACGACCGCAGACGACACCGGCTATGAGTGCACGCGCCGGGTCGGTCGCAGGCGCGATGGACGCAAGCAGCCCATTTCGCAGCCGAAGCAGCGGTCCCGGAGAGCCCTCATCGGCCGACACAATCCGAACGACTTTAACCTTGCGCACCTCGCCTCGGAGCACGCGCGATCGTCCATACGCATCGTTCTCAAAACGTGAAACGCGACCGATAACACGCACGTACGCCCCGACCTTGAGCTCGCGGTCGCACGATAGGCGAACCGTTGCCAAGTTCTTACCGTCCGCGCGTGCCTCGCAGGTATAGGAATACACGTCGTCGTTTATGGATGGATCGCCCTGCACGATAAACTCGAGGCTGCTTGCCGCTCGACCGTCGAGCGCCTTCGAGGCGCCTAGCGTGCCCACAGCCCACCACGCCGAGACGACCGCTCCCGCCACGAGACCGACGGACGCGGCATACAGCCACCGCTTCCAAGGGGCAAGCCGCGCACAAGATTGAGCCAGCACAACGAATACCGCCGCCGCAACGGGAATGGCCCATAGCAGCCCGACCGCCGGCGCCTGCTCCCTCAGCAGCGCATCAGCGGCCACGTTGAGCACCAAGGCGCAGCTCATGCACATGCCGGCACACAGGGCCATCGTCCTCGGCATCAGGGGCCGCGGAGGCATCACATGTTCGCGCTCGGTCGCACTCATACGCAGATGCAATCTTTGATTTTGGCAAACTTCATCTCGCCGATTCCCGACACACGCATCAGATCGTCAACCGAGGCAAAAGCACCGTTCTTTGTCCGCTCATCGATAATCGACTGGGCCATGGAGGGGCCGATGCCCGAAAGCGTCTGTAGCTCTGCCGCGCTTGCCGTATTGATGTTTACTAAGCCCGTTGCACCACTCACGCCCGATGATGCGGAAGCCCCACCATCAACACCGGCTTCCGAAATGGACGCCTGCTGTTCCCCTACCGTTGGAACGTGGATTTTTTGTCCATCAATGACCTTAGATGCCCGATTGAGCCCCGTAACGTCTGCCTCGGGCGCCAGCCCGCCGGCGGCATCAATCGCCTGAGCCACCCGCGCGCCATCCTTGAGGCGATATACACCGGGCGACACAACGGCGCCATCAACATCGACATAAACCTCTGCCGCGGCAGACACCTTAGGCGAAGAGCCTTCGGATGTCTTTCCGCTCGAGGCATCGCCGGATCCCGGCTCCACCAACGAGCCCGAACCGTCAGTGTGCTCAAACGACACGCCGCCGGCACCGCCGCCAAGGTTCGCCATCGCCAGTCCACTCGCCATCGCAATGACGACCAGTATCGCCATCACCACTGCCTTATGACCGAGCAGCTTGTCCGCCAAGCGGTCCATCCGTTTGACCCGTTCGTGTTGTTCGCGCTGCGCCATAGCAAAACCTCCCAACAACATCGTGTCAGGAAAGGAGTTCCGCAACAGCCACGCCCCAAAACCGGTTTTCTCGGTCAAACCAAAAGCTGACCAAAACCTTGCACAAATCTGTCCATTTATTCAGGCACGCGTCAGCAAATGAACACTTAGCCGCAAAATGCCCAGATAGCAAAAGACCGACGATGCAGGCGCATCGTCGGTCTATGCACAAATTTACTCGTGATCTTGGTAAATCTCACGCGGAGCAAGCTCCGAATGTTTGCGTTTTAAGGTCTTAGGGGCCTTATACGTGTTGCTCTCGAAGTCGATGTACTCGGTCTGCTTGAGCAGGCGCTCGATCATCTCCTCATGATCGAACAACTCCCAGGCCTCGTGCACGGCATCGAGTTTGGCGTGCGTCTCGGGACGGCGCGGCATAAACAGCGTGCAGCAGTCGGGAGCGGCCTCAGTCGAGATATCGAACGTACCGATCTCCTCGGCACGCGCAATGATCTCCTGCTTGTCCGAACCGATGAGAGGACGGAACACGGGGATCTTCACGGCCTCGTTGACGGCCATGATATTCTCAAGCGTTTGGGAGGCAACCTGTCCAAGCGATTCGCCCGTCACGATGGCCTTGGCGCCCTCGATGTGTGCAATGCGCTCGGCAACCGAATACATAATGCGGCGATACATGATCACGCGCAGGTTGCTGGGACAGGTGACCGAAATCTCACGCTGGCAGTCGCCAAACGGCACCACGTACAGGCGGCCGATCTGGACACCCGGCTCAAGCGCACGGATGATGTCCTGCACCAAATACTCGCTCGTATCGGGCGTCTGCGGACGACCAGAGAAATGTACCGGCACGCACACCGCGCCGCGACGCGCGAGCATCCAGGTCGCCACCGGAGAATCGATACCCGACGACAGCAGCGTCACGACCTTGCCGGCAGAACCCACCGGCAGACCGCCCACGCCGCGCTCGGAGCGCGCGTACACATAAACGCTACCCTGGACCACCAGTACGTGCACCATCGCATCGGGGTCGTGCATCTGAACCTTTTTATCGGGGAAGGCCTCGCACAGCACCTCGCCCACCTGACGATTGATGTCAATCGAGGTGAGCTCATAGTCGGTATTGGAGCGCTTGGCGTGCACCTTAAACGAATCGAAGGAACCAAACTCGCGCAGCGCCTTCACGGCGGCGGCACAGTACTCCTGAGGGTCGCGATTGGTGTGATACGCCAAAGACACACGAGCAACGCCGGGAACGGTGCGAATGACACGCGCCGCCTCGTCGGCCTGATGCTCGTTAAAGGTCACGAGGATATAACCGGAAATTCGAGACACGGCATTCACGGAAAAGGCGGCCAAGGCCGCCTTGATGTTATCCATGAGGATATGCTCAAAATGTGCGCGGTTCTTACCCTTCAGTCCAACCTCGTGATAGTGGACCAGGCAGACGCGAGCCGCCATTTAGGCTTCAGCAACCTTGTGGCCGAGCGCCTTCTCGTAACGGGCCTCGTCGTAAGAGATGTCGCCGTCGACAATCTCGTCCATAGCCATCGAGATGGTGTCGGCACCGGAAAGCCCGATGGTGATGTCATCGACATCCTGGACGGCAAGCACGCGGTTGTGCTGGCCACGCAGCATGCTATTGATGTCGCAGGCGCGCTTGGAGGCAAGCGAAGCGAGCAGGAAGCGGTTGTGATCGGTCTTCTCCAGAAGATCGTCAATGCAAGGCTTTACAACGGACACGGACCTCAGATCCTTTCATGCATATCGAGAACGCGAACGAGCTCATCGGTCGCGCGGTCGAGATCGTCATTTACCACGACGTCGTCGTAGCGGTCGGCAAGGGCAAGCTCATCGGCGGCGTTTGCCATACGCAGCTCAATCGTCTCGGGCGTCTCGGTACCGCGACCGACTAGACGCTCGCGGAGCACCTCAAGCGAAGGCGGCTTGATAAAGATCAGCACGGCCTCGGGGAAACGCTCCTTCACCTGCAGGGCGCCCTGGACATCGATCTCCAAAATAAGAGACGCGCCCGAGGCGAGCTTGGATGTGACCTCGCTCACCAATGTGCCGTAGCAGTTACCGTGGACCTCGGCCCACTCAACAAACTCACCGTTTGCCACGCGGCGGTCGAACTCCTCGCGCGTCAGAAAAAAGTAGTTGACGCCGTCGACTTCACCTTTGCGTGGTGCTCGCGTGGTAGCCGAAACCGTCAGGCCCAGGTTCGAACGGCGCTCGCGCACACGAGTGACGAGCGTACCCTTCCCTGCGCCTGACGGTCCAGAAATCACAAAGAGCTTGGAATCCTGAGCGCTCACTTATTTGGTCAGCTGCTCGAGGAGCTGCTCGCGCTGACGGACGCCGAGGCCCTGGACGCGACGGGTAGCGGAGATACCGAGCTCCTCCATGATCTTGGCGGCCTTGGCCTTGCCATAACCAGGGAGAGACTCGATGAGGGTGGAAACCTTCATGCGGGAAGCGATGGGGTCATCGGAGTTGAGCACGGACTCGAGGGACTTCTCGCCCTTCTTGATCTGCTCGCGAAGCTCAGCGCGGGCGTGACGTGCGGCAGCAGCCTTCTCAAGAGCCTGCTTGCGCTGCTCATCGGTAAGCTGAGGGAGTGCCATTCGTACCTCCAAGTAGTTGGGTTATATCTGATTCAATAATTGGCATTTTAGCACGTAGAACGTACAAAATGCCCAATCGCGGCTCCATAGGTTAGACGATACCCGCAAAAAGTGCAATATACTGCGCCCAAAGTTAAGCCCCTGACCTGCGATTCCACACAAAGGATGGGAAAGTTTACGCAGGCACAGGGGCTATTTTGTGCTAATGAAACCCAAAAGTGGTGACTTAGGGGAATCTTTTACGCGACGTTTTCGACCAGCTCGGCGACGATGGCGTCAAAGGCGGCAACCGGATCGTCGGCACCGGTGATGGGACGGCCCACCACAATGTGGCTTGCGCCACGCTCGATAGCCTGGGAAGGCGTCGCCACGCGGGACTGGTCACCTAAGGCGGCACCCACCGGACGCACACCCGGAGTCACGATCAGGGCATCAGGGCCCAGCAGCTCACGCATGTCGTGAGCCTCCATCGGCGAGCACACGATGCCATCGATGCCGTTGGCCTGAGCGAGCTTTGCCAGGCGGGCGGCCTCCTCGGCCACGGGCGACTCGACGCCGATCTCGCTCAAGGCATCCTGATTCATGCTCGTGAGCACGGTGATGGCGACGAGCTTGGCGCGGTCCTCGCGCGCCTCCTCGGCACCCTCGCGGCAGGCAGCGAGCATGGCGCCCGAACCCAAGCCGTGAACCGAGAGCAGGTCGGCACCGGCAAGCGAGGCCGAACGGGCGGCACCGCGAACCTGATGCGGAATATCATGGAACTTAAGGTCAAGGAAGACCTTAAAGCCCAGGTCCTTAAAGGTCTTGACGATCTCGGGGCCCTCAGCGTAATAGAGCGTCATGCCAACCTTGAGCCAGGCGGCATGGCCCGAAAGCTCGTGGGCGAGCTCGAGCGAACGTTCACGATCGCAGTCGAGGGCGACGATTACGCGGTCGCGGGCATCGGTCTCTAGCATTCGAAAGCACCTACCAGCTCGTTGATGTCCTTTACGCCCTGGGACTCGGCCCAGGCCTCGAGCTCATGCGCGATCTTGAGCGAAGCGCACGGATCGACGAAGTTGGCCATGCCGACCGACACGCAGGTGGCACCGGCCAGGATAAACTCAGCCGCATCCTCACCGGTCATGACACCGCCGACACCGTTGATGGGGATATCGACGGCCTGGGCAACCTCCCAGACCATGCGCACGGCGATGTGGTGGCACAGCGGGCCCGAAAGGCCGCCCTTGGGCTTGGCCACGCGGGACTTGCGGGTATGGACGTCGATGGCCATGCCCTGAATGGAGTTGATGACCGAAAGGCCGTCGGCGCCGGCAGCCTCGAGGGCCTTGGCGATCTCGGCGACGTTGACCGGCGCCATCTTCACGAACAGCGGCTTATCGGTCACCTTGCGGCAGGCAGCCATAACGGAAGAGGCGCCCTCGGGCGTGGAGCCCATGGCGGCACCGCCGGCGGCGATATTGGGGCAGCTCACGTTGATCTCGTAGCCGGCAGCCCAGGGGCACAGCTCGACATACATCTCGAGTGCGCGGACAAACTCGTCAACGGAGTGGCCGGCAACCTGACAGATGACCTGGCAGCCGTCCTTGGAGAGCTGCTCGAGCCACGGACCGGACTCGCGAGCAAAGGCGGCCACGCCGGGGTTCTGAAGGCCCACGGAGTTGATCATACCGCCGGGGATCTCGGCCATGCGGGGCGCGGGGTTACCGGGCCAGGGCTCGGCTGCGCAACCCTTGGTGGTGATGGCGCCCAGTTGGGAAACATCAAAGAAGTTCTGGAACTGCCAGCCGTAGCCAAAGGTACCGGCTGCGGTGTTGATGGGGTTTTGCATCTTGACGCCGCCGAAATCGACGGCCATGTTCACGGTACCCACTAGAAGACCACCACCTTGGAAGCATCGAACACGGGGCCGCACATGCAAGCGCCCTTCATACCGTCGACCGTCTCGACATTGCAGGTGTTGCAGGCGCCAAAGCCACAGCTCATCATGCGCTCAAGCGACACCTCGCAGTACGCACCGGCCTCGGCGGCAGCGGCGGCGACTTTCTTCATCATGACAGCGGGGCCGCAGCTGGCGACGTAGTCGTAGCCGCCCTCGCCGAGCAGCTCGGCGGCAGGATCGGTGCAAAAACCGTGCGTGCCGAGCGAGCCGTCGTCGGTGCAAACGTTGACCGTGGCGCCCAGCGCGCGGAACTCATCGACACCCACGGCCTTGGAAGCGGTGCCAAAGCCCAGGCACACGTCAACATCCACGCCCTGCTCGGCAAGCATACCGGCAAGACACAGCACAGGCGGAACGCCGATGCCACCGGCGACGAGCAGGGCCTTCCTGGTGCCCTCGGGTACCATCCAGCCACGGCCACCGGGGCCCAGCAGGTTAGAGGTGGAGTCAGGGCCCATCTGGGACAAACGACGGGTATCGTCGCCCACGACGGCGTACCACAGCTCGACGGTGCCGGCCTCGGCGTCGGCGCGGTAGTAGCTCAGGGGCACGCGAAGCAACGAGGACGCATCGCCGGGTACGGCGATGTTCACAAACTGACCGGGCTTGAGCGCACTTGCAAGCTTGGGGGCCGAGATGACGAGCGAGAAGATGCCGTCGGCGATCTCCTGGTTCGAGACGACCTCGAAGTCGTGCATGCGTGCAGTGGAAGGTGTGGGCATAGACGCTCCAATCCCCCATGCGGTTGCATGGTCAAAACGAACAGAAAGCGCGGCACCGCAAGGGCGCCGCGCACAAAAGCGATAAGGCTATGCTAGCAGATGCAGCCGTCGGCAAGCGTCTGCTTGCCGCCGACAAACACATCGGTGGCACGACCGGTGAGCGTGCGGCCGGCAAAACCGGAGTTCTCGGCGCGCGACTCGTAACCGTCCTCGCCAACCGTCCAGGTGGCGGACGCGTCGAACACGGTCAGGTCGGCAACGGAGCCCGCCTTGACCTGAACCTGGTCGAGGCCCAGGATCTCACGCGGCTTGATGGCCATGAGCTCGACCATACGGCCCATGCTCATCTTGCCCGTGTTGACCAGCTCGGTGAGTACGAGCGACAGCGAGGTCTCGAGGCCGATCATGCCAAAGGGCGCAAGCTCGAACTCGCGGGCCTTCTCCCACGGGGTGTGGGGAGCGTGATCGGTGACGATAGCGTCGACGGTGCCGTCGATGACGCCCTGACGGATGGCCTCGGCATCCTCCTCGGTACGCAGCGGCGGATTGACCTTGAGCGAGGTGTTGTAGGTCTCGTCCAGGTCGTTCTCGGTCAGGAACATGTGGTGCGGGGTGGCCTCGCAGGTAACCTGAACGCCAGCGGCCTTACCGGCACGCACGATCTCCAGGCCATGGGCGGTGGAGATGTGCTGGATGTGCAGCTTGGCACCGGTCAGCTTGGCGATCTCGATGTCGCGGGCGATCTGGAGCTCCTCGCCGGCAGCCGGCCAACCCTCGAGGGCCAGACGGGTCGAGACCTTGCCCTCGTTGATCTGGCCGTGGCCGACCAGGTCCTCGTCCTGGCAGTGGCTCATGAAGACCTTGCCGAACATCTTGCCGTAGTCCATGCAGCGACGGAGCATGCCCGCGCCCTGCACGCCGCGACCGTCATCGGTGAAGGCGACGGCGCCGTGGGCGACCATATCGCCCATCTCGGACATGGCCTCGCCCTTAAGACCGCGGGTCATGGCGCCCGACGGATAGACGCGGCAGTGGCCGACCTCGGCAGCGCGGGACTTGACGAACTCCACGACAGTTCCGTTATCGGTTACGGGATCGGTGTTGGGCATGGCGCACACGCCGGTAAAGCCGCCCTTGGCAGCTGCGCGGGTACCGCTCTCGATGTCCTCTTTGACCTCGTAGCCGGGCTCGCGAAGGTGAACGTGCATATCCACCAGGCCGGGGACGAGGTACTTGCCGGAAAGGTCGCGGACCTCGGCTCCCTCGACGGCGAGATTCTCGCCGACCTCGGCAATCTTGTCGCCGTCAATCAGGACGTCAACGACACCGTCAAGCTCGACGGACGGGTCGACGACGTGGGCATTCTTAAGAAGCAAGGCCATTATCGGCACCTCCAAGCAGCAGATACAGGATAGCCATACGCACGCAGATACCGGCGTAGACCTGCTCCAGGATGACGGAGCGTTGCGGGTGGTCGGCCATATAGGAGTCGAACTCGACGCCGCGGTTGATGGGGCCCGGGTGGCAGATGATCGCATCGGGCTTCATGAGCTTCTCGCGGTCCTTGGTCAGGCCGAAGAGCTTGTGGTACTCGCGAATCGTGGGGAACGGGGCACCCTCGAGGCGCTCCTGCTGCACGCGCAGCATGTAGACGACGTCCAGCTCGGGCAGGACGGAATCGAGGTCGCTCGTCACGTGGTCGCAGCCCAGAACCTCGGGCGCCGGCGGCAGCAGCGTGCCGGGGGCGACGGCGTAGGTCTCGCAGCCCATGATCTTAAGGGCGGGAATCAGCGAGCCGCACACACGGGAGTGGGAGATGTCGCCGACGACAGCGACCTTCAGACCGTGGAAGTCACCCTTGTGCTGCCAAATGGTGTACAGGTCCAGCAGGGCCTGCGTGGGGTGGTTGTGCTTGCCGTCGCCGGCGCAGATAACGCTCGCGGGCGAATTCTGCGTGACGATATAGGGCGCGCCGGCGTGCTTGTCGCGCACGACGATGCAGTCGATCTTGTAGGCGTTGAGGGTCTCGACGGTGTCGACGAGGCTCTCGCCCTTGACCGTAGAAGTCGAGGAACCGCCAAAGTTGAGGCTGTCGGCCGAAAGGCGCTTCTCGGCGAGCTCGAAGGAGCTGCGGGTGCGCGTCGAGGGCTCGTTGAACATGTTGACGATGGTCTTACCCTTGAGCGTGGGGACCTTCTTGATCGCACGCTCGTTGACCTCGGAGAACGCCTTGGCGGTCTCGAGGATGAGCTTGATGTCCTCTTCGGAGTACTCGGTAATGTCGATCAGGTGCTTATGGTTGAACGCCACGGTACTACTCACCTCCCAGCGGCGCGGAGCCCACGTGGGAACCCGGCGCGACGTCGTTAATCTCGACGGCGGTGTGGCCGTCGACTTCCTTCATATATAGGTGCACGTTCTCCTCATGCGACGAGGGAACGTTCTTGCCGACAAAGTCTGGCGAGATGGGGAGCTCGCGGTGACCGCGGTCAACGAGAACTGCCAGCTCAATACGGCTCGGACGGCCCAGGTCCATGACGGCGTCCAGAGCGGCGCGGATGGTACGACCCGTGTACAGGATGTCGTCCACTAGCACGACGCGCTTGCCGTCGACGCTAAAGGGAATGTTGGTGGCGTGGATCGCGGGAGCGAAATTGGTCGCATAGTCATCACGGTAGAAGCTGATGTCGAGGCTGCCGAGCGGAACTTCGACGCCCTCGATCTCCTTGATCTCCTCGGCGAGTTTCTTTGCCAGAAGGTCGCCGCGCGTGACGATGCCGACCAGAGCGAGATCTTCACAGCCCTCGTTGCGCTCGAGAATCTCGTGCGCGATGCGGGTCATCGCTCGATTGACGGCGGTCTCGTCCATGATGACCGCCTTGGGGGAAGTCGTGCCCATCGATCTCCTTCCTCACATGTCTTGACTGCTGACACAGTCAAAAAAATAGATGCCCGACCGCTTAAAGCGGACCAGACACCCACAGGAAAGGCTGCTCGCATGGCAGCTATGTAATTCCATGTGGGTATCTCGTACCCCTTTAATGGTCAAGGGATAGTGTAGCCAACCTCGAGCTTAATTGCGAGCATAAATACAGAGCAATCCGTAAACGGAGCCCAATGCTCCATAAACCTATATATATTTGTGGGACGAGCTTGAAAACGCACGCACGAGCTGGCATAATCCCCTCTGCTGCACGCAAATCGGATCTACGTCCAGGGCCGTGGCGTGGGCACTATCGCCAAAAGAGGAATATCTCTGTGTAGATTGCGCACAGGGAGCGACTTCTGTGCTATAGTTCAGGCTTGTTTGTTAACGCGACATGTTCGTTTGTCGCCCAAGGAGGGTCAGTTATGTCCAAAGTTTGCGAAGTTTGCGGTAAGCACCCCGTTGCCGGTCGCTCCATCAGCCACTCTCACCGCGTCACCAACCGTAAGTTCCGCCCCAACATCCAGCGCGTCTACGTCGTCGTCGATGGTCACCGTCGCAAGATGAACGTCTGCTCCACCTGCCTCAAGTCTGGCAAGGTTGCGCGCTCCTAAATAAGGTCTTACCAACAAGTACCTCGGACTCTCCGGGTCAAAGACCTCGCGTTCATATAGAACTTACCAAAGGCGCCCTCCCCTACGGAGGGCGCCTTTTTGCACTCATTGGGGACAGGCTTACATGAGTGCTTTCACGCATTGGGGACAGACTTAGATGAGTGCTTTCCAAAGCTCACAGTGCATCGACGAACGCACGGCGCTTCGATCGTCACCAGTACGTACCTCACGCCGCCTCGTTCCAGCCCGCGGTGGCCTTGGTTACGCTTGTAGCGCCGATGCCGGTGATACGGGCAATTTGCTTGACCGTGAGATGTGCCCGCCTGAGCCTCAGCAGACAGGCATCGCGATCGGGGCGTGGCAGGGCCTTGAGCAGCGCAGGATCTATGCTCGGCAGGACTTCGTGCGCAATGGAAAGGGCCTCCTCATCGGGGATCCGCCGGCGTGGAAGAACCTCCACTGACCAAGTGCGCCCGGCAACTTCCTCGAGATGCTCGCAATAGCAGCGGGAGCCTCCGACGATATCGAGCATAGGAGCCGCGTCACAGATGTCAAAGGGATCATAGCCCAGCTGATATGCCTTGTAGCTTGACCAGCGGTACGCCTCGAGCGAGTCGAGCGCACCTTTCACGGGATTGAGATGGATATAATCGAGCAGCTGTACCGCCTGCGTGTCCGACTCAACCGCGACCCGTGAATAGCGATTGTCAAACAGATGGCCTGTTCTCCCCGTTTTCCCATTGAAATACTTAGCATACGCCGTCAGCGCACACTGCATTGCCTTTGAAAGATTGTCAAATGGGTCATCAACCATCAAATGGAAGTGATTGTCCATAAGGCACCAAGCCAACACCGCCACTTTATGCTGCGCGAACCTGTCCGAGATGTCCGATAAGAAACGATATCGGTCAGAGTCATCTTCAAAAATAATCTGTTTAGAGTTACCACGGTCAAAGACGTGGTAATAACCGGTGAGCGAAACGGCGCGGGCACATCGAGGCATAATCTCTCCTTTCAAAAACTGAACAGGCAACACCTAAAAGGAGAGAAGGAACGCGAAATGCTGAGCCTGTGATCTATATATATCCAATGAGCGGCAAAAACAGGCCCAGAACGGCAAAATGGCAAATCGATGTCTGTCCCCAATGAGTGAAAGCACTCATGTAAGTCTGTCCCCAATGAGCAGGGCGTTGGAGCAGGCAGATAGTTTTAGTTAAAGCGTTTCAGTTTATTGAAGCGTTTTAGTGTGCCTTTTACGGGAATCTTACCGTTCACCGAATAATTTCTTGCTATCATGCAAGGCGTAGGGTAAATCTCCGATCGCAAGGAGACACAAATGGTGAAAAAGTCACCGGAAAACACTACTCCCGCAATTGTGGACAACGTAGAGGCGCTTGAGGCTAAGCTCGCTCAGATGCGAGAGGCCCAGGCGCTTTTTGCTACGTACACGCAGGAGCAGGTCGACAAGATCTTCTATGAGGCCGCCATGGCCGCCAACAAGGCTCGTATCCCGTTGGCGAAGATGGCCATCGAGGAGACCGGCCGCGGCGTTCTTGAGGACAAGGTCATCAAGAACCACTACGCCGCAGAGTACATCTACAACGCTTACAAGAACACCAAGACCTGTGGTGTCCTGGAGCGCGACGAGGCTTACGGCATCACCAAGATCGCCGAGCCCATCGGCATCGTGGGCGCCGTCATCCCGACGACCAACCCCACCTCCACCGCGATCTTCAAGACGCTGATCTGCCTGAAGACCCGCAACGCCATCATCATCTCCCCGCACCCGGCTGCCGCCAAGTGCACCATCGCCGCCGCCAAGCTCGTGCTTGACGCCGCCGTCAAGGCCGGCGCCCCCGAGGGCATCATCGGCTGGGTCGATGTCCCCTCCATCGAGCTGACTAACATGGTCATGCGCGACGTCGACATCATCCTCGCCACCGGTGGCCCGGGCATGGTCAAGGCCGCTTACTCCTCGGGCAAGCCCGCCCTGGGCGTTGGCGCCGGTAACACCCCGGTCGTCATCGACGACACCGCCGACGTGCTGCTCGCCGTCAACTCCATCATTCACTCCAAGACCTTCGACAACGGCATGATCTGCGCTTCCGAGCAGTCCGTGACCGTCATCGACACCATCTATGACCAGGTCAAGGCCGAGTTCCAGAAGCGCGGCTGCTACTTCGTCAAGCAGGGTGCCGAGATGGAGGCCCTGCGTGCCGCCATGTTCAAGAACGGCGCTCTCGATCACCGCATCCCCGGCATGGCTGCCGCCAAGATCGCCGAGCTCGCCGGCATCGAGGTTCCCGCCAAGACCAAGATCCTGATCGCCGAGGTCACCTCCACCGACCCCGCCAAGGAGGAGTTCTCCCACGAGAAGCTCTCCCCGGTCCTGGCCATGTACCACGCCAAGGACTTCCAGGAGGCCGTCGACAAGGCCGAGCACCTGGTGCTCGCCGGTGGCCCGGGCCACACCGCCTCTCTGTACGTGCACCCCGCCCAGGCCGAGAAGATCAGCCTGTTCGAGCACGTCATGAAGGCCTGCCGTATCGTCATCAACACCCCGTCCTCGCACGGCGGCATCGGTGACCTGTACAACTTTGGCATGAAGCCGTCTCTGACCCTGGGCTGCGGCTCCTGGGGCGGCAACTCCGTCTCCGAGAACGTTGGGGTGAAGCACTTGATCAACGTTAAGACTGTGGCCGAGCGCCGTGAGAACATGCTGTGGTTCCGCGCTCCCGAGAAGGTCTACTTCAAGAAGGGTTCCACGCCCGTCGCCCTCGACGAGCTGGGCAACGTCATGGGCAAGAAGCGCGCCTTCATCGTCACCGACCAGTTCCTCTTCAAGAATGGCAACACCCGCGCCATCGAGGCCAAGCTCGACGAGATGGGCATCGCCCACGACTGCTTCTACGACGTCGAGCCCGATCCGTCGCTGCAGTGCGCACGTCGCGGCGCCAAGCAGATGGCTCTCTTTGAGCCGGACGTCATCATCGCCGTCGGCGGTGGCTCCGCTATGGACGCCGGCAAGATCATGTGGATGATGTACGAGCACCCCGAGTGCAAGTTTGAGGACATGGCCATGGACTTCATGGACATCCGCAAGCGTATCTTCACCTTCCCCGAGATGGGCAAGAAGGCCTACTTCGTCGCCGTCCCGACCTCTTCGGGTACCGGCTCCGAGTGCACGCCGTTCGCCATCATCACCGACAAGGAGACCGGCATCAAGTGGCCGCTCGCCGACTACGCGCTGCTCCCCAACATGGCTATCGTCGACGCCGACAACTGCATGACCGCCCCGCGCGGCCTGACCGCTGCCTCCGGCATCGACGTCATGACCCACGCCATCGAGTCCTACGTCTCCATCATGGCTTCCGACTACACCAAGGGCCTCTCCGAGCGCGCTGCCAAGCTCGTCTTCGAAAACCTGCCCTCCAGCTTCACGAACGGCGCCAAGGACCCGCACGCCCGCGAGGAGATGCACAACGCCTCCTGCATGGCCGGTATGGCCTTCGCCAACGCCTTCCTGGGCCTCAACCACTCCATGGCCCACAAGCTCGGCGCCTTCCATCACCTGCCCCACGGCCTCGCAAACGCCGTCATCCTGACCCGCGTTATGCGCTACAACGCCGCCGAGGCTCCCGTCAAGATGGGTACCTTCTCCCAGTATCCTTACCCCAACGCGCTGCACAACTACGCCGAGATGGCCAAGTACTGCGGCATCGAGGGCAAGGACGACAAGGAGGTCTTCGAGAACTTCATCACGAAGCTCGAGGAGCTCAAGGACTTCATCGGCGTCAAGAAGACCATCGCCGACTACGGTGTCGATGAGCAGTACTTCCTCGACACCCTCGACGAGATGACCGAGCAGGCATTCAACGACCAGTGCACCGGCGCTAACCCGCGCTACCCGCTCATGAGCGAGATCAAGGAGCTCTACCTGGACGCCTACTACGGCCGCGAGCCTCAGGACTACGCCGTCTGCTAGTTTTAGCACGGTTTTTAACGGCGGGGGTGCACGGGTGTTTCACACACCCCCGCCGTCGCTTCTATCGCATCGTTGAAAGGATGCAACCATGCTGCTACCCGATTCCAAGACCGAGCTCGTCCGCCGTGGCAACAAGGTCGTTTACGACCTGGGCGACAAGATCGTCAAGGTCTTTAACGAGACCAAGCCTGTCTCCGACGTGTTCAACGAGGCTTTGAATCTTGCCCGCATCAATGAGTGCGGCATTCGCAGCCCCAAGGCTCTCGAGGTTTCCCAGCTCGAGAACGCCAACGGCTGGGCGCTCGTGACCGAGAAGGTTCCGGGCACCACCCTTGCCGAGAAGATGACTGCCGAGCCCCAGCGCTTTGGTGAGTACCTCGAGATGTTCGTCGACCTCCAGATCGAGATCCACGGCTACACCTCCCCGCTGCTCAACCGTCAGCGCGACAAGTACGCCCGCATGATCGACAGCCTTGATCAGCTCAATGCCACCACGCGCTACAACCTTCAGGAGCGTCTGGACGGCATGACCAAGGAGTTCAAGGTCTGCCACGGCGACTTCAACCCCTCCAACGTCATCGTCGGCGACGACGGCCAGCTCTATGTGTGCGACTGGGCACACGCCACCCAGGGCTCCCCTGCTGCCGACGTTGCCACCACCTACCTGCTCTTTGCCCTCAACAGCAAGGATCAGGCTGAGGCCTACCTGGAGCTCTACTGCGACCGCGCCGACATGCCCATGCAGGTCGTGCGTCAGTGGACGAGCATCGTCGCCGCTTCCGAGCTCGCTCGTAAGCGCAACGTGAACGATGAGTTCCTGAAGAACTGGATCGACGTCGTCGATTATCAGTAATATCTGAGCGATTTATTTCGCATCGGAGGCACAAGGAAAACCCCGCAGCTCATATGGGCTGTGGGGTTTTCCTTTTAGATATCGAGGATGCCACAAGATAAAAGGACGGCCCCGCATCTCCCCGATCTGGAGAAATGCGGGGCCGTCCCGTATATCGAACTACAAGCGAAATCGTCGATTAACGGCGTGCTGCCTTCACAAGCTCGGCGACCTTGGCGACGACCTCGTCGATCGCCACATCCTCGCGCTCACCCGTGGCACGGTCCTTGAGCTCAACGGTGCCATTCTTAAGGCCACGCTTACCCAGAACGACCTGATACGGGAAGCCCATAAGGTCGTTGTCGGCAAACTTAAAGCCGGGACGCTCGTCGCGGTCGTCGACGACAACCTCGATACCCACGGCGCACAGGCCATCAACGATCTGCTCGCAGACGGTAGCGCACTCCTCCTTCTTGGGATCGAGCGGAATCACCGCGACCTCGTACGGGGCAACGGAGACCGGCCAGACGATACCGTGCTCGTCGTTGTGCTGCTCCACGACGGCAGCGAGCGAGCGGGACACACCAACGCCGTAGCAGCCCATGATGAGCGGCTTCTCCTTGCCGTCCTCGTCCATAAAGGTGGCACCCATGGCCTCGGAATACTTGGTGCCCAGCTGGAAGACCTGAGAGACCTCGATGCCGCGGGCAGCGGAGAGCGGCTTGCCGCAGTGCGGGCAGGGGTCGCCGGCGACAACGGTGACCAGATCGGCCCACTCATCGACGGTAAAGTCGCGCTCGGGGCAGGCACCGGTAAAGTGATAATCGACCTCGTTGGCACCGCAGGCCCACTGCTTGGACTCGCGCAGGCTCTCGTCGCACACCAGACGGATGCCCTCGGGCAGGTTGACCGGTCCGATAAAGCCCTTGTGCAGGCCGTTCGCCTGAAGCTCCTCGTCGGTCATCATGCGATAGCCCTTGCCAAAGACATGCTCGGCCTTGCAGTCATTGAGCTCGTGGTCGCCCGGGACAATGGCCACGACAGGCTTGCCCTCGGCATCGATGAGAGCCAAGGACTTGCGCGTGCCGTTCTCGGGGAAGCCGAAGAACTTTGCAACGGCCTCGATGGTGCCCATGCCCGGAGTCTCGACCTTGGTGAGCGTACCGTCGCCAGGACCCTCGGTCACAACGACCTTGGTGCTTGCGGCCTCGTCATCGGCAGCAAAGCCGCAATCGTCGCAGTAGACGAGCGAAGCCTCGCCGGCGTCGGCCAGAGCCATGTACTCGACGGAGGTGTCGCCGCCGATCTCGCCGGAGTCGGCGACAACGGGCAGAGCCTTGATGTAGCAGCGCTCGCAGATGTTGGCGTAGGCCTGCTTCATCTTGTCGTACTCCTCCTGCAGACTCTCCTGCGTGGCAGAGAAGCTGTAGGCGTCCTTCATGATGAACTCGCGACCGCGCATCAGGCCAAAGCGGGGACGGAACTCGTCGCGGAACTTATCCTGGATGTGATAGAGGTTCACCGGCAGCTGCTTGTAGGAACGCAGCTCATTGCGCACCAGGGCAGTCACGGTCTCCTCGTGCGTGGGTCCGAGAACAAACTCGCGGCCGTGGCGGTCATCAAAGCGCACAAGCTCCTTGCCATAGGCGTCAATGCGGCCGGACTCACGCCACAACTCGGCGTCGACCATGATAGGCATCATAAGCTCCTGGGCACCGGCGGCATCCATCTCGTCGCGCACGATGTTCTCGATCTTGCGAATCGAGCGCCATGCGAGCGGCAGGTAGGAATACAGACCGGCGGCCTCCTTGCGGATCATGCCGGCACGGAGCAGCAGGCGGTGGCTGGCGAGCTCAGCGTCCGCCGGATCCTCTTTAAGCGTCGGCGCATAGAGCTTAGACATATACATTGCTCGGGTCATTTATTTCTCCTCAATAAGCTTGTCGACCTCGGCCATAAGCGCGTCGACAATTTGGTCCTCAGCTACTTTACCAATGATCTGGCCATGCGAAAAGAGCAAGGCCTGACCACGTCCGCAAGCAACGCCCAGGTCGGCATCAGAAGCCTCGCCGGGGCCATTAACGGCACACCCCATCACGGCGATCGAAAGCGGCGCGGAGTAGTTCTTAAGCCGCTCGGTGACCTCCTCGGCGATGGGAATGAGGTTAACCTGGCAGCGGGCGCACGTGGGGCACGAGACAATCTCGGGGCCACGGCGACGCAGGCCCAGCGACTGCAGAATACCCCAGGCAACCGGCGGCTCCTCGACCGGATCGGCTGTGAGCGACACACGCATGGTGTCGCCAATGCCTTCGGAAAGCAAGATACCCAAGCCTACAGAGCTCTTGATGGTGCCCTGGAGCTTGGTCCCCGCCTCCGTCACGCCCAGGTGAAGCGGAACGTGGGGAATCTCACGCGACAGGGCTCGATAGGTATCGAGCGTCGTTTGCACGCTGTGGGCCTTGGCCGAAAGCACAATGTTCGTAAAGCCGCGGTCCTCAAAGTGCTTGACGAAGCGCTCGCTCGACATCACGAGCTTTTCGGGCTGCGTGAGGTCGTCGCGCTCGGCGATATCCTGCTCAAGCGAGCCCGCGTTCACGCCAATGCGAATCGCACAGCCCGCAGAACCCGCAGCATCGATCACCGCATCGACCTTGGCCCAATCGCCAATGTTGCCGGGATTGATGCGGAGCTTGGCGGCACCGGCCTCCACAGCGCCAATGGCCAGCTTGTGGTTAAAGTGGATATCGGCAACGATTGGCACCGGAGACTCGGCACAGATGGCGCGGAAACCCTCAAGCGCGGCCTCAGTGGGCACGCTCACACGCACGATATCGCAGCCAGCCTGCGCCAACGCGCACACTTGCGCAAGTGTTGCCTTGGCATCAGCGGTATCGGTGCAGGTCATGGATTGGACCACCACCGGCGCACCGCCACCGATCTGCACACCGCCCACATGCACGGGGCGCGTCAAATCGCGAGGCAAAGGATGGGATAAAGACAATCCAAACACTCCCCTACAGAATAAATCGAAGGATGTCGGAACGAAGCATATAGACAAACAGCAGCACAAAGAGCGCGATGCCCACATAGCTCACAATCGTCTGGACCTTGAGCGGAAGCTCGCGGCCCACAATCTTTTGAATGATCTCGATGACCAGCTTGCCGCCATCGAGTGGTGGGATGGGCAGCAGGTTCATAAAGCCAAGCGAGAACGAAATGAGGGCGGCAAACGAAAGGAATGTGGCAGGACCGGCAGCAGCAGCCTGTGAGGACATAACGCTAATACCCACGATCGAAGAAGACTGATCGAGAATCTCCATCGTATGCTGCGGCTGGAGCAGGCGCATCACGCCCTCCGCGGTCTGCACAACATAGGAGAATGACAGACGCGCCGAGGTGATGGGGTCCAAACGGACTACCTGCGTAGAGGCATACACACCTAGGCGCTCGTCCTCTTTGAGCGCAACCGTGGTCGAATGCTGCTTGCCGTCACGCTCGTACTCGATGGCGATATCGTCCTTACCGGCGGCCTTGCCGATGGCATCGTAAACGTTCATCCATGTGGAGCACGATACACCGTCAACCGAAAGGATCGCATCACCAGCCTCGATACCCGCCTTGGCGGCAATAGACCCCTCGTCAACCTGACCGATCACGTTGGTATCGATCGGCACGGTGACGCCCGCAATGGAATAGATGCTCATAAGCAGCAAAAAACCCGTCAGGATATTGACGAGAATGCCCGCGAGCAGCATAAAGGCGCGCTTGAGAAAGCCCTGGCCAAGATAAGTGTGCGAGCGCTCTTGCGCCAAGAAATCAGCCTCGCCGCACGGCAGCTCCCACACATCGCCCTCGGCAGTCGCATGCTCTCGATCGAACCGGCGGCCGTCAAAGGTGGTGTAACCCGCCGCGTCTCGCGGCAGCGTCTGATACTTGGTGGGATAGTAGCTCGGCGAGGGTTTCTCCCCTTCCTCATACCAGGGAGCGATGGAGCCCCAGCCCAGCAACAGAGCACAAGCCTCGAGCACATCCTCCTCGGAAAGCTCGAGCTCGACAGCAAGGTCGGCCACGGTCACGCGACCATGACGGTAGATAGCCGCGAGCACGCGATCGGCGCAGGAGACATCGGTCGGATCCATACCGCAGATGGCAGCGTAGCCACCCAGCAGCAGCGGGGTCACGCCAAACTTGGTTCCAATGCGACGCGACGTGTAATGGATGTCAAAGCGGCACGGCAGGCCCAAAAAGAACTCGGTCACACGAACGCCGCAGGCACGCGCCGCCAAAAAGTGGCCGCCCTCGTGCAAAAACACGAGGACGGAAAGCATCAGCAGGCCCCAAAAGACCGATGAGAGAACGCTCAGAACAGTATCCATAAAACGAAAAAGCAATCCTTATGGGTTAGGAACGGGTTGCGGCGAGCACCTGCGCAGCCTTTTCACGCGCCCACGCATCGATGTCGCGAAGCTGCTCAAACGAATCGACCGCCTGCATATCGTGGGCATCCATGCAGGATTCCACAATGCGATCGATATCGGTAAAACTGCAGCCATCGTGCAGGAAGGCTTCGACGGCGACCTCGTTGGCGGCATTGAGCACGCATGGCATGGTACCACCCGTCTTGCCGGCACGTTCGGCCAGTGCCAGACAGCGGAAGGTATCCATGTCGGCAGCATCAAACGTGAGCTGCCCCAGCTCGCGGAAATCGATACGAGGCGCCGGGGTATCCCAACGCTCGGGATACGAGAACGCGAACTGGATGGGAATACGCATGTCGGAAGCACCGAGATGCGCCATCACGGAGCCGTCGGCAAACTCGACCATAGAGTGAATCTTGGACTGACGCTGCACGACCACGTTAATGAAATCGAGGTCGCAGTTAAACAGATGCATGGCCTCAATGCGCTCCAGGCCCTTGTTCATGAGGGTGGCGGAGTCGATGGTGATCTTGGCGCCCATGGCCCACGTGGGATGTGCGAGGGCATCGGCACGCGTCACGCGATTGAGCTCGTCGCGCGTGCGGCCAAAGAACGGACCGCCCGAGCAGGTGAGCCAAATACAATGAGCCTCGCGCGGGTTCTCCCCCAGATAGCACTGGTAGATGGCGGAGTGCTCAGAGTCGACTGGAATAAGCTGGCCCGGTTGCGCCAACGGCATAAGCAAGTCGCCACCGACGACGAGGGACTCCTTGTTGGCAAGGGCAAGGCGCTTATTCGAGGTCAAGGCCGCATGGCTCGCCTCGAGACCGGCGGCGCCCACAATAGCGACGAGCACGCAGTCGACATCGTCGCGACGCGCGAGCTCGCAAACCGCCTGCGCGCCAACGCCGAGCTTCGTTCCCTCGGGCAACTCCTGCAGCACGGCGTCATCGCCATGAGCGACATCGGCCACGGCAACCGCCGGAACCGAGAACTCGCGGGCAGCGGCAACGAGCTCCGAGGTGCTGGAGTTAACGGACAGCGCCGTCACCTGCAGGCGATCGGCATGCTGACGGCACACATCGAGTGCCTGGGTGCCGATGGAGCCCGTACAGCCCAGGATGGCAACACGGAGACGTCCATCGGAGCCATACGTCGTCTGGAAGGACATTACAGCACGCCTCCGATCATCAGCATCAGCTGCGCGGTGATGCAACCGAAGATAAGCGAATCGCTACGGTCGAGCATGCCGCCGTGGCCCGGGATAAGGTTGCCGGAATCCTTGACGCCCACGCCACGCTTGATACGCGACTCGATGAGGTCGCCGATAACGCCCAGGACGGACACGACCACGCCGCACAGCAGCGCATAGGGCAGGCTGAGCTTGTAGAAGTGCGTCGCCCACAGGATGAGCCAAATCAAAACCGAGCCCAGGATGCCGCCGACAAATCCCTCCCAGCTCTTTTTGGGAGAGATCTTGGGAACCATCTTGTGCTTACCGATACGGCTGCCCACGATGTAGGCAAACGAATCGGAGACCCAAAGGGACGCGCAAACACCCACCGAAAGCAGGGCGCCGGCAAAACCGGGCACAGCATCGCGCAGCAGCACGATAGCCGACAGCATAAAGCCAGTGTAGATGGGACCCATGAGCGTCACGGCCACATCAGAGATGCGGGTACGCGGCGACCAGACATACCAAATGCCCACAGCGAGCATCAGGGCAAAAAGCAGGGCATTCAGCAACATCGAATCGCCCAACGCCGACAGCGGAAAGAGTACGGCGGCAGCGATACCCATGCGCTCGTTAGCCATCTTGCCATCGAGCCTTGTCATACGGAAAAACTCATAGCAGCACAGACCACTCATGACGGAAACAAAGATGGCCGTGGGCACGATACCCAAAACCAGGCACAGGATAAAGACAACGGCGTAGACGATACCGGCGGCGGCACGGGTAATAAAGCCCGACAGCCACGAACCGGTGCCGCCCTTCACTGCAGGCGCGCCAGCAGTGGCAGCTTTGCGCGAAGGCGTCTTGGGAGCAGTTGCCTTGGGACGATCGGACACGATTAAGCCTCCTCGGTCTTGCTCAGTCCACCAAACCTACGGTCACGGCCCTGATAGGCCAAAATGGCGTCGACAAGGCCCCAACGATCAAAGTCGGGCCAATAGGTATCGGTGACGTAGAATTCGGAATAAGCCACCTGCCACAGCAGATAGTTCGAAAGGCGCAGCTCACCAGAAGTGCGAATCACAAGCTCAGGATCGGGAAGGCCAGCGGTATAGAGGTGGGAAGCCACCATGTCGTCATCAATTGCGCCAGGATCGATCTTACCGGCGGCAGCGTCGAGTGCGATCTGACGGACAGCGCGGGTAATCTCGGCACGCGCGCCGTAGTTGACGGCAAGCGCCAGCGTCATACCGGTGTGATCGGCGCACTCGGCAAGACCGCGTTCAAAAACGTCGCGGGTCTTCTTGGGTAGCGCAGAAATGTCACCCAAAAAGACAACGCGCACGTTTTCGCGCTTCAGCAGCGGCAGCTCGTCGATAAACGTCTTGGCAAACAGATGCATCAAGACGTTAACCTCATGCTGCGGACGGTTCCAGTTTTCAGTAGAAAACGCATAGGCCGAAAGCACGTCGACGCCCAGACGCACGCAGGCGGTAATAATCTCGCGAAGGGAGACGATACCCGCCTTGTGGCCCTCGGTGCGCGCAAGACCGCGCGACGTGGCCCAACGACCGTTGCCGTCCATGATGCACGAGATATGGTGCGGAATGTTACTGAGGTCAAGGTCGGAAAAACCGACGCCCGCAGGGGCGTCGGCAAAGTACTCGACCAGTTTATGCTCGTCGTATTGCACCTTAGATCTCCATGACCTCGGCTTCTTTTTCCTTCAGAAGCTCCTCGACCTTGGCGACATACTCATCGGTGTGCTTCTGGACCTTGGCCTGCTCGCGACGGACATCGTCCTCGGTGAGCTCCTCATCGCGCTCGAGCTTGTTGTTGAAGTCGCGACGGATGTTACGGATAGACACCTTGGCCTGCTCGGCGTACTCGCGGCACTCCTTGACGAGCTCGCGACGGCGCTCCTCGGTGGGAGCCGGGAACGGAAGACGAACGACGGTGCCATCGGAGTTGGGGGTAATACCCAGATCGGAAGCGCCGATGGCCTTGACGATAGCATTGATGAGTGCCTTGTCCCACGGCTCGATGAGCAGCATGTGGGCCTCGGGGGTCTTGACGGCGGCAACCTGCGTGACCGGCGTGGGAACACCGTAATAATCGACGGTGATGTCGGACAGAATGTTGGCATTGGCGCGGCCGGTACGGACCTTGGAGAAGTTATGCTTGAGGGACTCGAGCGACTTGTCCATGTGGGCGGTGATGTTCTCTGCCATGCTTAATCCTCCTGATAGACGAGCGTGCCGACGGGCTCACCCGAAAGCGCGCGCTTGACGGTGTCCTCGCCATCGATGTTGAGGACCAAAATCGGCATACGGTTGTCCTGGCACAGTGCCGTAGCCGTGGAATCCATAACCTGCAGACCGCGGACGAGAACCTCGTGATAGGTAATCTTGTCAAACCGGACGGCATCGGCACACTTGACGGGATCCTTGTCGTAGATACCGTCGACCTTGGTGGCCTTGATCAGAATCTCCGCACCGATCTCGCAGGCGCGAAGGGCCGCGGCGGTGTCGGTCGTAAAGTACGGATTGCCCGAGCCGGCAGCGAAGATAACGACATTGCCCTTGGACAGGTGGTTGATGGCGCGGCGACGAATATAGGGCTCGCAAATCTCGTTCATCTGAATAGCGCTCATAACGCGGCAAGGAACATCGTTATGCTCGAAGGCATCCTGCAGGGCGAGCGCGTTCATAACGGTTGCCAGCATGCCCATGTAGTCGGCCTGAGCACGCTCCATGCCACCGGCAGCGCCGGCCATGCCGCGGAAAATATTGCCGCCGCCGACAACGACGCCGACCTCATGGCCAACGGCGAGCAGCTCCTTGACCTGCTTAGCAAGATGGTCGGTAACCTTAGGGTCGATGCCATATTGGCCGTCGCCCATCAGTGCTTCGCCGGAAAGCTTAAGAAGCACGCGTTTATATCGGATGTCGGACAAAGCGATCCTCCTTTAATTAGACTCTCAATATGATATCAAAGGCTCTGATAAGAGCCATGAAAAAGCAGGCTGTGAGTAAAACCCACAGCCTGCTCATTACCAGCTACAAGAGCTTATTTACTCGCCACGGACCAGACGGTCAAAGGCAACGACGGTAATGGTGTCGCCGAGCTCCTTGGAGACCTGCTCAGCGTACTTCTTGATGGTGAGGGAGCTGTCCTTGATGAACTCCTGCTCGGTGAGCACGGACTGCTTGTAGAACTTCTCCAGACGGCCGACAGCCATCTTCTCCTGGATAGCCTCGGGCTTACCGGACTCGGCAGCCTGAGCCATGTAGATCTGCTTCTCGTGCTCGACGGTCTCGGCCGGAACCTGATCGCGGGTAGCGCAGATCGGGGCGACGGCGGCAACCTGAAGGGCAACGTCGTGAGCGAAGGTCTTGAAGGACTCAGCCTGAGCGGTCTCGGCCTTCTCGAAGGCGAACTCGACGAGGACGCCGATCTTACCACCCATGTGGATGTAAGAAGCGAGCGCGCCGTTCTCAGCCTTGCGGGCAGCGAAGCGGGAGATCTTCATGTTCTCGCCCATGATGTGAATCATCTCGGTGAGCTCGGAGGAAACGGTCTCCTCGCCCATCGACTTCTCGAGCAGAGCGTCGACGTCAGCAGGCTCGGTGGTAGCGACAACCTCAGCGACCTTGGAAGCAAAGCCGGTGAACTTGGCGTTGGAGCCAACGAAGTCGGTCTCGCAGGAGAGCTCGAGCAGAGCGCCGGTCTTGCCATCCTCGGAGACGAACGCGGCGACAGCGCCCTCGTTGGTCTCACGGCCAGCCTTCTTGGCAGCCTTGGCAAGGCCGTTCTTACGCAGAACGTCGACAGCGGCGTCCATGTCGCCGTCAGCCTCGACGAGAGCCTTCTTGCACTCCATCATCGGGGAGTCGGTCATCTCGCGGAGCTGCTTGACCATAGCGGCGGTAATCTGGGCCATTGTGGTTCCTTTCAAAGAGATGAAAAAGAATTAACTAAGACTGATTTACTCGGCCTTGGGCTCAGCGGCCATCTCGGCCTCGGAGACCTGCTCCTTGCCGGAGCCAGCGAGGCAGGCGTCAGCCATGAGCTCGCACATAAGGGTGACAGCGGAGATAGCGTCATCGTTGCAGGGGATGCCGTACTCGACCTCGTCGGGATCGGAGTTGGTGTCGATCAGAGCGACGACGGGGATGTTCAGACGCTGAGCCTCCTTGATGGCGTTCTCCTCGCGCTTGGTGTCGATGACAAAGAGAGCCTGGGGCAGACCCTTCATGTCGCGGGCGCCACCGAGGTTGGTCTGGAGCTTGGTGAGCTCCTTGCCGAGAACAGCCTGCTCCTTCTTGGGCAGAACAGCCATGCGGCCGTCCTCGACCATGGCCTCGAGCTCCTCCATGCGGTTGATGCGGGAGCGGATGGTGACGAAGTTGGTCAGCATACCGCCGAGCCAACGCTGGTTGATGTAAGGCATGTTGGCGCGCTCAGCAGCGTTCTTGACGGCCTCCTGAGCCTGCTTCTTGGTGCCGACGAACAGCACGTTGCCACCCTTGGCGACGTTCTTGACGAAGGTGTAGGCCTGGTCGGCGTCGAGGATGGTCTGCTTGAGGTCAAGGATATAGATGCCGTTGCGCTCACCGAAGATGAACGGCTTCATCTTGGGGTTCCAGCGACGGGTCTGATGACCGAAGTGGCAGCCGGCCTCGAGCAGGGTGCGGATATTAATCTTGGTAGCCATGTTAAACCTCCTGTGGTTTGCCTCCGCGCGGGGTCATCCTCCAAAACCAACCCGGACATGTGCTACCAAAGCCCGGGCACCACGGTATGAAGTAGCCGCGCGTGCGTGATAAAAACCTGTTGCCGTGAAGCAACCCGATGAATGATAGCAGGATTGCTTCTTCCTGCCAACCCGCAATCAAAACCACACACCTCGGTGCGGCGCGGGACGTCCCAGCCACTATTCGCCGCGGGGATGGGCTTGAGCCACGGCACGTTTGAGCCGATCGGGTGTGAGATGCGTGTAAATCTGCGTCGTGGACAGGCTCGCATGGCCCAGCAGCTCTTGAACCGAGCGCAGGTCCGCACCGCCCTCGAGCAAGTCGGTCGCAAAGGTATGGCGCATCGCATGCGGGGCGATGTCGGCCGGAATGCCGGCGAGCGTCGCCAGCGTATGGAACCGCCGCCTGAGCATGGCGGCACTCATGCGATTGCCGCGCGCCGATATAAGCAGCGGATGCGGCCCGGTGGCGGGGTCACGGCGCTTTGCCTGAGCGAGCAACACCGGCCTCCCCTCCTCAATATAGAAACGCGTCACCTCGAGCGCACGACGATACAGGGGGACGATACGTTCTTTGCTCCCCTTGCCCCACAGACGCAGCGTGCGTTCGGACCAAGCGATGGACTCCACATTGAGTGCTGCGAGCTCAGAGATACGGGCGCCAGATGCATAGAGCAACTCGAGCATTGCCGCATCGCGCAGTCCCGCGGGCGTCGAGGTATCAGGCGTCTTGAGCAGTGCCTCGACCTGCTGAGTCGTAAGGACGCCCGGCAGGTCGCGCGGCAGCTTGGGCGATGCGATAGCCGAGACCGCATCACCCTCGACAATCCCCTCGGCAGCCATCCACCGATAGAGCGAGCGAATGGCAGACAGATGCGCCGCAAACGTTCGGGGAGCCACCTGCTCACGCGAAAGCTCGGCAAGATAGCGACGAATGGTGCGCACGTCGGCAGCGAAAGCATCGATATCCTCGCGCTCGCACCAGGCAGCAAAGCGCTCCAGTCTCGAGCCATAGGCAGTCACCGTGTTGGGAGAAAGTCCCTCGACACGTGCGATATAGGCGATAAACGAGTCGACGGTGTCGTACAGGTCAAAGGCTATGACCGGTCGCCTCCAAACAAATCGGGGCGAGTGACCAGATAGGCATCAAGGGCCTCGAGCGCACGGTCCGCATAGGCCTGGTAGCGGTCGCGCTTGCTGCGGCGCTTACCATCCTCGAGTGGCGGCACCAGGCCAAAGTTGACATGCATGGGCTGATAGCCAACGGTGGCAGGATCGGTCGCATAGCCCACGAGCGCACCCAGGGCGCCCACACGCGGCAACTCGACGCCCGCGGCACCGATAGCATCGGCATAGGTGTTGAGCGCCGCGAGCAGACCGGTCGCCACGGCTTCCATGTACCCCTCGGTGCCGGTAATCTGACCGGCCAGACGCACGCCGGTACCGGGCACGGCAAAGGTGCCATCGAGCACGTGCGGGGCGTCGACAAAGGTATTGCGGTGCATGACACCGTAGCGGAAGAACTCAGCGTTCTCCAGGCCCGGCACCATATGGAAGACGCGCTTCTGCTCGCCAAAGGTCAAGTTGGTCTGGAAGCCCACCAGGTTATAGGCGGTCTTCTCCTTGTTCTCGGCACGCAGCTGAATCGCCGCCCAGGGGCGACGTCCGGTACGCGGGTCGGTGAGGCCGACGGGCTTCATGGCGCCAAAGCGAATGGCGTCCTTGCCGGTGCGCGCAACTTCCTCGGCAGGCTGGCAGGCCTGGAACAGATCGCCGCCCTCAAAGTCTTTGAGCACCACGCGGTCGGCCGTGGTAAGCGCCTCGATAAAGGCCTCGTACTCCTCCTTGTTGAGCGGAGCGTTGAGATAGTCGCCGCTCCCCTGCTCCTCGTAGCGCGACTGCGAGAACAGCACGTCCATATCGAGCGTGGAGGCATCGACGATCGGCGCCGCGGCATCGAAGAACGCAAGGGCGTCGCCACCGACGAGCTTCATGACCTCTTCGCTCAGCGCCGGTGAACACAGCGGGCCCGCGGCAATGACCACGTGACCCTCGGGAATCTGCGTGACCTCGCCGTGCACGACCTCGATATTGGGACGAGCGGCAACCTCGGCCTCGACAAGCTCGGAAAACTTGACGCGGTCGACCGCCAGGGCACCGCCGGCGGGAACAGCCGCGCGATGGGCGCAATCGAGCAGGACTGAACCCATGCGCTCAAGCTCAGCTTTCAGCAAACCAGCCGCGGAATCCGGACGGGTCGACTTAAACGAATTGGAGCAGACGAGCTCTGCCAGATGATCGGTATGGTGGGCCGGGGAGCTCACCTGGGGGCGCATCTCGCACAGCTTTACGGCAAACCCGCGGTCTGCCAGCTGGATCGCGCACTCCGAACCCGCCAGACCGCCACCGATAACTGTCACCTGATCGAACTGCATCTGCAAACACCTTTCTAATTGACACGTTTTCCATTGTGACCGAAGGGTGTCTGGGCGTGAAGGGCAAACTTGGAGGGCGCATACCTTCCATCCATCATGCGCTCGATAAGACCCTCGAGTTCAAGCGAACCCAAGAGTTTGAGTACGCCGACAGCATCGAGCGAGACGAGCGCCGCGATGTCGTCGACCTTGAGCGGAGAGGCGATGAGCGCATGCATCACGGTCTGCTGCGTTGGATCCAGGTCGGCAATGCCGGGAGCATCGGGGCGCGAGTAGCGCAGGGTTCCGTAGATGCGTGAGATAGCCATCTCGATAGATTCCTCGTCGACGATGCAGCAGGCACCGTTCGCAATGAGGTAATTCGTGCCACGCGACTCGGGCGATAGGATCGACCCCGGCACGGCAAGAAGTTCGCGCCCCAAATCCATAGCAGCCTCGGCTGTGGAAAACGTCCCAGAAGGCATACCCGCCTCGGATACAAAGAGGGCTTGCGACAGGGCCGCGATCACGCGATTGCGGCGCGGAAAGGCAAACTTGCGCGGTCCCATGCCCCACGGAGAGATCGACACGACCGCGCCACCCGTATCGAGCGTGCGTGTAATAAGCCCCGCGCTCGAACGCGGGTAGACCACGTCGGCGCCCGTCCCCAGCACCACGACGTGTTTGCCGCCGGCGTTGACCGCAGCCCAACCCGAGGCTTGGTCACAACCGACCGCGCCGCCCGAAACTACCGTCACTCCCGCCTCGACCGCCACCTTTGCCGCAAGCTCTGCCACGGCAAGACCATACGGCGAGGCCTTGCGCGCGCCGATGATGGAGAGCGCGGGTGTCGAAAGCACCTCGGGATTGCCGCGCACATAGAGCGTCTGGGGTACATCAGAAAGCTCCAAAACGGTCTCGGGATACAACGCGTCGCCTGGATGCAGCTCGAAGGTCCCCTCGGCCATCATTGGTCCCTCCTTCCCTGGTACATCGCCGCCTCGAGCACGTGGTCCTGCGTCACTTGCTCGCTCTCGGCGACATCTGCGATCGTGCGCGCAATGCGAACCAGGCGCACGATGCCACGCCCTGTGAGATGTGTGCGTTTGGACAGACCGAGTACGCATTTCTCGGCAGCATCATCGAGCTCAAAGGTCGAAACGACGCCGTCAATGGACCGTGTCTCGTCATCCTCGGCCTCGGCATCCGCATCGTCCATGCGGGATTCGCGCCAAGCGCGAAAGGCGCGACCGCGCACAACGTAGTCACGTAACTCGGCCGACGACATGCCCTCCGCACCCTCGATAATCACTTGGGGATCGGGACGGGTCACATCGATCATCATGTCGATACGGTCGGCCAAAGGACCGCGCAGTTTAGACCGATAGCGCTCGACCATCGCCGCCGAGCAGCGACACGGCACCTCGCGATCGCCCAAAAAGCCGCAGGGGCAGGGATTGCTCGCAGCCAGCAGCTGAAAGCGCGACGGGAAGGTAAAAGCCCCGTCGACGCGTACGATCCTCACGTAGCCGCGCTCGATGGGCTGACGCAGCGTCTGCAGCACGCCAGTGGGAAACTCGGCAAGCTCGTCCAAAAAGAGCACGCCGCCATGAGCAAGGCTGATCTCACCCGGGTGCACCGGGCGCCCACCGCCAATGAGGCCCGCCGTTGAAATGCTGTGATGGGGGCTTCGAAACGGCCGATGACCTGCCAATAAGCCATCGATGTTCTCGCCCAAGACCGAATGGATGCACAGTGCCTCCTGCTGATCCTCAACGGAAAGCTCGGGCAGGATGCCGGTCATACGGCGTGCGAGCATGGTCTTGCCCGAACCGGGCGAGCCGATCATGAGCAGGCCGAGCTCGCCGGCCGCCGCAAGCGCCATGCCGCGTTTAGCGACTTCCTGCCCCAGCA
The DNA here is from genome assembly GCA_902470065.1 of uncultured Collinsella sp. Taxonomy (GTDB): domain Bacteria; phylum Actinomycetota; class Coriobacteriia; order Coriobacteriales; family Coriobacteriaceae; genus Collinsella. The sequence continues at coordinate 47,712 of CABRFA010000002.1, forward strand.
CGTCTGCATAGTCGAGCTCGGGCTCAAAGGTCGCCTCGACACCCTCGGAATCCAAGTAGTGCCGTGCGGCATCGCCCATGCCGTGAGCAAGCTGAGACAGATGGTCGATAAAGCCGCAATCCACGCCCGCGAGTGGCACATGCTGGTCGGACCTGCCGGCGATAAAAGACAGCCCCATGTCGCGAGCCAGCAGCTGAAACGCCACCTCGCCCTTGACGGGAAGCACCGTGCCATCCAGACCGAGCTCGCCGGCAATGAGGCAGCGGTCGAGATTGTCGCGGGGAATCTGTCCGTCGGCTGCCAGAACCGCGATGGCGATGGGCAGATCAAAGCCGCTACCGGTCTTGCGGATATCGCCGGGTGCCAGGTTAACGGTAATGCCCGAGCGTGGGATCTCGAACCCGGCGGAGCGCATCGCGCAGCGAATACGACCGCGTGACTCCATCACCTCCATACTCGGAATGCCGAGCATCTGGATGCCCGGAACGCCACCGGCAAGCGAGACCTCGACCGTGACGTGAATCGCCTCGACGCCACGGATGCAGGCTGCGTGAACGGCAAACGTCTCGAACGCCATCACGACACCTGCCAATCGAACGCGTTGTACTGATGCTCGATCTCGGCGATATGCCCGCCGCGGATGGTGACACCCACGGCATCGAAGCGAATCGCCTTGAGCGGATAATGCTCCATGAGATAGCAACTTGCGATGCGGCGGTAGCGGCGTTGCTTTTGGGCGTCCACGGCCTCCTCGGGAAAGACCCGCGTGGTGCAATCCAGGGCGACGCGTCTCGTGTTGACCTCGGCCATCACCACGACATCGTCGAGCTCATCGAGCAGCACCAGGTCGGCCTCGCCCTCGGTGCAACGATAGCCCTGCTCCAGCAAGGTGTAGCCGCGCTCGTTAAAGTAGTCGATGGTGATCAGCTCGCCCAGCATGCCCAGCTCGCGGGGACTGAGTCCCTTGATAAACTCGGGCGTAATCGCCCCGCAGTCGAGCTCGCCGTCTTCCCAGCGCTCCTTGAGTTGCTGCGTCTTGCTCTTTTTGCTTGCGGCACACATGGGGTCTCCTTTCCCGCACACTGCATTGCCCCGATGATGAGGGCACCTTTCATGCGGGTAAGTACCGGAAGCTGACCAAAAGCTGACCAAATGCCGTCAAAAAACGGGCCGTACGCAACAATCACGTTGCACACGGCCCGCTACCAGCAGGTTTATAAACCCCAGAGGTCCCTGTCTCCACAATTGACCTAGAAAAGGCGCTCAGTCTGCAGAAAGTTTCCGCAAAAGCTCACACGGTGCAACGGAGAAAGACCATGTTTGCGAATAGCCTCGATGTGTTCGGGGCTCGCATAGCCTTTCGATTCGGCCAAATGGTACTCGGGATACTCGGCATCGTACTCGACCATCATCTCGTCACGCGTGACCTTTGCCATGATGGATGCCGCGGCGATGCAGGCGATCTTGGCGTCGCCCTTGACCACGTCGTGCTCGTTAGGAACGGCGCCCAAGGGGTTACCGTCCATAAGCACGCAATCGGGCTCGAGCCCCGTATCGGCCACGGCGCCCGCAACGGCGGTACGGATAGCACGGGCCATGCCCATCTCATCGATATCCTTAGGCGCGATATGGCAAAAACCGATCGCAGTCGCCACCTCGGCAATCTTCACCGAGAGCAGCTCACGGCGCGCCGGCGTGAGCTTTTTGGAATCGTTGATGCCCCAGATGCGCGGCTCCATCGGAAGACACACGGCACACACGGTCAAGGGACCCGCTACCGAGCCACGACCCACCTCGTCGACGCCCACGACCACGCCATCGCCGCCAAGCTCATACATAAGCTCGTACATGTCATTGACGCGCTCGCGCTCGGCAAGCTCTTTGGCATGGCGTTTAAGGGCACGCTCGCAAGCCTTGATCACCTGCTGGCGCGGATCCTCGCGATAATGCTCCACGAGGGCGGGAATCTCCTCGAACGTGGCACTCGCCAGCTCGCCGGCAACCTGCGATGCCGAAACCGAGCTCGTCATATTGGCCATACCAGGCCCTCCTTGCATGCAAATCAGATAAAAAGAAGGGCCACCCGAAGGTGACCCTTACGTCCAAACGAGTGAACAGACGCTGCGATCTTCTTAGCGCTTCTCGGGGATGCGAGCAGCCTTGCCCACCTTGTCGCGGAGGTAGTACAGCTTGGCGCGACGAACGCGACCATGACGAACGACCTCGAGCTTGGCGATCTTGGGGCTGTGAAGCGGGAAGGTACGCTCAACACCGACACCGAAGGACATCTTGCGGACGGTGAAGGTCTCGCGGGCACCGGCGCCGGCCATGCGGATGACGTCGCCCTGGAAGACCTGGATGCGCTCGCGGTCGCCTTCCTTAATGCGGTAGTGAACCTTGACGTTGTCGGCGACGCGAACCTGAGGAATGTCCTCGCGGATCTGCTGACGCTCGATTGCGCGGATGTAATCCATGTGCAATTCCTTACTCTTCTAGAGGTGCCGTACCACCTTGGCCGGCACGTAGTTGAACAAACATATTCGAGTATACACGCGCGGGTTTCTGCTGCAAGAACAATTTTTTACGCAGACAAAAAGACAAAACCCGAACATGATAACCGCCCGTCTCACGAACGAGACGGGCGGCATGAAGGGGGCTACGCTAGGCGTCTATACCCAAAACGTTAGGCGGAGCGCTTCGCCTCGAGCTTGGCCTGGGCGGCAGCCAGGCGTGCGAGGGGTACGCGATAGGGCGAGCAGGACACATAGTCCACATCGGCCACGTTAAACAGGCCCTTGATGGACTTGGGGTCGCCGCCGTGCTCGCCGCACACACCAAAGTGCATTTCGGGGTTGGTGGCTCGGCCCTTCTCGACAGCCATGCGCACCAGCTCGAGCACCGCCGTGTCGATGGTCTCGAAGGGGTTGTCCTTCAAGATTTTCTTGTGCATATACAGCGGGATGAACTTGGCCTCGGCATCGTCGCGGGAGAAGCCGAAGGTGGTCTGGGTGAGGTCGTTGGTGCCAAAGCAGAAGAAATCTGCGTGATGGGCGATCTCGTCAGCGACCATGCAGGCGCGCGGCAGCTCGAGCATCGTGCCCACGGGAATGTTGAGCTCGACACCTTCCTCGGCGGAAACCTCGGCGATCACGCGCTCGATGACCTCGCGAGTCTGGACATGCTCGGCCGTGATGGAAACGAGCGGAACCATGATCTCGGGACGCGGATCGACGCCCTCCTGGATAAGGCGGGCAGCAGCCGTTGCCACGGCACGGACCTGCATGAGCGGCAGGTCACCGAAGACGACGGACAGGCGCACGCCGCGCAGGCCGAGCATCGGGTTGGACTCGACCATGCCGTCGATACGGCGCAGGCGGGCACGCAGGGTGGCAAGCTCTTCCTCGCTGGCACCGGCGGCCTCCTTCTTGGTTATGGCGACCTCGAGCTCGCGAGGATCATCCAAGAACTCATGAAGCGGCGGATCGAGCAGGCGGACGACCACATCGCGACCGGACATGGTCTTAAACATCGCCAGGAAGTCCTCGGTCTGAACCTTGAGCAGGTCGGCCAGGGCCTGCTGCTTCACGGCCTCATCGTCAGACAGGATAAAGCTCTGGATGATGTTCTTGCGATCGCCCAGGAACATGTGCTCGGTGCGGCACAGGCCAATAGCCTCGGCGCCAAACTCGAGGGCGAGCTCGGCATCCTCGGGATTGTCGGCGTTGACGCGCACATGGTTGGCATGGCCACAGGTCTCGTCCAGGCGAATCTCGTCGGCCCAGGACAGGATGGTGTCCAGGTCGCCGGTGAGCTCGGCCGAAACCAGATCAACGGCGCCGTCGACGACGATGCCCTGGGTGCCGTCGATGGAGATAACGTCGCCCTCGTGCAGTACGCGGTCGCTGCCCTCGATGCGCACGACCTTCTCGGCGGCGTCGATGTGGAAGCGCTCAACGCCGCAGACGCAGGGCGTACCCATGCCGCGGGCGATAACGGCGGCATGGCTCGTCTTGCCACCGTGGCTGGTCAGGATGCCCTCGGCGGCGACCATGCCCTTCAGGTCGTCGGGGTTGGTCTCCCAACGAACCAGAATGACCTTGTGACCCTCGTTGGCGCGCGCGACGGCATCGTTGCTCGAGAACACGACCTCGCCCACGGCGGCACCGGGGCTGGCATTAAGACCGCTGGCGAGAGTCTCGTACTTCTTGGAGGCGTCGAACTGCGGGTGCAGGAGCTGGTCGAGTTGCGCGGGATCGATGCGGCTCACGGCCTCTTCGCGGGTGATCAGGCCTTCCTCGACCATTTCGATGGCGATGCGCAGGGCGGCGGTGGCGGTGCGCTTGCCCACGCGGGTCTGGAGCATCCAGAGCTTGCCCTGCTCGATGGTGAACTCGATATCGCACATATCGCGGTAATGATCCTCGAGCGTCAGGAACACGCGCTCGAGCTCCTCACCTGCGGACTCGAGGCCCGGGGTGGCCTTGAGGTCGGCGATGGGCTCGGTGTTGCGGATACCGGCGACGACGTCCTCGCCCTGGGCATTAACCAAAAAGTCACCGTAGAACTCCTTGGTGCCGTCGGCCGGATTACGCGTAAAGGCGACGCCCGTCGCAGAGGTCTCGCCCTTGTTGCCAAAGGCCATGGCCTGCACGTTGACAGCGGTGCCGAGATCGTCGGAAATGCCGTGCTGCTTGCGGTAGATGCAGGCACGCTCGTTCATCCAGCTGCCAAAGACGGCCTGGATGGCAAGACGCAGTTGAAGCTCAGGATCGTGCGGGAAGACGGACTTGCCGTCGGCGACCTCGAGCTCGGGATACAGGGCGGCATCGACGTTCTCGGAGAAGATGCCCTTAAAGGTCTCGACGAGTTCCTGCAGGTCCTCGGCCGAAAGCTCGGAATCGACGCGAACGCCGGCGACCAGACGGGCCTGGGTCAGGGCGTTCTCGAACAGGTCGGCGTCAACGCCCATGACGACGTTGGAAAACATCTGGATAAAGCGGCGGTAGCTATCCCAAGCAAAACGCGGATTTTGCGTCTGGGCGATGAGCCCCTGAACAGAGTCGTCGTTGAGGCCTAAGTTGAGGACCGTGTCCATCATGCCGGGCATGGAGAACGGAGCGCCCGAACGAACCGACACGAGCAGCGGATCGGAGGCATCGCCGAGCTTCTTGCCGCAGCGGGCCTCGAGGTCGGCCTCGGCGGCAACGATCTCATCGAGTGCGCCTTCGGGCCAGACGTTGCCGGCACCGGAGTACTCGACACAGGTCTGACAGGTAATGGTAAAGCCACCGGGAACCGGCAGGCCGATGCGGCTCATCTCGGCAAGGTTTGCGCCCTTGCCGCCAAGCACGAAGTTCATGGACTTGTCGCCCTCGGTGACACAGGTGCCCTGGGCGTCGGTTCCAAAACGGTAAACCCTCTTGCAATCGCTCACGATACTTCCCCTTCCATGCGCTTACGCACACGACCGTGGTAACGAATCGACCCGCCAGATGCGGGCCATGAGGGAACTATACGGCGGGTTTTGAGCGGGCTTAAGCAGAGGATGCGCGGTTTGGTAAACGTGCTAAAACTGGCGGTAAATGGTAGGTAAAGGTGGTTACCTTATGAAGATACCACTGTAAGAAAGTGCAGGTCAGATGCGATATTTTTGCTAAATCGCTTTATCAAAATGCTGCTACTGTTAGGCTCGGCGGGCGGCACGGCGGGCACGGGCTTCCCGGATTTCCTCCAAGTGGCTAATGATCTCGGCAGCGCTTTCCTCGATGGCCTTGCCGTCGGTACGCACCACAAAGCAGCCTAGGCGCTTCATGAGGGCACGAGCTTCCTCAAGCTCGCTGCGCACGCTCTCGGGCTCGGCATAGGAGCCGGCAACGGCACGAGCGTAGTCATCGCCCAAGCGGCTATCGCGAATTTCGGAAATCACATCGACGGTCGAAATCAGGCCGAACAGGCGCATCGGGTCGACCTCGTAAATCGACTTGGGCGGCTCCATGCCATGCGCCAGTGGGACATTGGCGACCTTGTAGCCCTGATAGGCCAAATACATCGACAGCGGCGTCTTGGACGTGCGCGATACGCCCAGCAGCACGATATCGGCACCCGACAGATCGTCGCAGCCGCGCCCGTCATCGTGCTCAACGAAATACTCCATGGCCTCGATGCGATGGAAATAGCGATCATCGGTCTTGTGAATCACGCCCGCAACGCCCTTGGGCGGCACACCGATAAGCGACGACAGCACGGCAAGCGTCGGGCCAATCAGGTCGACCGAGCGAATGTGCAGCATACCCAGGTAATCGAGCACGCGGGCGCGAAGCGCCGGATCGACAATGGTGTGGAACACGGCAATATCGCGATGGTCCGCATCGACGCGCGGACCCACAAACGACTTGACCTGCTCCACCGAGTTCACCTTGGGCAGGCGCAAGAGACGAAAAGCCCCTTCATCAAATTGCCCGGACGCCGCAAGCACCACCTCACAAGCGGTATCGCCGAGCGAGTCGGAGATAACGATAACGGTGGGACGAGCGGTGACCGGGCAATCCATGCGGGGCTCCTTTTGCGCTTATGCGCAGGCTAGCTTACTTTTTGCGGGCAAGCTCACCGATGTTGGCGATGCCGGAGAAAACGGCCTCGAAGCGGTTGAGCAGCTTAAGGCGATTATCGCGGAGCTGTTCGTCCTTGTCCATGACCATAACCTCGTCGAAGAAACGGTCGATGGGCGCGCGCAGGGCGGCGAGGGCGGCAAATGCGGCCGGGTAGTCCTCGGCGGCAAGGGCAGCATCGACAGCAGTCTGAGCAGCCTCGGAAGCGTCGGCAAGCGCGAGCTCGGCCTCGCCCATCAGGCTGCGGTCGTACTCCGCGCCCAGCTCGGGCTTGGAGATATGCGCGGCACGGGCATAGGCCGTAGCCAGGTTGTCAAAGGTCTCGGCATCGTTCTTGCGGGCCTCGTCGAGGGCGGCGCAGCGGGCGAAGAAGACGGACGGGGCGATGATGTGCACCGCAGAGACGGCGGCAACGGTATCGGCCGGGATCTTTTCGTCGCGGGCCATGCTCACCAGGCGGCCATGGAAGAAGTCGCGAACCTGCTGGGCGACCTTGGCGGCGTCGAACTCAATGCCCTGCTCGCTATAGAGCTCGAGGGCGAAGTCGATGAGCGATGTGGGGTCGATCGGCAGACGGTCGCGCAGGATGTTGATGATGCCGATAGCGGCACGACGCAGCGCGTAGGGGTCGGAGGAGCCGGTCGGGGGCTCGCCAATGGCAAAGATACCGGCGATGGTATCGAGCTTGTCGGCGCAGGCCACGATGCAGCCAGCGGTGCCCTCGGGCAGCTCGTCACCGGCAAAGCGGGGACGATAATGATCGCGAATGGCGTGGGCGACCTCGTCGTTCTCCCCCATCGCGGTGGCGTAGTAACCGCCCATCACGCCCTGCTGGCTCGTGAACTCGACGACGGCGTTGGATACCAAGTCGGCCTTGCACAGGTGCGCGGCGCGAGCGGCATCGGCGGCCAGGTGGGCGCCCAGATGGGCCTCGCGAGCGATGGCAAGCGCGAGTTGCTCAATGCGCTCGGACTTGGCGAGCACGCTACCGAGCTTCTCCTGGAAGGCGACCTTGGCCAGACGCTCGCGGAACTCGTCGAGGGAGATCTTCAGGTCCTCCTCGTAGAAGAACTTGGCATCGTCCAGACGGGCACGCACAACGCGCTCATTGCCGTCGATCACGCGCTCGGCGTTCTCGGGCTTGCTGTTGGAGACGACCACGAACTCACGCGTGAGCTTGCCCTCGCCGTCATAGATCGGGAAGTAGCGCTGGTTGGTGAGCATGGACTCGCAGATGATCTCGTGCGGGACCTTGAGGAACTCCTCATCGAAGGTACCGACGAGCACCGTCGGCCACTCGCAGAGGTTGATGACCTCCTCAAAGACCTTCTTGGGCGTATCGACATGGCAGCCGGGACGGGCAGCCTCGACCTCGGCGATACCGGCAAGGATGGCCTCGCGACGGCGCTCGGCAGAAAGCACGCCGGCGTCCTCGAGCACCTGCTCGTAGACGGCGGGGCTGGCGACCACATGGTCACCGGGGCCAAGCACGCGATGACCACGCGTGGTGTTGCCACTCGTCACGTCGGCAAACGACACGGGCACAACGTCCTCGCCCAGAAGACAGCAGATCCAGCGGACCGGACGAACAAAGGTCGCATGCTCGTGACCCCAGCGCTGAGAGCGGTAGTTGGGCCACTGCAGGCCAGCGATAGTCTTCTCGCACAGGGCCGTCAGGATCGGGGTGGCCGGGGCGGAAGGGATGTTCTTCTCGGCAAAGACGTACTCACGGCCGTCGGTGTCCTCGCGAAGGACCAGGTCCTCGGCAGCCACACCGCACTTGCGGGCAAAGCCCTGGGCGGCCTTGGTGGCGTTACCGTCGGCATCAAAGGCAATGTTTGCCGCGGGGCCGCGCTTGACCTCATGGACCTCATCGGTCGCAGTGGCGACGTTGGCCACGAGCGCAGCCAAACGACGCGGGCTCGAAATCACGCGGACCTCGCCATGGGCCAGACCGGCCTCGTCGAGACCCTTGGCAATCATGGTGCCAAGCTGCTTGACGGCATTGTTCAGCGGTGCGGAGGGCATTTCCTCCGTACCGATCTCAAACAGGAAATCCTTAGCGTCTGCCATGGCTTACGCCACCTCGCCTTCCTGGTCGGCATTCTCGTTGACTCCGGCGACCTCGGCCATATAGGCCTCGCAGCACGCCTTGGCGACGGCGCGGACGCGCAGGATGTAGTTGGCACGCTCAACCGCGGACAGTGCGCCGCGGGCATCGAGCAGGTTGAAGGCATGGCTGCACTTCATGACGCAGTCGTAAGCGGGCAGCGGCAGCTTGCGCTCAAGGCAGGAGTGGCACTCGGCCTCGTAGTCGTCAAACTTCTGACGCATCATCTCGACGTTGGCGACCTCAAAGTTGTAGGCGCTAAACTCGCGCTCGTTCTCCAGGAACACGTCGCCATAGGTCATCGGCGTGCCATCGGGCAGATAGCTCCACACCAGGTCGTAGACGGAGTTGACGCCCTGAGCGTACATGGCGATGCGCTCCAGACCATAGGTAATCTCGACGGGCACAGGGTCGACCTCGATGCCGCCCACCTGCTGGAAGTACGTAAACTGCGTGACCTCCATGCCGTTGAGCCAGACCTCCCAGCCAAGGCCCCAGGCGCCGAGCGTCGGGCTCTCCCAGTCGTCCTCGACAAAACGGACGTCATGGTCGTTGGGGTCCAGACCGATAGCGGCAAGAGACCCCAGGTAAAGCTCCTGGGCGTTGACCGGCGAGGGCTTAATGAGCACCTGGAACTGATAGTAGTGCTGCATGCGGTTGGGATTCTCGCCGTAGCGGCCGTCGGCAGGACGGCGGCAAGGCTGAGCGTAGCAGGTGCGCCACTCGGCGGGACCGAGCGAGCGCAACGTGGTCGCGGTGTGGAAGGTACCGGCACCGACCTCGGAGTCATAGGGCTGCATAATGACGCAGCCCTGCTCGCCCCAGTACTGCTGGAGGCGCAGGATGATGTCTTGGAAGGAAAGCGATGAAGCGTTCATGCCTCTAATATCCCCTCGTCGAAACGATTACACGGTTAGGTACTGTACTATAGCGGTTTTTAGTCGATAGCGCCGATGCGGTTGAGCGGCCAGTAGCGCACAAGCGCCACGGCGATCAAATCAGAGCGATCGACGGGACCAAAGTAGCGTGAGTCGGCAGAGTTTTCGCGGTTATCACCCATCACCCACACGCACCCGTCGGGAACGGTGTAGGGATAGCTTACCTGAGCGCCGGGAGCCTGGACCGAAAGCGGCCAGCTCATGCCGGTCGTGTAGCCCTCGTCGAGCGCCTGGCCGTCAACGACCACCTTGCCGTCCTGAAGGTCGACCGTCTGGCCGGCCGTGGCAATAACACGCTTGACGAGAACATCGTGCTCGGAGGTGCCATCGGGGTTGTGGAACACCACGATATCGCCTTGGCTGACGGGCTGGCCGAGCTCAAGGCTCACCTTTTGCGCCAAGATCTGGTCGCCGATCTCGATCGTGGACTCCATGGAGCCGGTGGGCACCACAAAGGGTTCGACCACAAACGAGCGAATCAAGAAGGTAGCGACCAGTGCGATCGCAACGACCGCGATCCACTCAAACGCACCCTTCAGCACGGAATTCTGCGAAGGAACCATTCTCACTCCTCGCTCTGCGAATACGATGCGTCCAGGATGTCCTGCGCGTATGCGCGCTCCTCGGGCGTAAGCCGCGCCGTCTCGATCAGGTCGGGACGCCAGCGGCAGGTGCGCTCGATGGCATTCTTGCGGCGCCAAGCGTCAACCTTGGCATGGTCGCCGCTCACGAGCACCGGCGGCACGCCCTCGCCGTTGAACTCGGCGGGACGGGTGTACTGAGCGTACTCGAGCAGGCCACCGTCCTCGGCTGTCGAGAACGACTCATCTACGTTGCTCATCTCGTCGCCAAGGGCGCCGGGAATCAGGCGCACGACGGCATCGGCAACGACCATAGCGGGAAGCTCTCCGCCCGTGAGCACGTAGTCGCCGATCGACAGGCGCTCGTCGGCATACGCATACGCGCGCTCGTCGACGCCCTCGTAGCGGCTACATACAAACAGCAGACGCTCGCTATTGAGCAGGCGCTCGGCCACATGCTGCGTAAAGGGCTCGCCGCAGGGCGTAAAGAACACCACGGTGGGCTTGGGACCCTCGGAGCTAATAGCCTCGATGGCCTCGGCGATGGGCTCGACCTTCATGAGCATGCCCTGCCCGCCGCCGTACGGCTCGTCATCGACGGTACGATGGCGGTCGTGCGTCCAGTCGCGCAGGTTATACGCCTTAAAATCAAAAAGGCCGGCCTTGCGGGCGCGGCCCAAGATCGATGTGGACATGACGGGCTCAAACATCTCGGGAAAGACCGAAAGGGTCTCGATCAGCATGTTGTCCTCCCTACTTGTCCATATCGATCAGGCCGTCCATAACGTGGACGGAAATTGTTCCTGTGTCGGGAAGATCGAGCACGACCTGCTCGATCACGGGAATCAGTACCTCGCCGTACCGATCACCCTCGACAACCCAAACATCGTTGGCGGGCGTCGACATGATCTCGACGATCGTACCGAGCGAACCGAAGCGCTCGTCGACCACCTCGCGACCCATCAGGTCGGTATAGGCAGCGTCGAGCGAATCGAGATCAAAGTCGTCACGATTTGCTAGCACGTAGCATCCCGTGATGCCCTCGGCGGCCGTCAAGTCGTCAATGCCCTCAAACGAGACCAGATCGCCATCGCCCGTATCGGTGACGGACACGACCGTGCAAAAGCGGTCGCGCTTGAGCGCCGGCGGCGTCAGGGCGACGCGCATACCAGGCTCTAATACAGAAGGAAGCCCCCGCAGCGGCTGCGCGAGGACCTCCCCCTTCCTTCCGTGCGGCTTGACAACACGGGCGATGTTTTTGTACTGGGACCTCAAGGTCCTAGCCCAGAACCTCTACCTCGACAGCAGTGTCGAGGCGAGCGGCCAGTGCACGGGCGAGCGTGCGAATGGCCTTGATGGTACGGCCACGACGGCCGATGACCTTAGCGACGTCATCCTCGGCGACCGAAACCTCAATCGTAGAGGCGTCGTCACCATCGATGACCTCAAGGCTCACGGAATCCGGGTCGTCGACGATCTGAACAACGAGATATTCGACGAGATCGGCGATGCGATCTGAGAGCATTGCCTCACCCTCGAGCTGTGCAGCGTCAACCTCAGGCACGATTTACTCCTCGGCACCCTCAGCGGCCTCAGCGGCAGCCTTAGCGGCCTCGGCCTCTTTGGCGAGCTGCTTCTTGGACTTCTTGACGACGGTCTCGGTCTTCTCGCCCTCGTTGGCGGCCTTGACCAGAGCGGCGACGGCGTCGGTGAGCTGAGCGCCCTTGGACTGCCAGTCGGCGATCTTCTCGAGGTCGAGGTTGATGGTCTTGGGGGCGGTCATCGGGTTGTAGCGGCCAACCTCCTCGATGATACGACCGTCACGCGGGGCGCGGGAATCGGCGACGACGACACGGTAGTACGGACGCTTCTTAGCGCCGTGACGAGCAAGGCGAATCTTGACTGCCAAAGGAAACTCCTCCAACCAAGCAGCTTTAGGCTGCAACTACAAACAAACAGTTGAACATAATACGCCATCGACGCGGGCAGGTGAAGTCCGTGAGACCAACTTCTTCGGTGTAGTCGAGGGCAAATCCATATCTTAGACAAGAATTCGGGATTTGCAAGCACATACACGCACCCCACATGAGCTGCGCGGTATACTCATGACATGGAAAGACGCGAACATACATACGGTTATGAGGATGCCATGGGCGTCACGCCGCCTCCCTGGACGGGTCCGGCGGTGGGCCTCATGGACCTCGATGCGTTTTTTGCGAGCGTGGAGATGCTCGATCATCCCGAATGGCGCGGAAAGCCGCTCATCGTGGGTGGAGACGCCGATTCGCGCGGCGTCGTGTCCACGTGTTCGTATGAGGCGCGTCGCTTTGGCGTGCACTCTGCCATGGCCTCGGCCGAGGCGCGGCGCTTGTGCCCGCAAGCCATTTGGACACGCGGGCACTTTGATCGCTACCGCGAGGTCAGCGCGCAGGTCATGGCGATTCTTGCCGACGAGACCCCGCGCGTTGAGCGCGTATCCATCGACGAAGCCTTTATCGATATCACACCGGGTCGCTTTGCGCCCGAAGACCCGCTGCTGGTTGCGCGGCGTATAAGCGACCGCGTGGCAGCGCTGGGAGTGACCTGCTCCATTGGCGTGGGCTGCAACAAGACGGTCGCAAAGATCGCAAGCGAGCGGGATAAGCCGTTTGGGCTGACCATCGTGCGCCCCGGAACCGAGCAGCGCTTTTTGGCCGCGCTGCCGGTATCTGCCATGAGCGGCATCGGGCGCTCGGCCGAGGAGCGACTGCGCCGCATGCGCATCTACACCCTCGGCGAGCTATCACGTGCACCGGAATCCACCTTGGCCTCTATTTTTGGCGTCAACGGCGAACGCATGCGCCAGCGTGCGCTGGGACTCGAAATTTCCGAAGTCACGAGTCTCGATGAGGAGCGCGAGGTCAAGTCGGTCAGCAATGAACGCACCTTTGCGAAAGATTTGACTGAGCGTGGGGATATTGAGGCGGCGATTGCGCTGCTGGGTGAGTCGGTGGGACGCCGTCTGCGCCGTCAGGGGCTGACGGGTGCCACGGTAACGCTCAAGCTTAAGTATTCGTATGGCAGCGGGCGTACGGCACAGCGCCGGCTGCCTCATCCGACCGACGATGAGAACATCTTCGTGGCGGTTGCACTCGAACTGCTCGACAACATCTGGCAGGAAGGCATGCATGTTCGCTTAGCGGGCATCGGCATGAGCGACTTCGACCACCAAGGCGGCATCCAGACCGACCTGTTCTGCGAGATCGATAACCGCGGAGCCCAATCCAGCGACCGACGCGACCTCTCCGTCGCCATCGACGCCGTCCGAGACAAATTCGGCGACACCGCCCTATCCTTCGGCCGCCAATCCCGCTTTAACGATTAACCGCCTTTGGGCAAAAAGAAAGCCGGGCAGATGCGGAAAACCGCAACTGCCCGGCGATATGCGTGAGGGTAGCTAAACCCCGTCTCAAATGAGCTACTAGAGGAGGTTGAGGGGGAGCTGGGGGGCGTCTCCCCAGAGTTTCTCGAGGCGGTAGAAGTCGCGGGCTTCGGGAGTGAAGACGTGGACGACAACCGAACCGTAGTCCATGAGCATCCAGGTCTTCTGCTCGCGACCCTCGATGGAGAACGGATGCTCGCCGCAAGCCTCGGCGACCTTCTCCTCGATCTCGTCGACGATAGAATCGACCTGGCGGTTGTTGGTACCGGTGGCAAGCACAAAGTAGTCGCACACATCGGAAAGCTCGGTCAGGTCGAGCACCTGAACGTCCTCGCCCTTCTTGTCGTAGGCGGCCTGCGCGGCGGCGCGGGCGACATCCTCGGCGGCGACACCGCTCGCGGACAGTGAGGCGGCAGTGCGGTCGGACGTGGCGGCGAAGCTCTTGTGCTCCACACCTTCAAGAATCTGCTCGTCGGTCATGGTCTCGTCGGCCATGGAATACCTCTTTCTAGACAGCCCGAGCTAGCGTAGCTGGGCGTAATGGTTGTAAATCGAAATAGCCGTGGGATAAAGATAGCGCCCGGACTGGATCACATAGACCAGACCCTGCGCAAAACAGGAGAAGAACAACTCATCGAGCGTCGACTCCCCCACCATCTTGCGCAGCGCATGCGCATAGTCGCCGTGGCGGTTGGGCTCGATGGCATCGGCAACAAAGACCACCATATCGAGCGGCGTCATGTCGCAGGCACCCACGGTGTGACGGTCGACAGCCTGGAAAACGGCCGGCGACAACTCGGGGAAAAGCTGCGGAAGCTCATAGGCGGCAACAGGGCCATGCAAAAGCGGCGTCGCGGCGGAAGGAGAGCCGGCAATCTTAATGCCGTAATGCAGAGCGCGCGTGACCAGCTCGTCGTCGGAGAGCACTTTGTCCCAGTCATGGATCAGGCCGGCGGCAGCGGCATCAAAGCGGTCAACGCCGTAGACCTCGGCCAGATGAAGTGCGGTCTCGGCAACACCCAGCGAATGCACATAGCGCTTGCGCTTATCCTTCATGCGAACATCGAGCAGCTCTTGAATGCGCTTGAGCAGCGCGCGTTCATCGCCCTCAAACTGATCCTCTACCGACAACGTAGACCCCCATCACTCAAAATCTTCTTGGCCCAAATCGGCATATAGCCTGCGTTTGCGAATGTAGCCGAGCACGGACTCGCTCGTAAGATAGCGCACGCTCATGCCGCGGGCAACACGCTTGCGAATGTTCGTCGAGCTGATCGCCAGCGCCGGAATCTGAATATAGCGCACGTCGAACGGCAGCCCCGACTCTTTGATTCGGGCACGCGCCGTATCGATATCAAAGCCCGGTCGCGTCGCCGCAATAAAGGTAGCAAGCTCAGCGATTCGTTCGGCATCATGCCAGGTCACAATATCGATAATCGCGTCGGCGCCCGTAATAAAGTAGAGCTTTACCTGCGGCGGGTAAAAGTCGCGAAGGGCATGAAGCGTATCGGCCGTATAGGTTACACCCGGACGGTCAATCTCGAACCGGCTCGCCAAAAAGGCCGGGTTCGCAGCGGTGGCGAGGACCGTCATGGCATAACGGTCCTCGGCAGGCGTCACCGGCTTGTCAAGCTTAAAGGCAGGAGAGCCCGCCGGCATAAAGAGCACAGCGTCCAAGTCGAGCGACTCGCGCGCCTGCTCGGCAGTCACCAAGTGCCCGTAATGAATCGGGTCGAATGTGCCGCCCATAATGCCGAGCCTAAACTCCCGCCCGTCCTCTAGAGGAAGCTCGGGCAGACCGATTCCACCGCGCAGCGACATGGCTTACTCGCCCTCCGAGGTCTCGGCATCGTCCGCGGCATCCGCCGCATCGACAACCTCAACGCCCTCATCCGCAGCATCGGCAACGTCAATGGCTTCAACGGCAACGTCCTCGCCAGCATCCTCGAGCTCCTCGTACTCCGAGAAGTCCTCGGCGCCCTCAAAGTCAAAGGCGCGCTGGCAAATGCGGACCTCGTCGCCCGCACGGCAACCGGCCTTCTCGAGCGCGTCGTCAACACCCATACGCGCAAACTTATGCTGCAGGTAAATGACGGCTTCCTCGTTTTCCCAGTCGGTCTGGATGACCATACGCTCAATGGCACGACCGACCACGCGGAAGGCACCGGGCTCTTCCTGAACAATGCGGAAACGCTTCTCACGCTGCAGGCGACGGCGCTCCCACTCATCGTCGCGCAGAACGACCGGCTCATCCGAGACAGCCAACTCGGCGCGCAGCTTAGCCACCTGCTCGCCCACGGCAAGCATCAGCGTATTGAGGCCGGCGCCCGTCACGGCAGACACGGCAAAGAACATATGTCCATCGTCGAGCGCTGCGCGCTTGAGGTCGGCAATCTTGTCGGCCGTGCCCGGCGCATCGCACTTGTTGGCAACGACGATCTGCGGACGCTCCGAAAGCTCGGCGCCATACTGCTCGAGCTCGCGGTTGATGATGTGGTAATCCTCGACCGGATCGCGATCCTCAAAACCACCCGTCATGTCGACGACGTGCATGATCAGGGCCGTACGCTCAATGTGGCGCAAGAACTGGTGACCCAGGCCCTTACCCTCGCTCGCGCCTTCGATAAGACCGGGGACGTCAGCAACGACGTAAGAATATTCGCCGGCACGCACCATGCCGAGGTTCGGCACGAGCGTGGTAAACGGGTAGTCGGCAATCTTGGGGCGGGCGGCACTCATGCGCGCAATGAGCGATGACTTACCCACCGAGGGAAAGCCCACAAGCGCGGCATCGGCCATAAGCTTCATCTCGAGCTCGATCCAGTGCTCCTCGGCCGGTTCGCCCAGCTGAGCGAACGCGGGCGCGCGGCGCACCGACGTCACAAAGTGCGTGTTGCCCAGGCCGCCGGCACCGCCGGGCGCCACGACGACGCGCTCGCCATCGTGCACCAGATCGGCAATCTCGAACATCGGGGTCTGCGTCTCGGGGTCGAGCTCCCGCACCACGGTACCCATAGGGACCTTGAGAATCAGGTCCTCGCCGCTCTTACCGTTACGACGGGCACCCTGTCCGTGCGTGCCGCGCTCGGCGCGGAAGTGATGCTTAAAACGGTAATCGATCAGCGAAGACAGCTGAGCATCGGCCTGGATGACGACATTGCCGCCACGACCGCCGTCGCCGCCATCGGGGCCGCCCTTGGGAACAAATGCCTCGCGCCTAAACGACATGCATCCGGCTCCGCCGTCGCCGCCGCACACGTTAATGCGGCTGATATCGGTGAACTGTGACAACAGAATCGCCTCCTACAAAAAAGAGGGAGACCCTTGAATCCTAAAACTCAAGTGCCTCCCACATATGTGCTCTATGAAGGGTGAATTACGCGTTCGCGAGCGGGCGTACGCTGACCCTGTGCTTGATACCCTTGTGGAACTCAACGGTACCGTCGACCAGCGCGAACAGCGTGTCGTCCTTACCACGGCCAACGTTCTCACCCGGGTGGATGTGCGTGCCGTGCTGACGGACGAGAATCGTGCCCGTGGTTACCGTCTGGCCGGCATAGCGCTTCGTGCCAAGGCGCTGACCGCGGGAGTCACGGCCATTACGGGAGGAACCGAGTCCTTTTTTGTGTGCCATTGTGTATACCTACTCTTTCGTTACGAGTGTAATCTACTCGGCGACGGGAGCCTCGGCAACAGCCTCAGCCTCTGCCTTGACAGCCTTCTTGGCGCGGGAGGTAGCCTGAACCTTCACGATCTTCAGCTTGGTGAGCTGCTGACGGTGACCCTTCAGACGACGATAGCGCTTGCGCTTGTGGAACTTGAAGACCAGCTGCTTCTCGCCCTTGAACTGCTCAACGATCTGAGCGGTAACCTTGGCCTTGGCCAGCTTGTCGGGATCGGTGACGATCTTCTTACCATCGTTGAGGAAGATAACCGGCAGGGTGACCTTGTCGCCCTCATTGCCCTCGATCTTCTCGACGGTGATGACATCGTCGGTGGCGACCTTGTACTGCTTGCCGCCCGTGTTAACGATTGCGTACATGTTTACTTGCCCTTCATGCATCAGTTAGTGCAACAGCCGAATATAGTAGCAGGCGAAAATACCCCCGTCAACGAGTATGTGGAGCAAATCCACAAGTTCGCACAGGTATGGGGCTGACGAGTCGGCCCTCGTCGTCCTCGCATGCTTGATTCTGACGCTCGACATCGTAGGAGCAGATGGTCACGAGGTCTTGCATACCGGTGGAAACAATAGGTGCATCCACGCCCGGGGTCAAGCCCTGCAACAAAACATCAGCAGCAGAAAGCAAAATTTCCGGACGCATGGAGCCCTCGTTGTCGGCATGGGTGTCGAGCATGAGCACCAAATGGTCTGGGCGCTCCCCCGCCGTGAGCTCATAACCCACGAGCGTGTGATCCAAATCCAAGCGCTTGCTCTTTTTGCCGCGCGCGTAGTCGATGCCGTGGCCCGCGCGCAGCGTGTCGATCGCACGACGCACCTCGTCGGCGCTTACGGGCGCCTCGGGATCCAAGTGCAGGTCGATGCGATACGACAGGCGCGTGAGCTGCGCCGTCAACGCCGGCGTGCGCACGTCGATGTACGCCGCCTCGATGGGCGCCAGATCGGCCGGAGACGCCGCAGCCAGGCGCCCAAACGCCTCGTCGAGCGCCACGAACTCGGTCATAAACAGGTCATACCACTCGCAGGTCGACGACGTACCCACCGGCAGCGCCGAAGAGAAGCCCACGCGCATGTGCGGAGAGAAGCCCTGCGTGACGGCATAGGGAAGTCCCGCACGGCGCACGATGCGCTCAATGGTATGGATTACTTCGAGATGGCCCAGGTACTTAAGGCGATCGCGCTTGCCATAGCGAACACGAAGCCTAAAGAGCGAGGGGTTGTCGGTCAGGCGCTCACTCATGCGCGATCACCCATCAATACATTCTTAGCGTGGAGCGTGGGGCAGATCCCGCAGCCGGTGCACGACGTACGGGTACAGTCGGGAGTCGTGACGCCCTCGAGCGAGCGACGGTACTCGCGCTCGAGGAAGCCGCGCGTGCAGCCGGGGCTCACGTGCTCCCACGGCAGGCGCCAGTCCAACTCGTAGGGCAGGTGCACGAGCTCATTGAGGTCGATGCCGTTTTTGGCAGCAGCTTCCTTCCAGTTATCGAGCGAGAAATGCTCTACCCAGGCGTCAAAGCGAGAGCCCGAGCGCCAAGCATCGATGATGACGGGCGTCATGTCACGACCGGCGCGGGAAAGCGCGGCCTCGATGAGCGAGGTCTCGGCATCGTGGTAATGCACGCGGACGGCACGGTTGCGAACGCTCGTGATGAGCAGCTTCTGGCGACGCTTGACGTCGTCGTAGTCGAGCTGCGGGCACCACTGGAACGGCGTGGCAGCCTTGGGGATAAAGACCGAAACCGAGATGGACACCGAGATCGAGCCGCGACGAGCCTTGGGCACCACGGAACGACCGAGCTCCAGCACGTGATCGGCCAGATTGGCGATGGCCACGATGTCCTCGTCGCGCTCGCCGGGAAGGCCCATCATAAAGTAGAGCTTCATGCGGTTCCAGCCGGCCTCGAAGGCCGCCTTGGCCGCACGGTCCAGGTCCTCCTCGGTCACGTTCTTGTTAATGATGTCGCGCATGCGCTGGCTGCCGGCCTCGGGCGCGAACGTCAGGCCGCCCTTCTTTTCGCCGGCGACCGACTCGGCCATATCCACGCCAAACGAATCCAGGCGCTGCGACGGAATAGACACGCGAATACCCGTATCCTCCAGGCGACGGTTGAGCCTGCCGAGCACGTCGCGAATGCAGGAATGGTCGGTCGTGGAGAGCGAGGTCAGCGACACCTCGTCATAGCCGGTCTTTTCCAGACCCTGAATCACCGACGAGACGATCTGGTCGGCCGAGCGCTCGCGCACCGGGCGATACGTCATGCCGGCCTGGCAAAAACGACAGCCGCGGGCGCAGCCGCGCAGGATCTCGATAGACAGGCGGTCGTGGACCAACTGCGCATAGGGCACGCACGACTGCGACAGCGGATTCGTGGCGCCGAAATCCTCAACGACGCGCTTGTAGACCACGGTCGGCGCATCCTTGCCCTCACGCGGCACGGTGTAGCCATGCGGCGAGCAGGGCTCGTCGTGACGAACCTCATAGAGCGACGGCACGTAGTTGCCGGCAATGGATGCAAGCTGCTCAACAATCTGCGCGCGCGGGACTCCTTCGTCACGCAAGCGGCGATGCAGCTGGCAGGTCTCGAGCAGCGATTCCTCGCCCTCACCGATGAGGATGGTATCGAAGAAGGCCGCGTACGGCTCGGGGTTGTACACCGAGGGGCCGCCGGCGATGATGATGGGGTCGTCTTCACCTCGGTCGGCCGCCAACAGCGGAATGCCAGCGAGGTCGAGTGCCTCGAGGAAGTTCGTCACCGCCATCTCGTGCGGCACATGCAGACCGACGATATCAAACGAAGCGACCGGCGCTGCACCCTCGAGCGAGAGCAGCGGAATGCCTGCCTCGCGCATAGCGTCACCCATATCGGGCCACGGCACATAGCCACGCTCGCAGGAGATGCCCTCGACCTGGTTAAGGATGTTGTAGAGGATGGCGATACCCTGGTTGGGCAGACCAACCTCGTACACATCCGGGTAGATCAGGCAGCAACGGTAGTCGGCATCGGCCTTGGAAAGCGTGCCCCACTCGTGATCGATATAGCGACTCGGCTTCTCGACCTTGGCGAGCAACGGCTCAATTAAATGAAAACAGTCTTGGTATGCAACGCGCAACGGAAAACCCCTAAGCAGCGATATCGGATGCGTCCTGATAGGACGCCATAGGACGGGTAGCGCCCGCGACCGTGGTCACCAGATCGCGAACGCGGGAGAACGTGGCAGTGACCACCTCGTTGGCACGGCTGTAGTCGACATCGCGCTCGTAGAGCGAAACGAGCGCACGGCCCATGCCATAGGTGCCCGCGGCAGCAGTGAGCGCCTTGACGGCAAACCCAATATGAGGCGTCTGCTTGACGAGCGCGCGGGTAACCGCGCGGATCACAAGACCGCCGGCAAGCACGCCCGCGACCTCGTAGCCGCGCTCAGGCTTAATGCCGCGTCCAAAGACGGCAGCGAGCTCAAAGAGCATACCCACCTGCGCCAGCGCCATAACGGGATAATCGGCGCCCGGCAAAAACGCCAGCGCACCGGTCGCCATATTGGTGAGCGCGCACGAGGTGATGATACGATTGGCCGCCGCGATGCGCATGAAGGCAAAGTTCGCCGCAAAGGCCGTTTCCTTGTCGGTGCGATCGAGAATCCAGCGGGCAAGCGTCTCGAGCAGATACGTCTTATCGGTTGCCGCTACCACGCCGAGCATGGGCGTGGACTCCTCGATAAACGGCACCTCCACAGCAGACTCGGCAAGCACGCACACGGGCGCACCGGCGATCACGAGCTCCTGCACGGCACTCTCCAAGCGGTCGGAACCACACGAGAGCACCAGTACCACATCGGTATCGGTCTTTGGAGCAATTCGCTCCTCCCCCAGACGCTCGACGCGCACAATGCCCGAGGTCGTCTGCGGCACAAAGGCGTCACGCACCGTCTCGGCCAGAAAGCGCGAGGCGGACGAATCCAGATAGACCGAGACGCGCACCGGCGTATCGGAATCCTTCTTAACGGACGCGCCCATCTTAAAAGCGCGGGTCAGCTTATCTACGGGAATTTTCATAGCAAACCCCTCCAGCGGTTACGCGGCGCCCGAACGATGCCGCCATATGGATTGTACGATACCCACCGTCAGCAGCTGAATCATCATCGAAGACGAACCGAAGCTAATAAACGGTAGCGGAATACCGGTAATCGGCATCATGCCGATGCACATGCCGATGTTTTCGAAGGTCTGGAACGCCCACATGCCAACGATGCCCACACACGAAAGACGCAAAAACAGCGACTCGCACTTAAAGGCGACGCGAATCGTCGAAAAGATCAGCAGCACGTAGAGGCACAGGAGCAAAAAGGAACCGCAAAAGCCAAAGGTCTCGGACAGAAAGGCGAAGACGAAGTCGGTGTGGAACTCAGGCAGAAAGCCGCCGGCCGACTGCGTCGCATGGCCCAAACCCTTACCAAAGAAGCCGCCCGAGCCAACGGCGATAAGCGACTGCTGCAGGTTGTAGGCATCGTCCGAATCGGCATTATCGGGGTCGATAAAGACCGTCAGACGGTTCATCTGATACTGCTTGATGAGCACATCGTGGCCGAGCAACGAATCAAAGACCGAATCGAGCGCCAGAACGAGGGCCACCAAGCCCACGAGCAGGGCCAGGGTCGACAGCACCCATTCGCGGCGTGCACCGCTCATACAAATGACGATGGCGCCCGAAACAAGCACGACCAGGCCCGAGCCCAGGTCGCCCATGGCAACGACGGCCAAAAACGGAATGGACAGCATGCCGCAGAGCTTGACGTAGTCGCGAACGGTATCGATGCGACCGTTATACTGCGAGCCAAGCGTAGCAATAAAGAAGATGGTGATGAGCTTGGCAAGCTCAACCGGCTGGAATGTCAAGCCGATACCGGGAATCTTGATCCAGCCCGTCATGCCCAGACCGCCCGTATAGGACAGACCCGGAATCTTGGGCGAGAGGATCACGATCAGGTCGATGACGAGCAACGCCGTCGAGAAATTGGAAATACCGCGCAGATCGGTACGCCAGACGAGCACCGCCAGCACCGCTCCGATGCCAATTCCCAGCAGATGGCGTGAGAACGAGGCATCAGCCTTAAACTGCGAAGCCGACCAGATGATGATGGCACCGTAGGCGACGAGCGCCACAGTAGCAACGAGCACACCGATATGCACCTTTTGACGAAACGTGCCGCGCGAGGCCGAAAGTTGCTTGTTGACGCGGTCCAGGCTGCTGCGAGAGCCGGTCTTGGTTGAACGGAACAGATCCGCCGGAGAAAAATCCATCGCAACCTCCTATCGAACCGAAGAATCGCCCGAGGCCGAAGAGGTATCGGGCTCGTCATAAATCACGCCGAGCACGTCGCGCACGACATGCATCGCGGTATCTGAGCCACCGCCGCCCTGCTCCAGGACGGTAGCGATGACATACTTGGGGTCATCGGCCGGTGCATAGGCGCAGAACCACGCGTATTCGTCCTCGCCGCTTTTCTCGCCCGTGCCCGACTTGCCGTATACCTGCGGCGTCAGGGTGCCAAAGTGCGCCGCCAGGGACGTCGATGCCGTGTAAATCACGTCGTGCATGCCGTTGCGAACAAGAGCCAAATCCGAATCGCTGTTGATCTTGGCCTCTAGGCGCTTCTTCTTGCCCTTGCCGTTGTACTTATAGGCATCGCCGTCGCCATCGCGCGACACGGCAGACAAAAACACGTGAGGCACGTACTGTTTGCCGCCGTTGGCAAGACCCATATAGGCACACGCCATCTGCAGGGGCGTCACCAGAATGTCACCCTGACCGATAGCAATGTTGGTCATATCGCCGGCATTCCACTTGCGGTCCTCGGCAGAGGCGTCGGTGAAGTACGACTCTTTCCACTCGGCATCGGGAATACGGCCCGCGCCCTCACTCGGCAGATCGATACCGCAGGTCTTGCCTAGACCCCAGCGACGAAAGACCTCCTGCAGGCCCTCGGGATGTTGCTCGTCATAAAAGAACGCCTTGCCCATGTCGTAGAAGACAGGGTCGCACGAGTTGGCGATACCCGACTGCAGCGTCATGGTGCCGTGGCCAGACGTCAGCCAGCAGCGCTTGCCCCAAGCCTTGCCCAGGCCCGTCCAATAGCCCGTGCAGTTGGTTGTCTGCGTTGAAGTGTAGGTTCCAAACTCAAGACCGGCCAGCGCCGAGAGCGGCTTGATGGTCGAAGCAGACATGTACTGTCCGCTAATGGCGCGGTTGAGCAGCGGGTGCGAACCCTTGTCATCATTGAGCTCGGTCCACACGTCATTTGAGACGCCGCCGATAAAGACGGACGGATCGAACTTGGGCTGGCTCGCCATGCCCAGGATCTCGCCATTGTTGGGATCGAGACACACTACAGCGCCGTTGCCGGCATTGCTGTAGCCAGTGGTCTTGGCAAGCTCGATAGCGCTCGCCAGCGCCGTCTCGCAGGCCTGCTGGATCTTAAGGTCGAGCGTAAGCTTAATGTCAGAGCCGGCCTTCGCGGGCACGGCGCCGGCCTGACCGGTCACGTTGCCCGAGGCATCGACCTTGACGGTCTGCTCGCCACGAATACCCTGCAGCAGGTTTTCGTAGTAGCTCTCAACGCCCGCCTGGCCCACGATATCGCCCGACTGGTACGTAATCTTGCCAGCAGAAGCATCATCATCCCCAGAGGTTTTCTTATTCTGGGCCTCGAGCTGCTCGGAGGTAATGGTGCCGGTATAGCCCAAGATATGGCATGCCGTCTCGCCGTATGGATACTGGCGCTCGGTACGCTCGGCAATCTTGACGCCCGGGAACTCGCCGGCATGCTCCTGAATATAGGCAACCGTGGAGCGACGGACGTCCGTCGCGATGGTATGCAGGCTCTGAGCGCCCTCTGTATTGTCCTGAATATTGCGAAGGACCGCCACATAAGGCATTCCAAGCACGTTGGCAAGATGGCGAACCAGAACCTCATCCTCGGCAAGGTCGCGGTAGGCCACGACAGCAAGTGAGGGACGGTTCTGGACAAGCGCCACGCCATTGCGGTCGAGGATGCGACCGCGCACAGCGGGTGTGGTAACGGTGCGAGTCTGATTACTATTGGCCTGCTTCTCGTAATAGTCCGACGAGACCATCTGCATGCCCCACAGCTTGACGGCAAGTGCCGCAAACATCGCGCCCACACCCGTGGTGAGGATGGAAAAACGGCCCTTAAAGGCGGTCGCCGCAGTATTGCCCTCGCCCTCGGTGGCGCGCGGGGCCGTTCCATGCTGCGTATCGTAGGTAAAACGGGAATCGCCACGACGCATGATGACCAGCGCGACCACGATGGCCACAACCAGCACGATACCGGCGATAATAACCGTCATCTGGGAAGACATCTACGGGCCTCCCCTATTTAAGCTTACGGGTCTTGGGCTTAAAGCGCATACCCGCCTGGCGTCCGCCACGTGCGGAGAATCCATAGCCGGACTGCGGCACGACGCCGGACATCAAAAACGGAATGGCAACCAGACCCGTCAGGATCGAAGACGGCAGCGCATGGCCGAAGATCGCCACGACAAAGCTCGTCTCCAAACCCATAAACAGCAAGATGATGCTGTAGATCACATTAATGACGAGCGCAAAGGCGCCCACAGTGACGCCGCGCGCACTCGGGGTACCGCCCGTCTGACCGACGGCGCTGTGCACCAGGGCAAAAGAACCCACGGTCAGCAGGAGCGACATAACGCCCACCGGCACGGCAGCGGACAGGTCATAGAACAAGCCGCTGCAAAAACCGCACACGACGGCACGGGTCGGGTCGCCCGAGAACACGCTTAGGCACACCAGAATAATCATGAAGTTGACGCGACCGCCCGCAATGGAGATCTGCGGTGCCAGGCCTGCTTGCAGCAGCACGCACACAATGGCGGCGATCACAAACGTGCGGGAGCTCATCCCCTGCTCGTGTAGATCCATGGACATGCCCCCTATTCGCTCGAGCCGGAATCGGTCGTTTCGGACGTGTCGGAACTGTCATCCGAGCTCTCGTCCTTCGTCTTGGTCGCAGCGTCGCGCGACGTTCCCTGCGGCGTGCTGTTGGCCGTGCTCACGTCCTCGTCCGAGGCCGACTGTTCGTCAGTCAGCGAGGTGATGACCAGCACTTCCTCGTTGTTCTCGGCCGTCGTCTGAGCGCGCACCACAATGGTGTAGTACACGTCGTTTGCCGATTTCTCAACCGACGAGACGGTGCCAAGCGGTAGACCCTTGGGGAACACGCCGCCAATGCCCGAGGTCACGATAATGTCGCCAACCTTAACATCGGAGTCGACGCTCACGTACTCAAGACGCAGCGTGCCGTCAGCCTGACCCTGCAGCATGCCCTGGGCGCGCGTGTCCTGCACCATAGCGGACACGCCGGAGTTCTCGTCGCCAATCAGGCGCACGGTCGACGTTTTGGCCGAAACCTCGATAATCTGGCCGATAACACCGGCCGAACTCGTCACAGGCATGTTGATGGTAAGCCCGTCGGCAGAACCCTTATCAATCGTGACGGTCGAGGTCCAGGCATCGCCCGAGGCACCAACGATACGAGCTGCGGTCGATTTGAGGTTGTAGGTCGACTGCAGGCCGACCAGCCCCTCCAGACGCTCAGCGGTCTTTTGAGCCTCGGAGAGCTCAGCAACCTTAGAGGTCAGTTCCTCGTTTTGCTTCTTAAGCTCGTCAAGCGTGTCCTGCGACGCCGTAAGGTTAGAGAACACGTTGCCGATCGCATTGAAGGGAGCCGCCACAGCCGAGCCCACAAAGCGCACCGGAGAGGTAATCGTCGTTACGCCCGAACGCACGGCATGAATCGGCCCTGCCTCGCCCTCGCGGATGTAAAACGTGAGCAGCAACACCGAAATCAGGCTGAAAACAATCAACGGGCGCATACCCGTTGATTGTCGCTTGGTATTCAGATTTGTGGAGAAACCCGAAGATCGTGCCAAATGGAATCCACCTTTTGGAAATTAAGCATTGGTCTGGACGAAGCCGCCATCAAACGCATTGGCCTCGAGCACGCGGGCGCAGCCGTTAACGACGTTATCGAGCGCCGTGGGGCTGACGTTGACCGAAACACCGGTCTCATCGCGCAGGCGCACGTCGAGACCGCGTAGCAGCGCGCCGCCACCGGTCAGCAATATGCCATAGTACATAAGGTCAGAGGCGAGATCGGGCGGCGTGGCATCGAGGGCGTCCTTGACGGCCTTGGCCATCTCGTCGAGCGGCTTGTTGAGCGCGCGACGAATCTCCTCGCTCTCGATGCGCACGGTCTTGGGCAGACCCGTGATCACGTCGCGGCCGTTGACCTCGACGTCGAGCTCGTCCTTGAGCGGCACGGCGGAGCCGACCTTGATCTTGATGTCCTCTGCCGTACGCTCGCCGATGGCCAGGTTGTAGGCATCGCGAACGTGTGTGAGGATGGCCTGATCGAACTCGTCGCCGGCAATACGGATGGACTGCGAGACGACGATGCCGCCCATAGCGATAACAGCGACCTCGGTGGTACCGCCACCGATGTCGATGACCATGGAGCCGGTGGGCTCCTCGACGGGCAGGTCGGCGCCGATAGCGGCGGCCATAGGCTCTTCGATCAGATAGGCCTGGCGAGCACCGGCCTGAATCGTGGCCTCAAAGACAGCACGTTTCTCGACCGACGTGACACCGGAGGGAACGCAGACGACAACGCGCGGACGCGGAGTCCACGGATAGCGCTTCTCGGAAGCCTTGTCGATAAAGTAGCGGAGCATGGCCTCGGTAACATCGAAGTCGGCGATGACGCCGTCCTTCAGGGGACGAACGGCCACGATGTTGCCGGGCGTACGACCGAGCATGCGCTTGGCCTCGATGCCGACCGCCAGGATGCGCTCGTCGTTCTTGTCGATGGCGACGACGGAGGGCTCGCGGATGACGATGCCCTTGCCGCGCACGGAGACAAGCGTATTTGCGGTGCCGAGGTCGATGGCAAGATCGCCCGCATAGCTACCGAAGAACATATCCATCAAAGAAAACAACGCAACTCCTGATGTGTTGGATGATTGCTGGAAAACTACTAGCTCATCATACTAGCGCAAGCCCGGCACCTCACTTGCGGTGAAGCGCCGGGCAAAGCTAAATCCCATAAGGTCACTACTGGTTGTCAGCAGCCGAGAAATCCATATCGAGCGAGGAAACGGCCCAGCCGATATGGTTGTCGGAGCGCACGAATTTGACGGTGTACTCCTGCTCGCCGCCCTTGGACAGCGAAGCCTTGACCTTAGCGGTCGTCTCGGTCATGGACTGATCCATGCCCTCGACGGACACGGTGGCACCCTGCGGAATCGAGGAGATGATCATCGACTTAGCGTCCTCGGACAGGCTCGAGGCCAAGCAAGACTCGGCCTTTGCGGTGTCACCGTCGCCGGCAGCCTGGAACAGATCGGTAACGACAGACTCCTGGGACGGGAAGCCGAAGCCGCGCGTGTAGGCAAAGCCCAGACCGCCCGCGGCGATCAAAATGAGCAGAAGCAGCACGATGAAGACTTTGAGACCCGTGTGGCGATGGCGGCGACGAACCTTGGCCTGCTTACGATCCTGACGGTCCTGCTGGACCATCTCGGACTCGGACAGCGTAAAGAAGCCGGTGTCCGAGGGATCGGGCATAAACTGACCGGTCGCGCCCGTAGGATCGAGCGGATCGACGGCAGGAGCGTCCATCGCGGGTGCCGGAGCCGTGGCCATAGCCGTCTGGGCAGACAGCGCGGCAAGCGAATCGTGCACGCGGGCAAGCTCGTCGGCCTGCTCGGAGGTGAGCTGGTAGATGCCATCGGCAGTAGCGGCGTTAAAGGCGTCGAGTGCGTCGGAGGGGCGGCCGGCGGCAGAAAGTGCCTGACCCATGCCGGCGTTGAGCGCGCGCGTGTCGTCGCGGGGACCGGCAAAGTCGATAGCCGTGCGGTAGGTCTCCACGGCATCCGCCGGACGGCCAAGCTTAATGAAGCAACGACCGAGCTCGCCGAGTGCGGCGGCAGGAGCCGGATTGGCGCCGTCGATGGCGGCCTGACGGAAGGCGGTTCCCGCGTTGGCATAGTCGCCCGACTGGAACAGCGCGTTACCCAGGCCCAGATAGGCCTTGAACGGCGTGGCATAGGAAGCATCCTGCGTAGCAGCAGAGAACGCCTGAGCGGCCGTCGTGTAGTCGCCCACGGCGGCGAGTGCCTTGCCGCGGTTGGTGAGCAGCGCGCCGCGTTTGCCATAGGTGCCGTCGTTGAGGGCGGCAGCATAGGCCTCGGCGGCCTCGGCATACATGCCCAGGTGCATCAAGGCGTTGCCACGAAGGTGATCGGCCTCGCCCATAATCTCATCGGGAGTTTTTGCCGCCCCAAGCATCTGGGCTGCAGCGGAAAAATCACCCGCGCGGTAAGCGGCGCGGCCCTGTTGGATCAGCTGGCTATTCAAGGAAGTCCCCTTTACTCGTGAATGATCTCGACATGGACGATCTCGTCGCCGGCACGCAGCTGCGAAATCACATCGAGACCCTCGACCGTGGTACCAAAGACGGTGTAACCGGAATCGAGGTTATGCTGGGCGCCCAGGCAGAAGTAGAACTGCGAACCCGCGGAATCGGGGTCCATGGAGCGTGCCATGGCAAGGGCACCATCGACATGGCTGTTGCGCGGATTGGTGGCAAACTCGCCCTTAATGCAGTAGCCGGGGCCACCGGTACCGGGCATGCCGTCGGGGCCCTCAAGACCAGCGGCGACGTCGGCGCCGGACATATCGCGGGTATTGGGGTCGCCGCCCTGGATGACAAAACCGGGCACATAGCGATGGAACTTAAGGCCATCATAGAAGCCCATCGTGGAAAGCTCGCAGAAGTTCGCGACATGAATGGGAGCGCCCTCGCCGTCAAACTTGACCTTGATGGTACCCTTCGACGTCTCGATAACGGCGCACTCGTCGCCGGCAAGCTGATACTCGGGCGTGTAGAGCTCTTTCTTAAAACCAAACATGTGGTTCCTTCCTCGTGCGTTTAAAGCATATTTGTACGAATTGTAGCAATAAGCATGCGCTTACATCAATTGCGCACGTAGGTTATGCCGACTATGGCGAACTAATTTTGGGAACGCTGCTGCGGCTTCCAGGAGCCCACATTGGCGTCGTACTGATTAAGCGCGCTGTTGCCACTCTGCGCGATGGGCGCCAGGATCTCGCTTTGGTGGGAACTCATCGACTCGCCATCGGGAATGGCCAGCGAGATGTCCCAACTCTGGCAGATCACGTCGACGCGCTCGTACATCCACTCGGCAAGCTGCTTTAAGTGGGCGATGTCGTCCGCATAGACCGTATCGTCTTGGTACTTAAGGTTGTTGAGCTCATCTTGCGTCTTTTTGATCTGGTCGCGCAGGGCGTAAGCACTCTGTGACAGCTCCTGACGGGTGGACAGCGGCGTTCGGAGATAGCCGTTGTTAAAGGAATCGATGACCTCGCCGATCTGGTCCTCGTCACCGTAGGACACGATGGTCTGATACAGACCGTCGAGCCTGGTATAGAGCTGATCATCGGTGAGCACGGTTTCTTCCTGGACCACCTCGGCAGAATCGTCCTGCTTGGTATCGTCCTCAGTCGCCTCGCCCTTTTGGCGCGTGGGGAAGGTGGTTTGTGCAGCTTGGCCAAACTGGTCGTAGAAGCCAGGCATGACACCCATGGGATCGGTTGTCACGAACCAATAGGCACCGCCGCAAACGACGGCAAGGACCGCGATGACGATGAGCGGCTTGGGGATATGACGCTTGTGCTTGTGATAGGCGTCCTCGTCGGGATGCACCTTGCGCTTGGGTTTTTGAGCATCGTCATGCAGGGAAACGGGCGTGGGAATATCGACCTTGGGGATACCGAAATCCTTATCGAAAGCCGGCAGCACGCAGGTCTCGTTAGGATCGGCGGCGTCCGAAAGCACCGCAGCGGCAGAGGCCGGCGCATGAGGCACCTCGGTATCGATCTGCTCTTGCGTTAGGCGCGGAAAGCCCGCCGTGCGGCCCGCTGCCAGGTCGGATGCGGCCGCGTCCTCGGAGAGGATGCCCGGAGCGGGGCGTCCGCATTTGGGGCACGTACGATCATGCGGAGAAAGACGGGCACCGCAGCCCTCACAGAACACGAACTCGGTGTGCTCGGGACCATCGCCCGGACCCACATAGGCGTTGCAGTAGGGGCAGAACGAGGCGCCGTCCTCGATAGTCTTAAGGCAATGCGGGCAGATCACGGCATCCTCTTTTCGAAGCAATTCAAATAATCGAGGTTAGAGCATAACATCGCCACGGCCCCACAGGAGCAAGGCATCAATTCAACATCGCCAGGGCGCGTAGTTCGTAGTTACTTCTTCTTTTTGCTTGGCATCGAGACTTTGATGCCTTGGGCGGACTTGGTCACGCGAGAGCGCTTGGCTCCGGCACCCTTCTTTTTCTTGGGCTGGGCCTGGGCCACGCCCTCGAGCGCGCGGGCCTCGGCCTCGCGAGCGGTGCGATCTTCGCGGCGTTGCGCCATGTCGGCGGCGACGCGCTTGGCAAAACGCTCGGCCGTCGAACCCGTCGAGCTCACCTTGCCGCCACCGCGACCCAGGCGGACGCGTACACCGCGGCCAAAACCAGTTGCGGCATGACGACGACGCGGCTTGAGCGAATCCATCATCGTGGCGAGTTTAAAGAACACCGAGCAGGTAAAGACAACGATGACAGCCAAGATAACCATCTGGCCCATCGACAGGTTGGCAATAGACAGCAGCTCCGGGAATCCGATAACGCCCACCAGAATGCCGGCGACTACAAACACAAAAAGCACCACACGTAAGGGCGTGAGAGGCTGCGAGATGCGCCAGATCAGGCTGACGCTCGCCGCGCACGACGTAAGCAGGCACATCGTAGACAGCGTGAGCTGGCTAAAGCCAAACACGCGCGCCACAAAGATATCGAGCGCCGCAGCCAAAATGACTGCAATCGACGCCGGCAGCGCGCGCTTGAGTACGTTAGTCAAAAATGACCCCTTCACGCGAGCATTGTTGGGCTCCAAACCCAGCACAAAGCCCGGCGCGCCGATGCAGAAGAAGTTGATGAGTGTCATCTGGATAGGCTCGAAGGGGTACGGCGGCAGCGCGATGCACAGCGCCGCCAGGCCCATCGAGAACAGCGTCTTGGTCAAGAACAGCGAGGCCGAACGCTGCAGGTTGTTGATGGAGCGACGGCCCTCGGCCACCACGGCGGGCATCGAGGCAAAGTCGTTGTCGACGAGTACGATCTCGGCCACGTTGCGCGCGGCATCGGAGCCGGCCGCCATGGCCACGGAGCAGTCGGCCTCCTTGAGCGCCAGCACGTCGTTGACGCCGTCGCCCGTCATGGCCACGGTGTGTTCGCGGCGCTTGAGCGCCTGCACGAGCTCGCGCTTCTGCTGCGGGGTCACACGACCAAAGACATGGTAGCGGTCCACTGCGGCATCGAGCTTGGCCGGCGTATCGAGCGTCGTGGCGTCCACATAAGCGTCCGCCCCCGGCACGCCCACCACGCGCGCGATCGACGACACCGTACGCGGGTCGTCGCCACTGATCACGTTGAGGGTCACGCCCTGCTCGTTAAAGTAGCCAATGGTCTCGGCCGCCGAGGTACGAATCTCGTCGCGGATGGTCACAAAGCCCACGGGCTCGGCCTCGCCCACCATATCGCCATCGGGCGTAAAGCCGTCCACGCGCGCCACCACGAGCACGCGGCAGGTATCGGCAAGCTCGGCGACACGGTTCTCGACCTGCGAAAACACACGCTCCGAAAGCACAAACTGCGCGGCGCCCATCACATAGGAGCCCTGCGCAAACGACGCGCCGCTCCACTTTTTGGAGGACGAGAACGGAATGACCGACAGCGGCTCAGACACCTCGACCGGGCGATCGGCGTAATAGTTAAGCAGCGCCTGGCAGGTCTCGTTGGCATCGGCCGAAGTCGCACGCGCCACGTTAGCCAGCGCAAAATCGAGTACCGTGGTATCGACGGGAACAGCCGCTTCGTCCGAGCCGGCGCCAAGGCTAACGCCCTCAACCGGCAGCGGATACGTGCCCTCGACCTCCATGCGGCCCGACGTGATGGTGCCCGTCTTATCCAGGCACAGCACGTCGACGCGAGCGAGCGTCTCGATGCAGTAGAGCTGCTGTGCCAGCACCTTGCGGCGGGCCAGACGCACCGTGGCGATGGCGAGCACCGACGAGGTCAGCAGCACCAGGCCTTGCGGGATCATGCCCAGCAGGGCGCCCACCGTAGACAGCAGCGCCGACGAAGGCACATGACCAGCCAACAGCTCGGAGAAGCACCACGAAAGCGCGCTATCGCCCGGGGTACCCGCGGCATCCCACAGCTCGCTCACACTCGAGGCAAACAACGCCAAACCGAGCGGGATCATGATGATGCTCGCAAAGCGCACGATGGCATTAAGCGCATTCATGATCTCGGAATTGA
Source organism: uncultured Collinsella sp. (assembly GCA_902470065.1). Lineage (GTDB taxonomy): Bacteria > Actinomycetota > Coriobacteriia > Coriobacteriales > Coriobacteriaceae > Collinsella. The sequence goes on from CABRFA010000002.1 coordinate 80,539, forward strand.
CCTTTTTGACGTACTTGGCCTCGTTATTAATTTTGGCCACGTAGTTGTCGGCGCCGACATGGATCACGCGGGCGCGCAGCAGGCCCGAGTCGATAAAGCTGCCGCTCATGAGCTCGGAACCGGGCTGTTTCTTAATAAGGTCGCTCTCGCCCGTCAGCAGGCTCTCGTTCACGAGCGCCTCGCCCGAAACCACCACGGCGTCGGCGGGAATCTGGTCGCCGCGCCCCAGGCGGATGATGTCGTCGAGCACGATCTGGTCCAGGTCGAGCTCCACCTCGGCGCCGTCGCGCACCGCGATGGCCTTCTTGGAGGTCAGCAGCGTGAGCTTATCGACCATCTTCTTGGAACGCATGGACTGGATGACGCCAATAGCGGTATTGAGGAACACCACGAACAGGAACGTCAGATTCTTAAACGAACCGGTCAAAATGACCAGGAACGCCAAGATCACGTTGATCAAATTGAACAACGTGCAGAGGTTCTCGATGATGAGCTCTTTGACCGACTTGGTCTTGAGCTCCATGTTGCGGTTGATCTTACCGGCGGCGATGCGCTCCTCGACCTCGGCGGTCGAGAGTCCGCGCTCGATATCCGTTGCTGCCATACCACGTCCCATCACGTCGCGTCGGTATAAGAAAAACCGCCCGGACCATGCGAGGTTCGGACGGTCTTACGTTCGATGGTGCCCCATGTTGGATTCGAACCAACGGCCTTCTGCTCCGGAGGCAGACGCTCTAATCCCCTGAGCTAATAGGGCCAACGTTTGGCATTATACCCAAGTGCACCACGGGCTATCAAAATAAAAGAAAAAGCTTTGCAATTACGTGGAAGACGCGATGCAACGGCCCACTTTAGAAGGCAAAAGCGAGTCAGATAGTATAAACTCTCATGCACCATATATATATACGGCTCGCAATGCGGGCCGTTTTTGCAACGGCTAACCATCGAGGTGAGAGGCACACCATGATTGCAATTCTAAAGCAGAGCGCCAGCGACGAGGCCGTCAGCCATATCGTCAGCTGGATTGAGAAAAAGGGCCTGAAGACCGATGTCTCGCGCGGCGAGAATGAGACGATTATCGGCCTGGTGGGCGATACGACCAAGATCGACCCGTTCCTGCTCGAGTCCATGGATGTCGTCGAGCGCGTGCAGCGCGTCTCCGAGCCGTTTAAGCGCGCCAACCGCAAGTTCCACCCCGAGGACTCCGTCATCGACTGCGGCCACGGCGTCAAGATCGGCGGCGACCAGTTCCAGGTCATCGCCGGCCCGTGCTCCGTCGAGGGCGATAACCTCATCCGCATCGCCCGCCGCGTGAAGGCCGCCGGCGCCACGATGCTGCGCGGCGGTGCCTACAAGCCCCGCACCTCCCCCTACGCCTACCAGGGCATGGGCCCTGCCGGCCTCGACCTACTGTGCGAGGCGTCTGCTGAGCTCGACATGCCGATCGTCACCGAGATCATGGACCCACGCGACGTGCAGGTCTTCCTTGACAAGAAGATTGACGTCATGCAGATCGGCGCCCGCAACGCCCAGAACTTCCCCCTGCTCAAGGAAGTCGGCAAGACCCAGACCCCGATTCTGCTCAAGCGCGGCATGTCCGGCACGATCGACGAGCTGCTCATGGCTGCCGAGTACATCATGAGCGAGGGCAACGACAACGTCATCCTGTGCGAGCGCGGCATCCGCACCTTCGAGACCCGCACCCGCAACACCTTCGACCTCAACGCCGTGCCGGTGCTGCACCACCTGTCGCACCTGCCTGTCGTTGCCGACCCCAGCCACGCCACCGGCTACACCCGCTACGTTGAGCCCATGGCGCTCGCAGCGACCGCCTGCGGTGCCAACGGCCTGGAGATCGAGGTCCACGACGAGCCCAGCCGCGCATGGTCCGACGGCGCTCAGGCCCTCACCCCCGACCAGTTCAACGACACCATGCGCCGCATCCGAGCCATCCGCGAGGTTGTCTGCCAAGAGACCATGGAGTAGCCCATGGGTACGGTGAGAAACGCGCGCGTTAACCAGGGCGGCCCCAAGTGCGCCGGCATCGTCGGCCTTGGCCTCATCGGCGGCAGTTTTGCCCGCGGCTATGCGCAGGCGGGCGTCCGCGTGCTGGCCTGGGACCCCGATGACGATGTCATGACGGCCGCCAGCATGGGCACTGTCGCCGGAGAGCTCAACGACAAGACACTCGGCGAATGCGACATCATCGTCCTGGCCTGCTACCCCGAGGCCTGCATCGAGTGGCTCGAGGCGCATGCCCAGGCACTCGCCGACGCCACCGACACCGAGGCCATCATGGGCCCCGTGGTGATCGACACGGTGGGCGTCAAGGGCATCGTGTGCGAGCGCGCCTTTGAGCTTGCCCGCGAGCACGGCTTTTACTTTGTGGGCGCGCACCCCATGGCGGGCACGCAGTACTCGGGCTATGCACACTCCCGCGCCGACCTGTTCCAGGGCGCGCCACTCGTTCTCGTGCCGCCCGCGGTGAACGACGCACTCAAGCTGGAGCTTTTGGGCCAGGTACGCGAGATGGTGCGCCCCTTGGGCTTTGGCAAGTTCAGCGTGACCAGCGCAGCCGAGCACGACCGCGTCATCGCCTTCACGAGCCAGCTTGCGCACGTGGTATCCAACGCCTATGTTAAGAGCCCGACCGCTCAGGTCCACCACGGCTTTTCGGCCGGCAGCTACCGCGACCTCACCCGCGTGGCGCACCTCAATCCGCAGATGTGGTCCGAGCTCATGATCGACGACGCCGATGCTCTCGCCTTCGAGATCGACCACCTGATCAACTCGCTCGGCGCCTACAGCCGTGCGCTCAAGGACCGCGACCAGCGCTATCTGGAGAATCTCCTTGCCGAGGGCGACCGCATCAAGCGCGCACTCGACGACGAGGTCTCCCACTAGACCACCTATCACGCCAGGTCGAAAGGACCGAAGCTTATGGCGATTACCATCGATATCGACACTGCACGCCCCTACCAGGTGCATGTTGGCACGTTTTTGCTGGAGCAAACGGGACCGCTCGTGCGCGCCACTGCCGGCGGCACCAAGGCCGTCATCGTGACGGACACCAACGTGGGCCCGCTCTACCAGATGCCCGTTAAGCAGAGCCTGGAGGCGTCAGGCTACGAGGTGAGCATCTGCACCTTCGAGGCCGGCGAGGCCCATAAGCGCGCCGAAACCTATGTTGCCATTTTGGAGTTTGTGGCCGAGCACGAGCTTTCGCGCTCCGACGTTATCGTGGCGCTCGGCGGCGGCGTCGTGGGCGACGTGACGGGCTTTGTGGCCGCCACCTACATGCGCGGCTGCAAGTTTGTGCAGATCCCGACGAGCCTGCTCGCCATGGTGGATTCGTCGGTGGGTGGCAAGACCGCCATCGACCTGGCTGCCGGCAAGAACCTGGCCGGCGCCTTTTGGCAGCCGAGTGTTGTTATCGCCGACGTGGGGTGCCTGGCCACCCTCACGTCCGAGCAGTTCGCCGACGGCTGCGGCGAGGTCGTCAAGCACGCCGTGATCGCCGACCCAGAGCTTTTCGCCGAGCTGGAGAAGACCCCGCTCACGCTGGAGCTGCTCAACCGCGATGTGGCCCGCGTAGCGCTCATCATCGCCCGCAATATCGACATCAAGCGCGCCGTGGTCGTCGCCGACGAGCGCGAAACCAACCAGCGCAAGCTCCTCAACTTTGGACACAGCGCCGGACACGCCGTCGAGGCCTGCGAGCACTTTGAGCTCGGACACGGCAACTGCGTTTCGATCGGCATGGGTATCATCACGCGCGCCGCGGCCCTGCACGGCGTTTGCGATGCTGCACTGCCCGGTCGTATTGAGGAGCTCTGCGCCCGCCATGGCCTCAAGACCCGCTGCGATCTAGATGCCGACGCCGTCTTTGCCGAGGCGCTCCACGACAAGAAGCGCGCGGGCGACACCATCGACCTGGTGATTCCGCACGGCATTGGCCGCTGCAGCATCGACCGCACGCCGCTTTCCACCTTCCATGATTTAATTGCCGAGGGCCTCGGCCAGAAGGGAGACGCATCAGCATGCTAGCCCGCATAACCCCCTCCCCGCTCAAGGGCACCGTTCCCGCCATCGCGTCCAAGTCGATGGCGCACCGCCTCATCATCTGCGCCGCCCTTGCCAACGGAGAGACGCATGTGACCTGCAACACCACCTGCGCCGATATTGAGGCCACGGTCCGCTGCCTCACGGCGCTCGGCGCCCGCATCGAGACCGTCGAGGACGGCTTCCAGGTCCACCCCACCATGAAGAGCATTGAGTTCGGCCTGCTCAAGGCCCTTGCCGGCGGCACGCTCGACTGCGGCGAGAGCGGCTCCACGCTCCGCTTTATGCTGCCCGTCGCCTGCGCGCTGGGGGCAGAGGCAACCTTTGTGGGACAGGGCCGCCTAGGCGCACGCCCGCTGTCCCCGCTCTCGGACGAGATCATTGCCGCCGGCTGCGACCTACAGGGTCTGGGCGGTTTTCCGCTCAAGACAAGCGGACGCATGCGCCCGGGCACCTTTGTGCTGCCGGGCAACGTAAGCTCGCAGTACATCTCGGGCCTGCTGCTGGCAGCCCCGTTGCTCGCCCAGCCCTCCTGTGTGCAGGTGACTGGCCTCATTGAGAGCCGCCCCTACATCAACCTAACGATCCAGGCCATGAAGGCCTTTGGCGTTGAGGTCAACGTCGAGCGCATTCCGGCCAAGGACGGCCAGCCCGAGGTCACGAACTTCCGCGTGAGCAGCGGCTCGTACCGCACGCCCGGCAGCGTGGCCGTCGAGGGCGACTGGTCCAACGCTGCCTTTTGGCTGTGTGCCGGCGCCATCGGCACCGACCCCATCACCGTGGAGGGCGTGTCGCTGAGCTCCGCGCAGGGCGACCGCAACGTGCTTGCCGCGCTTTCGCGCTTTGGCGCCCGCATCGTGCGCTCCACCAACGCCGCCACCGTGCAGTCCGACAAGCTCGCCGGCTTTGAGATGAGCGCCCACGACATCCCCGACCTGGTGCCCGTTATCTCGGCCGTGGCCTCGCTGGCTCAGGGCCGCACGTTCATCCGTGACTGCGCACGCCTGCGCATCAAGGAATCCGACCGCCTGGCCACCACCACCCGCGAGCTCACCGCGCTGGGCGCGCAGGTGCGCATTGCCGGTGACGACCTCATCATCAAGGGTGTCGATGCCTTCAGCGGCGGCGAGGTCGATTCGCACAACGACCACCGCATCGCCATGATGGCCGCCATCGCCGCGAGCCGTGCCACCGGCGAGGTCGTGATCCACGGCGCCGAGGCCGTCAACAAGTCCTATCCCGATTTCTTCGACCACTACCGCCTGCTGGGCGGCAAGGTCACACTCGAGGAGGAATAGCATGTCCTCGACCTTTGGCAACGTCTTGCACTTAAGCATCTTCGGCCAGTCGCACTCCCCCGCTATCGGCTGCTCGCTCGATGGCATTCCGGCGGGCATCGCCGTGGACCAGGAGAAGCTGCAGGCCTTCCTCGACCGTCGCGCCCCCGGTCGCGACGAGACCGCGACCAAACGCCGCGAGGCCGACGCCGCCCACATCATCGCCGGTGTTGTCGATGGACATACCACCGGCGCGCCCATCGCCGCGATTATCGAGAACACCAACACGCGCTCCAAGGATTACTCCGAGCTGCGCCGCAAGCCCCGCCCCGGGCACGCAGACTTTCCGGCGCGTGTGAAGTACCACAACATGCACGACGTCGCCGGCGGCGGGCACTTCTCCGGCCGCCTAACGGCCCCCTTATGCATCGCCGGCGGCATCGCCCTGCAGGCACTCGAGGCCCGCGGTATCAAGGTCATGGCGCACGTCGCGCAGATCGGCGGCATCTCCGACCTGCCCATGGACGACATGGTCTATCGCGAGGCCGACCGCAAGGCGATCCTTACGAACGACCTGCCCTGCATTGACGCCGCCGCTGCCGGTCGCATGCGCGAGGAGATTCTGGCCGCGCGCGACGAGCTCGACAGCATCGGCGGCATCGTGGAGTGCGGCATCTATGGGCTTCCCGCGGGCATCGGTGACCCCATGTTCGACGGCATCGAGAACCGCATCGCGCAAATCGCGTTTGGCATTCCCGCCGTAAAGGGCGTGGAGTTTGGCATGGGCTTTGCCGTGGCCGCCATGCGCGGCAGCGAGAACAACGATCCGTATCGCATCGACGCCGAGACCGGAAAGATCGAAGTCGAGTCCAATAACGCCGGCGGCATCCTGGGCGGTATTTCGACCGGCGCGCCCGTCATGTGGCGCATGGCCGTAAAGCCGACGCCCTCAATTGGCCGCGAGCAGCAGACCGTAGACATGGACGCCATGGAAAATGCCGAGCTCTCGGTCCACGGCCGTCACGATCCCTGCATCGTCCCGCGTGCCGTCCCCGTAGCCGAAGCAGCAGCTGCCCTCGCGATTTGGGACGCCCTCCTCGAGGACGCCGGCCAGCTTTAGTCCACCCACCCCAAGGGTAGTTAATTTGGGACGGGGCTTTTTTAGCTACCCCCATATGCCAGTTGTTATGTGCCCTGGCACTCATCGATTCGTCGACAGTCAAAGGGTAGCTAAAAAAGCCCCGTCCCAAATTAACTACCCCAGGCAAGCATTCACGAAAGGGGTCCCTATGGACCTTGCTGACATCCGCCAAGCCATCGATGGCATCGACACCACGCTCCTCAACAGCTTTGTCGAGCGCATGGACATTGCCACCGAGGTCGCCAAATCAAAAATCGAGATGGGCAAGGCCGTCTTCGACCCCGCCCGTGAGCGCTCCAAGCTCAACAACCTCGCCAGCCGCGCGCCCGAGCGCTACGAGGCGCAGACCATCACCCTGTTCCGTCTCCTCATGAGCATGAGCAAGGCCGAGCAGCAGCGCTACATCAACGAGCTCAAGGGCATCACCGTCTCGCAAAAGGCCCACGCCACGGCCGTAGCCTTCGACACGCCCTTCCCCCAGACGGCCACTGTCGCCTGCCAAGGCGTCGAAGGCGCCTACAGCCAGATCGCCGCGTGCAAACTCTTCGACGTGCCCGACATCGCGTTCTTCGAGACCTTCGAGGGCGTCATGCGCGCCGTGCGCGACGGCTTTTGCGAGTTTGGCGTACTGCCCATCGAAAACTCAACCGCCGGCTCGGTAAACGCCGTCTACGACCTGCTCGCCCAGTTCGACTTCCATATCGTGCGCTCGCTGCGCCTCAAGATCGACCACAACTTGCTCGTCAAGCCCGGCACCAAGCTCGCCGACGTGCGCGAGGTTTACAGCCACGGCCAAGCCATTGCCCAGTGTGCGGGCTTTATCGAGTCCCACGACCTGCACGCCACCAAGTACCCCAACACCGCCATGTCGGCCGAGATGGTCGCCAGCTCCGGGCGCACCGATGTTGCCGCCATCGCATCGCGCAGCTGCGCGACACTCTATGGCCTGGAGGTGCTGGAGTCCAACATCCAAGACTCGGACAACAACTACACGCGCTTTGTCGTCATCAGCCGCGAGCCACGCGTCTATCCCGGCGCCAACCGTACCTCGCTCATGATCACCACGGCCAACGAGCCGGGCGCCCTCTATCGCGTGCTCGAGCGCTTCTACGCACTCAATATCAACCTCATCAAGCTCGAGAGCCGCCCCATCCCCGGTCGCGACTTTGAGTTTATGTTCTACTTTGATCTGGACTGCCCCTTTGGCAGCAAGGCCCTCGACGACCTGCTCGATTCTATCGACGACGTGTGCGAGAGCTTCACCTACTTTGGCAGCTACACGGAGGTGCTCTAGATGACCGATACCGCCGCAACCCGCCCCTACGGAGTGCTGGGCCGCGTGCTGGGCCACAGCTACACCCCAACCATCTACAAAGAGCTCGCTGGACTCGATTACGTGCGATTTGAGCGCGAGCCCGAGGACCTCGCGGCCTTTATGACGGGCGACGAGTGGGAGGGCACCAACGTGACCATCCCCTACAAACGCGCCGTCATGGAGTATCTGGACGAACTGAGCCCGCTCGCCGAGCGCATGGGCAACGTCAACACCATCACACGCCTACCTGACGGTCGCCTGCGCGGCGACAACACCGACTACTTTGGTTTTCAGTGCCTGGTCGAGGAGTTGGGGGTTGAGGTTACCGGCAAGAAGGTCCTCGTGCTTGGCGCTACCGGTGGTGCCGGCACCACGGCAAGCATGGTGCTCGGCGACCTGGGCGCCACCGTGGTGCCCGTGGGCCGCACAAGCGAGATCAACTACGACAACATCGCACAGCAGTCCGACGCCGCGCTGCTCGTCAACTGCACGCCTGCCGGTATGTTCCCCCACTGCCCCGACGCGCCTTGCACGCTCGATGGCCTCGACGCGCTCGAAGGCGTTATCGACATCGTCTACAACCCCGCCCGCACGGGCCTGATGCTCGAGGCCGAGCGCCGCGGTATCCCTTGCATCGGCGGCCTGCTTATGCTCGTGGCCCAGGCAGCACAGGCCGTCGAGCGCTACACCGGCCAAGTCACCCCGCGCGAGAGGATCCTGGACGTAACGGAGCGCCTGTCACGCCGCGAACAGAACATCGCGCTGATCGGCATGCCGGGCTCGGGCAAGACCCGCGTGGGTGAGCAGATTGCCCTGCTCACGGGTCGCGAGCACATCGACCTGGATCGCGCCCTCGAGGAGCGTTTGGGCATGCCCTGTGCCGACTATATCGTCGAGCGCGGCGAGGCGGCCTTCCGCGAGCAGGAGACGACGGCGCTGTCCGACATCTCCAAGCGCAGCGGCCTGGTGCTCTCCACCGGCGGCGGCGTGGTCACACGCGACGAGAACTACCCGCTGCTGCACCAAAACAGCCAAATCGTGATGCTCAACCGCAAGCTCGACGAACTCGCCCACAAGGGCCGCCCCATCACCGCGCGCGACGGCATCGATAAGCTGGCCGAACAGCGTATGCCGCGCTACCGCGCCTGGGCCGACTACATCATCGACTCACGCGACTGCGCCGCCAACACCGCCCAAGCCCTCCTCGACACCCTCCCACCCGCTCTCTAACCAAAACCACCACAAAGGGGACAGGCACCTTTGTGGTGGTTTTCCAATCGCAAAGGAAGCAACCATGAAAGCACTCGTCATCAACGGACCCAACCTCAACATGCTCGGCATTCGCGAGCCGGGCATCTATGGCAGCGACAACTACGGCCGCCTGGTCCAGATCTGCCAGGAAGCGGGCGCCGCACAGGGCTTCGACGAGGTCGAGGTCTTCCAGTCTAACCACGAGGGCAGCATCGTCGACAAGATCCAGGAGGCCTACGGCAAGGTCGACGGCATCGTCATCAACCCGGCCGCCTACACGCATACGAGCGTGGCCATCCTGGACGCGCTCAAAGCCGTCGCCATCCCTGCCGTCGAGGTTCACATCAGTGCCGTCGAAACACGCGAAGACTTCCGCCAGGTGAGCTATGCACGCCTAGCCTGCTTCGCCACCATCACCGGCGAGGGCCTGCAGGGATATGCCCACGCGCTGGAGCTGCTGAGGGAGCGTCTCGAAGAGTAGCCTAGCGATCAAATCCATCAGCGCCGATTCACACGCCAATAAAACCAATGCCGGCAGTAGCACCTCGCTGCTGCCGGCAATTTATTACTGGCATATAATCGTTGCAGTCACACAACGTCTGGAGACCCACATGCTGAGCATTCACCTGGGGGATTACCCCGGTTCCATCTACGATACCGAGACCTATTTTAGGAACTCGTACCTGGATTCCTGGTTCGAGGACCCTCTGGCAGCGCAGATGATTAAAGGTGTTGACGGTTCAGAACTCATCGGCCCCCACAACATCATCAGCAAACAGCTCGGTTCGATTACGCCCCTCGAGCTTTCCGGCGGCGTTAAGACGCTTCTGCTGGTGCACAATCTCCCAAACATGGTGTTCAATGCATCCACTTGCGGAGATAACTGCGCCCGGTGGCTGCTAAAAATTGGCAAAGAGCAGGATGTGCTGGTAACCCTTTACCACATCATGAAGTTCCCCTGGAAGCGTTTTGAGATTCGCATCAATAACGATGGCCGCATCGTCAGAAACATGCAGGAGTTTGTCGGCGCCACGAATGACTTTTTGGATGTTGATGAGTAATGAAGGGAACGCATACCGTTGTCGTAGAGCGTGCAAAGGTCAAATACACACTCACGTTTAAGCGCAATATTTCCTTTATACGCGGCAACAGCGGCACGGGCAAAACGACGCTCATCTCGATGATTCGCGACTACAACGACCGAGGACCGGAAAGCGGCGTTACACTCAGCTGCGACGTACCTTGCGAAACGCTTTCCAGCAGACGCTGGGAGCGCGAGCTGTCGATCATCGAAGATTCAATCGTCTTTCTAGATGAGGGTAACGAGTTTATCTACTCAAAGGACTTCGCCAAAGCCGTCAACGGCTCGTCCAACTATTTTGTTCTGATATCTCGTCGCGATGCCAACGAGCTCCCCTACAGCGTTGATGAGATCCTGAAGCTAGTCAACACAACAAGTAAAACAATCAATGGCCGCAAGAGCGACAGGCGCTTCTACTCGGTGACCAAGCCGCTATATGACCACACGGCAAGTATGCTGTATCAGGATCTAAATGTTGGATTCGAGGTACCCGACGCCGTAGTTGTCGAGGATAGCAAATCTGGCTATCAATTCTACAACGCTCTTTGCAACCGACTCGGGATCCCCTGCTATACCGCCACCGGCGTTGCGAATCTAAAACGTACGATTCACGAATGTCCCGAGCAAAACATCCTTGCTATTGGAGACGGAGCAGCATTTGGTCCCTACATCGAAAAGGTGCTCGGACAGCGCGTTTACAAGAACGTACGCTTGTTCCTCCCCGAATCATTCGAGTGGACACTCCTGCAATCTGGCCTCATTCCCAGTAACGATATCTTAAAAATCCTCGAGGATCCCTCAAGCTATATCGAAAGCCGCGACTACCTGAGCTGGGAGCGGTTCTTCACCGATGTGTTGATCAAATACTCGGCAGACACTCGCTACGCCTACAGAAAGGCAAAGCTCAATGAGCAGTACCTGAGGCCGCAGGCGATGAATGCAGTTGCAAACGTCTTGCCCGAGTGCCTGAAGGCAGACTAGATACAGCGGGGAGGGCCAAGTTGGTCCTCCCCGCTTTTGTTACGCCTTCTTGATCACGTACACCAACCCTATGTCGCACCTGCGGCGCACAATCGACGCAAAGAGCCACGATGCTGGCAGCGTCATAAGCAGAGGCATGGTCTGCCAAGGAATAAACCAATCGACCGCGTGGATTGCAAAGATGGCAAGACTGGCCTGTCCGCAGAACACGAGCGCTCGCTCAAAGGACCCCAAAACCGGCACGTCTTTCAACTTCTCCAACGCCATCGAAACCCAGCACACGCAGTAGCTACCGGCAAGAGCGGCAACTGTCGCAACCAAAAACCCATCCACGCGGCGGCTCGAAAGCTCACCCCACTCAGCGCGGCAAGGACAAGCCAAGCAACACCGGCTCCAATAAACAGCAGAGGCTCGCTCACGCTCGGCTCCAGCCCCCTTAGGCGCGCCGTATAACCAATCCACATCAGCAGCACAACAGCAGCTCACGCCACGGCTTCGGCCTAAACGTATACCCGGCAAGAATAAAGAACACCGGCATGTGAAAAAGCCCAGACCACCAAGCGGTCTGGGCTTAATAAACGATGGTGCTCCATGGCGGATTCGAACCGTCGACCTTGGGATTAGAAGTCCCCTGCTCTATCCAACTGAGCTAATGGAGCAAATAACCGCACGCCCAGCCAAACAATTCGGCCAAGCGTAAGTAATTATAACCTAGTTGAACTGCTCACGGTACGCCTTGCAGACCTCACTGACCGGGCCGTCCATGCGAAGGTCACCCTTCTCAATCCAAACGGCACGCTGGCAGATGCGCTCAACCTGCTCCATGGAGTGCGAAACGAACAGAACCGTCACTTCGCCGCTCTGGATAAAGTGCTGGATGCGGGCCTCACACTTTTGCTGGAAGAACACATCACCGACGGACAGCGTCTCGTCAACGATCAGAATATCGGGCTCGGTAATCGTCGCGATTGCAAAGGCGATACGCGCCACCATGCCCGAAGAGAAGTTCTTAAGCGGCATATCGACAAAGTTCTGCAGCTCAGCGAACTCGATAATGCCGTCAAAGTTGGCGTCGATGAACTCCTTGGTATAGCCGAGCAGGGCGCCGTTCAGATAGATGTTCTCGCGGGCGGTCAGCTCGGGGTCAAAGCCGGCGCCAAGCTCAATCAGCGGCGCGATGTTACCGTGCACCTTAACGCTGCCCTCGCTAGGCTCAAGAACGCCAGCGATAATCTTGAGCATCGTAGACTTGCCGGAGCCATTGGTGCCGACCAGACCCACAACCTCGCCGCGATGAATATCAAACGAGATGTGCTTAAGCGCCCTAAACTCCTCAAAGAACAGCTCGTGCTTGGCAAGCTTAATGAAGTACTCCTTGAGGTTGGTCAGCGACTCGGACGCCATGTTAAAGATCATGGTGACGTCGTCGACCTCGACAGCCAGAGGCTGCTCGCTGTAATCAACAACAGATTCAGTCATCACAGCACTCCTTAGATGTAGAGGATAAATTTGCGCTCGGACTTATGGAACACGGTATAGCCAATAATAAGCGCAAGAACCGCCCAAGCGACGCACATACCAAACGTCATAAGCGAGGGCGTAGTCTGGAACAGGAAGATATCGCGCATAAACTGCAGGTAGTTGAACATGGGGTTCGCATACATCAAGATACGCACGAGATGCGGCATTTGCGCAATATAGTCAGTCGTCCAGAAGATGGGCGTAATGTAAGTCCACGCCGTAATGACGACGCTCCACAGATGCATAACGTCGCGGAAGAAGACCGTAAGGGCAGAGAGCATCATGCCCAGGCCCATGCAGAAGCACATAAGCAGCAGCAGGCAAACCGGCAACAGAATCAGATGCCAAGAAGGCATAACGCGGAACCACAGCATGACGATGGCGACGGCGACCAGCGAGAAGGCAAAGTTGACCAGCGAGAAGAGCACCTTCTGCACCGGGAAAACCCAGCGGTGCACCTTAACCTTCTTGAGCAGAGGGGCAGCGCCCACGATCGACGTCAGGGCCTGGTTAGTAGACTCAGACATGACGGCAAAGGTGATGTTACCCACGATCAAGTACAGCGGGTACATCTCGGGCGTCATTGAGCCATTGCGGCCCTGGCCAAAAATCGTCGAGAACACGATGGCCATGACGATCATCATCAGCAGCGGGTTGAGCACCGACCATGCGACGCCCAGAACGCTACGGCGATACTTGATCTTAAAATCCTTGGTAACCAGCTGACGAAGGATAAACGCGTCCTTCTCAAATTCGTTCTTAGCAAACGTCGCAGGCAGACTGCGAGTTTCTTGTTGCTTTGTCTGATCCGACACGGATGCAACTCCTTTACTCGTAATCGTTGACAAACGAACAGTATAGACCCGACGGCCATGCAAACGATTCGCGCAACAAAACTGGAGAACTAACCCACATCTTAGGATGCCAGGCCCAAACGGCTATACTTTCTAGGATTGAATGTATAAGGAGCATTAAGTGAATTCTGAATCCATCGCCGTCATCATCCCTTGCTACAACGAAGCGCTCACGATCGGCAAAGTCATCGACGACTTTCACCGCGAGCTTCCGCAGGCGACGGTCTATGTCTATGACAACAACTCGTCGGACGATACCTCACGCATTGCCACCGAGCACGGCGCCACAGTCCGCTTTGAGCCCCGTCAGGGAAAGGGCAACGTGTGCCGCCAGATGTTTCGCGATATCGACGCCGATTGCTACCTGATGGTCGACGGAGACGACACCTACCCCGCCGAGGCGGCCAAGGCCCTCTGCGAGCCCATCCTTAACGGCACGGCCGACATGACCGTAGGCGATCGCCTTTCCAACGGCACCTACGCCGAGGAGAACAAGCGTGCCTTCCACGGCTTTGGCAATAATCTGGTCCGCGCCATGATCAAGTGGATCTATGGCTACAGCTTCGATGACGTCATGACAGGCTACCGCGCCATGAGCCGCCCGTTCGTTAAAACCTTCCCAGTGCTTTCCGAGGGCTTTCAGATCGAAACCGAGCTCTCGATCCACGCCGTCGACCACCGCTGGCGCATCAAAGATGTGCCCATCGAGTACCGCGACCGTCCCGAGGGTTCCGAGTCCAAACTCAACACCGTGAGCGACGGCATTAAAGTCGTTGCGATGATCGGCACGCTGTTCAAGGACTACCGCCCGCTGAAGTTCTTCAGCCTCGTTGCGCTTCTGTTCGCGGTATTCGGCCTCGCCCTGGGCATGCCCATCGTTGTCGAATATTTCCAGACCGGCCTCGTCCCGCGCTTCCCCACCGCTATGCTCGCCGCCTCGTTTATGTTCCTGTGCGGCCTGAGCCTTGCGACCGGCTTCATCCTAGATTCTGTAGCAAAGGTCGAAAAAAAGCAGTGGGAGGTCAACGTGTACAGCAAATACGCCTACGACGACCAGCCCGGCCACCCTACTTCCATGCCAAGCGAGAGGTAGATCTTCCGCAAAATACTATTGGCACCACTGCGCAGATAGCCACCAACAAGAAAAGCCGCCGTTAAAGAACGGCGGCTTTTACTCTCGAAAAGTTAATAGCGGCTAGAGCGTCTTGATGTACTCCCCCAGCTCTTCCTCCCAGTCGGGCATGTGGAAGCCGGCAGCCTCGAGCTTGGACAGGTCGAGCGCGGAGTGGACCGGGCGCGGGGCGACGGGGCCCTCGGCGCTCGCGCAGTAGTCGGCGGTCGATACCGGCACGACCCTGTCCCCGTTGCCGTTGGCGGCCTCGAAGACGGCGCGGGCGATATCGGCCCAGGACTTGACGGTGCCGGAGCCGGTGCAGTCGTAGGTGCCGTAGGGGGCGTGCGTCCCCAGCACGTGG
>CABRFA010000003.1 GCA_902470065.1 uncultured Collinsella sp.
CGGGATTGGTCAATCTCGGCCGACTATATTTGGCTAAATTATTCCGGCGCTAACAACCCATAGTGAACATGCTCGGATATAGAGGGGATGTCAGCGCATGAACAACGGACTGTTTACGTACTTAGCAGCATTGCTATTGTTTGGCTCCAACGGCATCATCGCCGCTGCCATCGCGCTGCCGAGCTCCGATATCGTGCTACTACGCACGTTTTTGGGCGCACTCTCGCTTGTCACCGTCCTCGCCATCACCCAACGCCATAAGTTGCAGGCGCCATCTCGCCCCCGCGAAGCCGCAGCCCTCCTCCTTTCGGGAGCCGCGCTGGGCGCTAGCTGGATTTTTCTGTTCCGCGCCTACCAGACGATCGGCGTCGGCATATCCTCGCTGCTGTACTACTGCGGCCCTATCATTGTCATGGCGCTCTCCCCGCTCATCTTTGGCGAAAAGCTGACCGGTGGCAAAATCGCCGGGTTTATCGCCGTCGCCTGCGGCGCTTTTCTCATTGCAGCGCAAGGTTTAGGCGGCAACATGCCCATTGCGGGCATCGTCTGCGGCATCGCCTCGGCATTTTGCTATGCACTGATGGTCATCGCCAGCAAGGGTGCACCGCACATCGAGGGTCTCGAGAACTCCGCGCTCCAGGTGAGCGCCGCCTTTGTGACCGCGCTGGTCCTCACGCTCGTCACCCAAGGCGCCCCCTCGTTCCTCTCCCCCAGCATTGCCGCCGGCATCGATTGGCGCGCCGTTGCCATGCTCGGCATTGTCAACACCGGACTCGGTTGTCTGCTCTACTTTAGCGCCGTCGCCAAGCTGCCCGTCCAGACCGTCGCGGTCGTCGGCTACCTCGAGCCGCTTTCGGCCGTCGTGTTTTCCGCCATCCTTTTAGGTGAAGCCATAACACCGGTCCGCCTGATGGGTGCCACGCTTATCATCGGCGGCGCGATTTTTTGCGAACTCGCCGGCAAACGCGCAAGCGCCAAGGCTGGCATCGCCCAGACAGCACGTGCTTAATAGCCCCTGCTCTGAAATACTACCTGCGTATATGAATAATCCCCAGATGGGGATTATTGTCTAAAACACCCCGATGTGCCAAACTGCTCTTATATGTATAAAGATGGCATAAAGGTCTGCTGCTCGTGGCAGAGGCCAGATGTCCAAGGGAGTCCACGTGGCACACAACAAGCTGGAGGCAAGCCTCCAAGACCAGCGTAGTCAAGGCGGACATGGAGCCATTCCCCTCTCCGCTGGCATGCTACTCGTAACGCTCGGCGTCGTATACGGCGACATCGGCACGAGCCCCATGTATACCATGAAATCAATCGTCGCCAACAACGGCGGCATCGGTACCGTCAGCGAGGACATGATCTTGGGCGCGCTCTCACTCGTCATCTGGACCATGACACTCGTGACCACGGTCAAGTACGTGGTAATCGCCATGAAGGCCGACAACCATAACGAGGGCGGCATCTTCGCCCTGTTTAGCTTGGTGCGCAAAGTGGCGCCTTGGCTGATTCTTCCCGCCATGATCGGCGGCGCGGCGCTGCTCGCCGACGGCATCCTCACCCCCGCCGTCACGGTTACCACGGCCATTGAGGGCCTGCGCACTATCGAGTGGGGCCACGCGCTATTGGGTGACGGGCAAACCAACGTCATCATTATTACCATCATCATTATCTGCGGCCTATTTGCCATGCAGCGCGCCGGTACCTCGTCGATCGGCAAGCTGTTCGGCCCGCTCATGACACTGTGGTTCCTGTTCCTGGCAGGCGCCGGCCTGTTCAACATGCTCGGCAACCCGTCCATCTTGCGCGCGCTCAACCCCATCCGCGGCATCATGTTCCTGTTCTCGCCCATCAACCACTCGGGCATCATGGTGCTCGGCTTTGTCTTTCTGTCGACGACCGGCGCCGAGGCCCTCTACTCGGACATGGGTCACGTGGGCAAGGCTAACATTTACGCATCCTGGCCGTTCGTAAAGGCGGCCCTCATCCTTAACTATCTGGGTCAAGGCGCTTGGCTGCTTGCCAACAATTCCAATCCCCAGATGCTCGCGATGGACATCGTCAACCCGTTCTACATGATGCTCCCCGAGCCCCTGCGCCCCTTTGCCATCGTGCTTTCGGCCGTGGCGGCCATCATCGCCTCGCAGGCGCTCATCACCGGCTCGTTCTCGCTGGTATCCGAGGCAACCCGTCTCAACCTTATGCCGCATCTGCGCATCCACTACCCCAGCGACACCAAGGGCCAGCTCTACATTCCGCTCGTCAACAACATCATGTGGGTCGGCTGCATCTTCATCGTGCTGCTGTTCCAAAACTCCGAGCGCATGGAGAGCGCCTACGGCCTCGCGATTACCGTGACCATGCTCATGACCACGACGCTTTTGACGAGCTACATCGCCGGCATCCTCAAGCACAAGCTGGGTGCCTGCGTCTTCGCCCTGCTCTTTGGTGCCATTGAGCTGTGCTTCTTCGCCTCGTGCCTCACCATGTTCTTTGACGGCGGCTACGTCATGATCTTCCTGGCCGCGCTGCTGTTCGGCCTTATGTATGTGTGGCGTCGCGGTACCGCCATCGAGCGCACGCAGACGATTCTGCTGCCCGTCTCCAAGTACATCGACCAGCTCAATCGCCTGCGCAATGACGAGACCTATCCCGTGCTCGCTGACAATCTGGTGTTCCTCACCAACAGCCCCGACCCGCTCACGCTCGACCGCGACGTGCTCTATTCCATCCTGGACAAGCACCCCAAGCGTGCCAAGGCATATTGGTTCATCAACGTGCACGTTACCGACGAGCCCTATACGCACGAGTATTCCGTTGAGACCTTTGGCACAGACTTCCTGTTCCGCGTGCGCTTGGACCTGGGCTTTAAGGTCAATCAGCGCATCAACGCCTACCTGCGCCAGATCGTTGGCGACCTGATGGCCTCGGGAGAGCTGCCGCCGCAGCACCACACCTACTCCATCTACGAGACACGTGGCAACGTGGGCGACTTCCGTTTTTGCATGCTGCGCAAGATGCTTGCCCCCGAAACGGACATCAACCGCAACGACCATCGCGTCATGGCCATCAAGTACGCCGTCCGCCGCGCCTGCGGAAGCCCGGCACGTTGGTACGGTCTCGAGAACTCGGCCATCATCATCGAGTACGTGCCGCTGTTTGCCCGCATGCGCCCGGCCGTTAAGCTCGTGCGCACCCAGGTGCCGCTCGAGATTCAGATCGAAGAGGCCGAGGAAATGGAAGTCGACATCTTCTCGGACGACTTGGTCAACGGCAACGAGGCCGGTAGGGACATGAACGTCGATCCCACCGAGCTGCTCGAGAGCGTCGCCGATACGCCCGAACAGCAACAGCTCGACGGCCTCGAGAACGAACAACTCAACGACGCCAACTTCTAGCGACGTCATAAATCAACGACAGCGGCCCTGCACCTCACGAGAGACGCAGGGCCGCTTTGCATTGCAGTAAAGCTAACGGCTACGAACGACGCGGCTCGGGAACCACGAGCCTATCGGGGCTCGCGCCCTCGGCATCCATCAGGCTCACGTAGCGAATCGACGGATCCCCATACATCGCGTAGTAATAATTGCCCGTGCGTGCGCTAAAGCATCCGGTGTAGATAGTCTTCTCGAACTTGCCATCGCCCATCCTGGACGCCCCCTCGATCATCACCACGCCCTCGAGCGAGCGGAACATGCGGACGACGTTTTCGGTCTCGCTCTCCTTTTGCGGGTAATTGGCATTGAGGTACGCCGCCTTTACAAAACGGCTCGGCGAATAGCAGTCACCCGGAATACCGCGCATGCCGGCACCGGCTCCATAGGGCTTAAGCTCGGCGCCACGCCACTTCGCCGTCTGCGGAAAATCGCTTGTGGCCGTGATATAGGTGCGCAGGTTTTCCATGTGCCACGGGAAGGTGGGCTGATTGGCAAGGGTGTCGACCGGATCGTCGTATACATGCAGGCCGTCAGCCATCATCTCGACCACGATGCTGCGCTGGCTGTCGCCGATAATCCAATGGAGCAGCGACACGCCTAGGCCTTCGCCCGCCGATTTAGCCACGATCGCCACATCACGCAGGGCCACCTCAACCTCGTCGACCGTCGAGAACGTCGCTGCCACCCACAGGGGGAACTCATAGGCCGCGATATTGGTCTTGCCGTCGACAGGGCCCTCGGCATACTCGGCATAACCCGGGAAATTAAGGCCCGCCACGGCGAGGCCCGCATCGTTGCCGCAATCGAAGAACATAGGGTAGTTCTTGTAATCGATGCACATACCGATCACCGCGTGTGCCGCTGTCGCGTCGTCGATAAACGAATACGGAATGTTAAACCCGCGCGGCATCACGCGAACCTGTTGGCCGTAGTCAAAGCTCCAGTCGAGATTGCGGCCCAGATACATGTGGCCAGAATTATCGGTAAATCGAATACTCGTACACATAGCGCCTCCTAGCTTCACGTTCTTGCTAATTTCATTGTCTCCAAACAAAAAGGCGCTAAACACAAAAGCCCGGACATGACAACAATGTCACGCCCGGACCAAAAGAGACGAAGTGCGGTGCTTTGATCCCCTTAGACCAACTTGCCGAGACAGTGGTCGATCATATGCTGGATCATCTGTGCCTCGAAGCCCGCGTAGTCGCGGCGGCACTCCTTCATCTTGCCGTCGACGATCTGGTCAAAGGCGACCTTGCACTTGATATAGCGCGTGGACTTGGTGACCTCCTCGTGCGTCAGGCAGCTCTCCTCCATCTTGCTGGCACCCAGGCCAAACACCAGACGGGGGTTGTAGAGCACGTGGGGCTCGCCGGCGTCGTCCAGATAGACGCAGACCTTCTTGGTAACGCCAATCTGGTTGGCGGCAAGGCAGCCGGCATCGTCGAGCGACTTGATGGTATCGATCAGGTCCTGTGCCACCGACTCATCCTCGACGGTCGCAACCTCGCAACGCTGGGACAGAATAGCCTCGTCGTGGCAAAGCTCTTTAATCATACGTTCCTCCATAGGGGTCGTTGTAACCGCTTAAGTATACGGTACCCACACATTTTCATGCGAAAAATACCGTCCGTCTGCTACAAAGCGCCGAACATCAACATGCGAAGAACAACAGCGTCGTAAAGGGGCTATAGTGGGTGAGTTCGTGTCAATCGGCCTAAACTCGGGGCCGAACAAGGAAAGGGTATGCATGGACGAACTATTTCACGTCAGCGAGCGCAAGTCCACAATCGGGACCGAACTTCGCGCTGGCCTGACAACATTCCTGGCGATGGCCTACATCATTGCCGTCAACCCCGCGGTGCTCTCGGGCGCCGGCATCGATGCGGGAGCGCTCGCCTGCGCCACCTGCCTGGGCGCCGGCATCATGACCATCTGCATGGGCATCTTCGCCAACCGCCCGCTCGCCTGCGCGTCGGGCTTAGGCGTCAACGCGATGATCGCCGGAATCACCACCACCGTCTGCGGCGGTGACTGGCATGTGGCCATGAGCGTCATCTTCCTCGAGGGTATCGTCATCTTGCTGCTCGTGCTTTGTGGCCTGCGCGAGGCCATCATGGACGCCATCCCGGTTGTCCTGCGTCACGCCATCTCGGTGGGTCTGGGCCTGTTTATCGCCATGATCGGCCTGTGCGACGCTGGCATCATCACCGCTGGCGCCGGTACGCTCGTCGGCCTGGGCGACATCGCCTCCCCCACCTTTATCGTCGGCATCATCTCCATCGTCGTGACGGTTGCCCTGGCTTCCCGCAACGTGCCGGGCTCGCTGCTCATCGGCATCATCGTCGCCGTTATCGCCGGTATCCCCCTAGGTGTGACCCAGGCTCCGACCGGTATCATCGCCCCGCTCGACTTCTCGAGCATCGGTGGCCCCATCGCCGACGCCGGCGGCGTGCCCGCCATCGTCAAGGTCCTTACCGACCCCACGCTCCTCGTCATCTCGTTCTCGCTGCTCATGAGCGACTTCTTCGACACCATGGGCACCGCGATGGCCGTGGCCAAGCAGGGCGAGTTCCTCACCGACGACGGCAACGTCGAGAATATCAAGGAGATCCTGATCGTCGACTCCGCCGCCGCTGCTGTGGGCGGTTTCATGGGCGTCTCCTCCATCACCACCTTCGTCGAGTCCACCTCTGGCGCTGCCGACGGTGGCCGCACGGGCCTCACCTCCGTCACCACCGGCGTGCTGTTCATTCTCGCCGCGTTCTTCTCCCCCATCGTCACCATCGTTTCCAGCGCCGCCACCTGCGGTGCTCTGGTCTACGTCGGCTACCTCATGATGAGTGAGGCCTCCGAGATCGACTGGTCCGACGTGTCGCAGGGTTTCCCGGCGTTCATGATTGTCGCCGGCGTGCCCTTCACCTACTCCATCTCTGCCGGCATTGGCCTGGGCTTTATCGCCTACGTGGTCGTCGCGCTCTTTAAGGGCGAGGCTTCCAAGATCAAGCCGCTCATGTGGATCGCAGCCCTCGCCTTCCTCGTCTACTTCTTCGTAGCGTAGCGGCAAAGCTGCCAAAGCAGAACACCAAAGCGCGGAGTCGCATCGAGCGGCTCCGCGCTTTTCTTTTAAAGCCAGGCTACGCACGGACGCGCGATGTATTGCTTCCCAAGTTTTGGACATTTTGCCCTCCAAACGGCACTACCGCCGGCTACATCCTGCAGATATGCTGGGCGTAATCGCATAGGCCCTATGAGGATGGGAGTAACCATGGCCGCCTTGTTCACGACCCCCAAGCGCAATGACAAAACCTCTGGAGCCCATTTTGTCGAGCCCGACGCGCGCCGTCGCACGCTGCTCGCACACGGAAGCTGGCGTCGCGTGACGCGCCGCATCGTCTGTGGTCTGACCTGCGCGCTCACGGTGAGCTCGTTGCTCATGCCGAGTGTCTCGCTCGCGGCCGAGTGGGTGGACGTCGGCGGCAGCCGGTATGACGCTGGCACCGTGGCGGGTGACGAGGCTGGCACCTGGTCATGGGACGGCGCCGACGATATGAAGCTCAACGGCTATGACGGCGGTGCGATCAATGCTGCAGGCAAGCTCAACATTGCGTACGAGGGCAAGAACACCGTGAAAACCGAGCCCGATTACACCGGAGCCGCCATCAAAGCGCAGGATGGCACTAGCCAGAAAGCAGAGTTGAACATAACGAGCTCGAATAGCACGGATGAGCTCAATGTGACAGCCGAGACCGATGCAATTAAATCCACAGGCGACCTCTCCATTTCTGGCCCAGGCACTGTGAACACCACAAGCACTAATGCCGACGGAATTGAGGCAAAGGGCGATCTCTCTATCACGGGCTCGGGCACCGTGAATGCAACGGGCGGCACCGAAGGCATCCAATCCAAGGGCAAGACCACCATCGGTTCCTCTGGCACAGTGATCGCTAAAGGAAACGAAAGTTACGGCATCTCCGCAGGCAGTGACCTGATCATCAAAGGCGGTGGCAAGGTAGAAGCAAGCTCTATCGAGGACGTGGCGATTTATACCGATGGCAACATCGAGATTTCGGGCGGCAGTCAGGTCGAGGCGAGCTCCCAGGAAGACCTTGCCGTCGACGCTGAGGGCAGTCTCACGGTCACCAACGCATCCCTTAACGCAAGCGGTGTTGAGTATGGCGTCTATGGCCGCAAGGGCATCACGCTCGACCACGCGACCGTGACGGTCCGTGCAAGCACGGGCGGCGGTTGGCAAACTATCGCTCTCATCACTGACGAGGACGACATCGTCATCAAGAATGGTTCCATCGTGGACGCGCTCGCGGAAGGCGGGTTCTCGGCTGCTATCGCCAGCAGAAACTACAACCCTGGCGAGTCAGGCGGCCACATCTACATCAGCGACTCCGCTGTCAAGGCTATAGCCCGCTATATCGAGACCGGTGGCGGCGGCCCCGATCACTACAGCGGAGACCAGAACGACGAAATCATCCCTGAGTCCGAGGGCCTGAACATCGGCATCTTCGCGCAGACCAGCGAGGGCATCACGCCCGCGACCATCTCGATTATCCGCAGCAAGGTCACGGCCGAGGGAGACACGGCAGCAATCTTCGCCCTTGCCATGAGCGAGGACGGCAAGGCGATCGGCACCATCGAGATCGAGGGCGCTCCCATTCAGAGGCCCGCAGGCGGCAAGGTCATTGACTATCGCTACGAGCAAGAGTACAGCCGCAGCATTATCTATGAGGCAGGGCAAACCATCGGCACGGGCGACGCCACGATCGACTCCCCCTATGACGCCGCTGTCGCCAAGAGCACGGTCATCGTGCCTCCCGAGGAGATCAAACCCGAGGAAAAGCCCGGCGAGACCAAGCCCGAGGGTTCCAAGTCCGAGGGCACGAAGACAACCAAGACCGTTGCAGTTGCAGCCACGGGAGCCAAGACCACCGGCAAGCTCGCGGCAACCGGCGACGCCTCGAGTGCCTTCATCGTGGCATCCGCCCTTGCGGGAACAGCCGCCATCGCCGCAGGCGCCGTGGTGAGCCGCAAGCGCTCATAGACGCCCTTCATACACGAACCGACACTTTTAAAGCCACCTAGTCCGCGCACCGTTTAGCAACGCCACCGCCGAGCTCCCCTCCAGCGGTGGCGTTTTCTGTTTGCACTCGTATGGCGCACACGCGAGCGGAGTCGCAACAAGCGGCTCCGCGCTTTGTGATTAATGCCCGACAACGCGTAGGTGCGCAGCTTATTCCTCTTCCGGATTTTGGACATTTTGCCCTCCAAACGGCACTACCGCCGGCAACATCCAGCAGATACGCTGAATCTAGTCGTATAGGCCCTATGAGAACGGAAGCAACCATGGCAGCCTTGTTCACGACCCCCAAACGCAATGACACTACCGCCGGAACCCATGTTGCCGAACCCGACGTTCGCCGTCGCATAGGACTCGCGCACGGCAGCTGGCGCCGCGTGACGCGCCGCATCGTCGCGGGCGCCGTGTACGCGCTCACGGTGAGCTCGCTGCTCATGCCGAGCGTCTCGCTCGCAGCGGAATGGGTCAAGGTCGGCGGCAACAAGTACAACACCGCGGCGAGCGACGAGGCCGGTACCTGGTCGTGGGACGGCGCCGACGACTTGAAGCTCAACAACTATAACGGCGGCGAGATCCAGGCCGCAGGCAAGCTCAACGTGAATTACTCGGGAACCAACATCGTCACTGCCGAATGGATCGAAAGCATCAACGTTTCTCATGGCACTAACGAGAATGCCGAGCTCAATATCCAAGGCGACGAGGGCGGCACGCTCAGCGTGACATCTACTGAGGACGCTATCCTCTCCACGGGTAATATCAACATCGACGGAGCCGGATCCGTCAACGCCACGAGCACTGGGTTTGATGCCATCAATGCCGGAGGTGATCTCGCTATCAAAGGTTCGGGCAACGTCAACGCCACGGGTGCATCGGATGGCATCAGGGCAAACGGCAATATCACGATTGACGACAGCGGAGCCGTCACCGCCAGGGCTACCAAGGACAAGGGTATTGGAGCCGACAAGAACCTCACCATCAAGGGTGGCGGGACGGTCGAGGCAAGCTCAGCCGATGGTGAGGCCCTTTGGAGCGGCGGTAATATCAACATCTCGGACGGCAGCCAGGTCAAGGCAAGCTCCGAGAAAGACGCTGCCGTCGAGGCCAAGGGCAGCCTCGCAGCCACAAACGCCTCCCTCAACGTAAACGGTGTTGAATATGGCGTCTATGCCCACAAGGGCGTTACGCTCGATCACGCGACCGTGACGGTCCGTACCAGCGCGAACGGCGGCCAGGCCATCGCCCTCATCACTGACGGGGGCGACATCGACATCAAGAACGGCTCCACCGTGGACGCGTTTGCGGAAGGCGAGGTTTCGGCTGCATTCTCCACCAGAAACGATCGACCCAACGAGAAGGGCGGCCACATCTACATCAGCGACTCCGTTGTCAAGGCCATAGCCCGCTATGTCGAGAACGGCGACGCCCCCATCCCCTACAGCGAAAACCAAGATGGCGAGACGAGGCGCGAACCCCAAGGCGAGAACATCGGCATCATCGCCCAGACCAGCGAGGGCGTCACACCCGCAGTCATCTCGATCATCCGCAGCAAGGTAACGGCCGAAGGAGATACAGCAGCAATCTTTGCCCGTGCCATGAGCGCTGACGGCAAGACAATCGGCACCATCAAGATTGAGAACGCCGCCATCCAGACGCCCGAAGGCGGCAAGGTCATTGACTATCGCAAGCTCCGTGACGGCATCTACGAGGCAGGCCAAGCCATCGGCACGGGCGACGCCACGGTCGACTCCCTCTATATCAAAGCAGTCGCCAAAAGTACGACCATCGCACCTCCCGAGGTAGCCAAGCCGGAAGACCCCAAGCCCGACGAGACCAAGCCCGCAGAAAGCAAGCCCGCGGAGTCCAAGCAGAACCCCAAGCCTGAGGGCTCAAAGCCGACCAAGGCCGTTGCGGCTTCAACCACGAAAGCCAAGACTACCGGCGTGCTCGCGGCAACCGGCGACACCTCGGGTGCGGCCATCGTGGCAACCGTCCTTGCGGGAACAGCCGCCATCGCCGTAGGCGCCGTGGTGAGCCGCAAGCGCTCATAAACGCCTTTGGCCTTTAACGCGCGAGACGGCACCCACAGAAGTGCTAGCCCGCACACCGTTTAGCAACGCCACCGCCGAGCTCCCCTCCGGCGGTGGCGTTTTCCCGTTCGCGCTCGCGCGGCGCGCATGCGATTGTTCTTAATGCAGCCCAACCTGTATGCGCTAGCGTGCGACAATTGGGGCTGCCGATATCACAACACTGAGAGAAGCCTGCCTTGGAAGCGCAAAAGCAGATAACCGTTCATTCGGAGCATACGGAAAGCGCACCTGTCATTTACCTCCCCGTGGTCATGGGCGACGGTAGCGATGTTTATGACCGTTGCCGAGAGCTCGACTGTCCGCCATTCACTCTCGTCGCCATTGGCGGGCTCGATTGGAATCGCGAGCTGAGCCCCGGGGCATGCGACGGAACCGTACGCGATGCCGAGCCTTTCGGCGGCCAAGCTGCCGGTTTTCTTGATGAGCTGCTGGATCAGATAATCCCCCAGGTCGAGTCGTCGCTTCCTAAGCCGCCCACCTGGCGCGGCATTGCCGGCTACTCGCTGGCAGGCCTCTTTTCGCTTTGGGCTCTCTGGCAAACCGACGCCTTTGACCGTGCCGCGAGCGCATCGGGGTCGCTATGGTTTCCCGACTTTGTCGACCGTGCCAGCACGGCCCCTTTTGCCGGCAGCCCGCAAGCCGTCTACCTGTCTCTCGGCAAAAAGGAGACCAAGACACCCAACCGCATGATGAGGCATGTACTCGACGACACGCGCGCGATGGAAGCGCTGCTCGTCGAGCGCGGCATTCCAACAACGCTGGAGCTCAACCCCGGCAATCACTTTGCCCAAACCGACTTACGCATGGCCCGCGGCATCCACTGGATACTGACGCATTAAAAATGGTGCCCACGCGCATATACGCATGGGCACCATATCTTGTTTTAGCTGAACGCAGCTGCTACTCAGCAGCCTCTTCGAGTTCCGAGACATCAAACTCAAAGTCGTTACCCGGCAGAATGGCGTTGAGCACGATGCCCACCAGCGAGCCCACGGCAAGGCCGGAAAGCGAAATCGTCACGCCGCCCAGCTCCAGCACGATGGCACCGACGGTGCTGTACGCAATGCCGAGTGAAAGCACGAGCACCAGAGCGGCCACCAGCACGTTGCGGTTGTTCTGGAAATCGACCTGGTTCTCGATGAGGTTGCGAACACCCACGGCGCTGATCATGCCATAGAGCACAAGCGACACGCCGCCGATTACACACGCCGGCATGGCGGCAATCACGGCAGCGAACTTGGGGCAGAACGAAAGCACGATAGCGCAGCACGCGGCAATGCGAATCACGCGCGGGTCAAACACACGCGTCAGGGCAAGCACGCCGGTGTTCTCGCCATACGTGGTGTTGGCCGGAGCGCCAAAGAGCGAAGCCAGAATCGTGGCGAGTCCATCGCCGAGCAGTGTGCGATGCAAGCCGGGATCGGCGATGTAGTTGCGCTCACAGGTGGAGCCAATAGCGGAGATATCACCGATATGCTCGATCATGGTTGCAAAGGCCAACGGCATGATGGTGATGATAGCCGTCGTGGCAAGGCCGCTATCGAACTGCGGGCCAAAGAGCGCAAAGACGGTGTTGTCCCACTCGACGGGCAAACCAACCCAGGGAGCGGCTGCGACGCCAGTAAAGTCGACCTCGCCCAGCGCAGTCGCAACGGCATAGCTCACCGCAACGCCCAGCAGGATCGGCACGATCTTGACCATGCCGCGGCCCCAGATGTTGCAGATGACGATCACTGCCACGGCGATAACGGCGACGAGCCAATTGGTCTGGCAGTTGGCAATAGCGGAGCTTGCCAGGATCAGACCGATGGAAATGACGATAGGGCCCGTCACCACCGGCGGAAAGAAACGCATGACACGCTTGGCGCCAAACGCGCGGAAGAGCGCCGCCAGCACCGGATAGAGCAGACCGGCACAAGCTACGCCCAGGCAGGCGTAGGGCAAAAGCTCGGTCTCGCCGTTGGGCGCGATTGCGGCATAACCGGCAATAAAGGCAAACGATGAGCCCAAAAATGCCGGCACCCTACCGCGCGACAGGAAGTGGAACAGCAGCGTTCCCAAGCCGGCAAACAAAAGCGTCGCCGAAACCGAGAGACCGGTGAGCACGGGCACCAGCACCGTGGCACCAAACATGGCAAACAGGTGCTGCAGACCGAGCAGGAACATGCGCGGGCGGCCGAGCGACGATGCGTCGTAGATGGCATCGCTGACGGCGGGCGTCGAGGACTGGGACATGGATGTCCTTTCGAATGGAAGGGCGATCAGGCATATCGGATAACCTGCCCGAACGATACGATCCGAACCATTGTACGCGATACACTATGCCTCGCACGCGCCGCCACCTGCAAACACTAGCGCTATTTCCAAACGCGCTCGGCAATGCGCTTGACCAGCGCGATCTTTGCCCACTGTTCGTCCTCGGTCAGCTTGTTGCCAATCTCGCAGCTGGCAAAGCCGCACTGAGGCGACAGATACAGGTTCTCGAGCGGCACGTACTTTGCGGCTTCACGGATGCGCTCGACGATAACATCCTCGTTCTCGAGCTCTGCCGCCTTGGTGGTTACCAAGCCCAGCACGACCTTCTTGCCCGGGGCAACGTACTTGAGCGGCTCAAAACCGCCGGCGCGCGGCGTATCGAACTCCAGGTAAAATGCATCGACATCCTCGTTTGCGAACAGGTACGGCGCGATGGGGTCATAGCCGCCCTCGAAGGCATAGGTGGAGTGGTAGTTGCCGCGGCACACATGCGTGTTGATGACCAGATCGTCGGGCTTGTCCGCGATGGCGGCATTGTTGAGCGCCACGCCCAGCTCGCTTACCTTCTGCAGGTCGACCGGGCTCATGCCGGTCTTTGCCACGAAATCGGTATCGCAGTAGATGCCCCAGGTGCAGTCATCAAACTGGATGTTGCGGCAGCCTGCTGCGTACAGGTCGGCAATCACCGTGCGATAAGCGGCTGCAATGGCGTCGGCAAGTTCCTCATCGGTCTTGTAGACGGCGCGCAGACTCTCCTGCTGGCCATCGCAGCGATCGAGCGTGACCTCAGAGAACGTCTGGATAGGCGCCGGGATGGTCTGGCGTGCAACGTGGCCCTCCCCCTCGAGCGCCTTGACAAACTTAAAGTGCTCGACGAACGGATGGTTCTCGCCGCTAATGGGACCGGTCACCACGGCGGTGTCGGCGGTAGTCTCCTCATCGTGGAACATATAGCCCGTGCGCGAGGTACGACGCTCAATACCGCTGAGTCCCCACATAAAATCGAGGTGCCAGTAGCTGCGGCGAAACTCGCCATCGGTGATAACCTGCAGGCCGGCGGCCTTCTGCTTGTCCACCAAATCGCGAATGGCATCGTCCTCGACGGCCTTAAGGCCGGCGGCGTCGAGTGTGCCCGCGGCATAGGCGGCACGTGCATCCTTAACAGCCCGTGGACGAAGAAAACTGCCGACGATATCGGCGCGAAACGGCGCGTTCGGTTGAATCAAAGTGCTCATAGATATCTCCCTTTGCATTGGTTGCTTTACTGGGACAGAGTATGAGCGCTCATATGACCATCGTAAAATATACGTTTATAACAGTTTGATATAGATGTTTCCTATATCAGTCTGGACTGCCATAAAGAGACTTGAACCGTGCGGAGCACAGCACCCTAGATATGCTGACGAATCGCGTCGATATAGGCCCGACCGTAGCGCGTGAGCGTCGTGTTCTTGCGCGTGATGATGCCGATCTCCATGTACTCATCCACATCGAGCGGAATCGAGATAATGCCGGGGCCGTTGAGTTCGTGGCTAATCACGCCCGAGCACACCGTGTAGCCGTTGAGGCCCATGGCCAGGTTGAATAACGTCGCACGGTCGCGCACGCGGATATTCTTGCGGCGCTCAAACGTCGAGGTCAGTTCCTCGGAATAGTAAAACGAGTTGTAGCTGCCCTGCTCGTAGGACAGGAAGGGATAGTCCTCCAGGTCCTCGAGCGTCACGCTGGAGCGGCCCGCCAGCGGATGGTCTGCACACACAAAAACGTGCGGTGTGGCGCAGAAGAGTCCTTCGAACACGAGCTCGTTGGCCGCCAGCATGCGCTCGATGACCTCGCGATTGTGCTCGGACAGGTACAGGATGCCGAGTTCGCTTTTCATATGCGCGACGTCCTCGATAATCTCGTGAGTCTGCTCCTCGCGCAGGGTAAAGTCGTAGCGCGCGGCATCGAACTCACGGATCACATCGACAAACGCGTTGACGGCAAAGGAATAATGCTGACAGCTCACACTAAAGTGCGGCACCTGCTCGGATGCGCCCTTGTACTTACCTTCGAGCAGATCGGCCTGGTCAAGCACCTGTCGCGCGTAGCCCAAGAAGGTCTCGCCTTCCTCGGATACAACGACACCCTTGTTAGTGCGCTCAAAGATGCGCACACCCATCTCGTTTTCGAGATCGCGGATCGATGCGGTAATCGAAGGCTGCGACACAAAGAGCCGGCGCGAGGCCTCGGTGATGCTGCCGCATTCGGCAACTTTGACGACATACCTGAGCTGCTGAAGCTTCATGGCTTTCTCCCTAGACGTTCGTGACGTCGAAACCCGTCGCATCCATCTGGCGCATAAACGGCGGCATCTCCCCCGTCGCGGCGCAGGCGGCAATCTGATGCAGAGCCCCGGCGACCGCATCGTCTGCCGCAGCGCCGATATGCCAGCGCGCGGCAGCCGTGACGGCCTCGTTGGCATTGGCGACTGCAACGGAGTTGGGAACGGCATCGATCATGGGCAGGTCGTTATCGGAATCACCGAATACGGCCACCTCGTCGGGCGTCAGGTCCAAAGCGCGCGCCAGCTCCAGCGCAGCGCAGCCCTTGTCCCAACCAGCCGGAAGGATGTCGAACAGGCGCACTCGGTTGTTGGGAAACACAAGCGAGAGTTCCGGCACCTCGGCGGCAACGCGCTCACGCAGCTCGGCAAGCTCTTCGCGCGAGCGGGCGCTCCAGATATTCGCCTTGAACACCGGCGCGTCATCGACAACAGGACGGCACGGGGCCTCTTCGCCTTTGAGCCATGCGTTGCCGCCCGACTCCATGGCGCGACGAACGCGCTCGGGATCACTCGTCACGCAATAGGCATCGTTGCCCCAAAAGTCATCGCCCAGGCTATAGACCTTCAGATAGGTATCGTCGGTCTCTTGCTCAAGATAGTCGGCAAGGCGCATGAGGGCACCGTTGTCGCTCGCACGGGAGGCAACAACCTCGCCGTCGACAAACATCACCTGGCCGTTACAGAACGCACCGGTCGAGAAGCACTCGGAACGATTTTTGAACATCCAGCCCATCGCGGACGGCTGGCGACCCGAAACCGGGCCAAAGTGCAGACCCGCCGCCTGCATGGCATGAATGCCCTCGATGGCGTAGTCGCTGGCGCCGTCATGCCCGGCTGGAATCAGCGTATCGTCCATATCGGTCAGCACAAGTTTAATCATAAGGCCCCCATTCGTATCGGTCCTACCTATTGTAACGACCTGCCAAAATAAACCTGTCCCTTTTTGGCAGGTGCGTTAGTATAGGGAACAACAGATTCGATGCGGGAGTGCCGGCGGTGCAAACCACAAGGCTGAGAGGGCATGGGGCCCAATCCTTTGAACCTGTCAGTTAATGCTGGCGTAGGGAGCATGCCGCCTTTACAGGGGCGCTGTCTATGCACAGCGCCCCTTTTCTATGCCAAGGAGGCATGTGCAGTGATTGATTCGGAACAGCTTAAGCAACATATGGTCAAGGCCGTGGAGGAGATTCGCGCTACCAATCCGATGGCCGGCTCCATCACCAACACGGTGACGATCGACTTTGTCGCCAATGCGCAGCTCGCCGTGGGCGGTTCGGCCGCCATGGTCTATCTGCCCGACGAGGGCGAGGCGCTCGTTGCCGGCGGCGGCGCCATCTATCTCAACATGGGCACGCTCTTCCCCATCTACGAGCAGACGATTCCCCGCGCGGCCAAGGCGGCACATGACGCCGGCAAGCCCTGGGTACTCGATCCGGTGGGTCTGGGCATCGGTAGCCTGCGCACCCAGCTGGTAAACGAGCTCAAGCAGTACAAGCCCGCCATCGTACGCGGCAACGCCTCCGAGATCATCGCACTCGCCGGCCTGTGGGGTCTTGAGGGCGAGGCCGCCGACCTGAGCCGTGTACGCGGCGTCGACACCACCGATACGGTCGACGCCGCCCGCGATGCTGCCGTGGCGCTCGCCCGCTACACCGGCGGCGCCGTGGTCGTCTCGGGCGAAGTCGACCTGATCACCGACGGCACGACCGTGGCCAAGTCCCACGGCGGCAGCCCGCTCATGTCCAAGATCACCGGCTGCGGCTGCTCGCAGGGCGGCGTGCTGGCCGTGTACGCCTGCGCCGCCGACCCGTTTACGGCAGCCGTCTGCGGCACCGCCGTCTACAACGTGGCCGGCACGCGTGCCGCCGCTGTCGCCGACGCCCCGGCAAGCTTTAAGGTCGCCTTTATCGACGAGCTCTACCGCGCAACCGCCCAGGACATTGCCGATAACCAACTCGAGCTCGAGGAGGCATAGGCCATGTCCGATCCCGCAACCAATACCGGCATGAACACACTCGTCGCTGTGGCCATCGCCCCGTGTGGCACCGGCGATGAGCTGTCCGCCGAGGTCGCCGAGGTCGTGCGTGTTATTCGCGAGAGCGGCCTTCCCAACCGCACCACCTCGATGTTCACCGAGATCGAGGGCGACTGGGACGAGGTCATGCAGGTCGTGCGCGACGCAACCTTTGTGTTGGCGAGCAAGGGCATCCGAACCGAAGTCGTGCTCAAAGCCGATATTCGACCCGGATTTACCGACACCATGACCGGCAAGCTCGAGCGCATGGAAGCGCAGATCAAAAAGCAGGAGGAAGCACGATGAGCATCCGCGGCAACCTTGATATCTCGGCCTATCTGGTACTCGGCCCCGAAAACACCCTCGGGCGCCCCGTGGGCGATGTGGTGGCCCAGGCACTCGACGCCGGCTTTACCTGCATTCAGGTGCGCTCCAAGGTGGCAAGCGCCCGCGAGATCATCGCGCTGACCGGCGACGCCGCTCAGGCTATCGCACAGGCCGGCAAGACCGGTCAGGTCGCCTTGCTGATCGATGACCGCCTGGACTGCGTACTCGCCGCGCGCGAGCAGGGTATTGCCGTCGACGGCGTGCACGTGGGCCAGAGCGATATTCCCGTCGAGGTCTGCCGCAAACTTTTGGGCCCCGATGCCATTGTGGGCCTTTCGGCCCGTTGCGAGGAGATGCTCGAGTACGTCAAGACCGCCGATATGAGCCTGGTCGACTACCTGGGCATCGGCCCGCTCCACGAGACCGAGACCAAACGCGATTGCGGACGCGCAGCCGACGGCTCCATCATCACCAAGAGCTTTGAGGACCTAGCCGCACTCCACGCGGCAAGCCCCGTGCCCATCGTGGTGGGCGGCGGCGTCAAGACGGCCGACCTGCCGCAGCTCAAGGCCACCGGCGTCGACGGCTTCTTTGTGGTGAGCGCCGTCTGCAGTGCCGACGACCCCCACGCCGCAGCCAAGGAGCTCGTCGACACCTGGCAGCAGGCATAAGTCTAGACCGAGCAGCTGATCCGCAGCCTCATATCTTCAGCAATGGAAAGTGCATCCCAGTTTGGACCTCCATTCCGGGATGCGCTTTCCGCATGCGACCCTTACCCCGCCAGATACGCTTCCAACGCCGGCAAAGTCGCCTCCGCATCGCGGCGGCCGATCTGGTAGATGCGCTCGAGCTCATCGGGTTCGCGGCACAGTGACGGCACCTTCACCGATTCGCTCGGACGCACCACAAAGATATCGCCGGCAGCCTCGCGACGTGCCAGGTCATCGAGCGTGGCATTGTAAACCTCATGCCGATGCTCAAGCGCTGCGACAAACTCCGGGTAGTGACGGAACACGCGACGCAGCATGGGCATCACGCTGTTGGGCTGCTTCACAAAGCCCGCCGGCTGCGTGAGTACCACGATATTGCGGTCATACCCCTGTGAAAACAACCAAGCGCTGGGAATGGAATCAGCCACGCCACCATCCAGATACTTATGCCCGTCAATAGCAACGGGACGCGTCGCCACGGGAATCGCCGACGACGCCCGGATCCACTCGATATCGCGCTCATCGCCATAAGGCAGGTCGTGGTAGACGGCCTTGCCCGTCTCGATATCGGTGCACACGCACGTAAACCGCATGGGGCAGGCGCGATATGTCTCCAGGTCGATGGGATCGCGCTCGATGGGCACCTCGTGATAGGCAAAATCGGCATTGAACATATCGCCGGTCCGCAGCCAGCTTGCTACACCCGCATAGCGCTTATCGGCACAATAGGCCTTGTTATAGCGAATGGCGCGGCCGATCTGGCGCGATTTAAAGTTGTAGCCAAATGCCGCGCCCGCCGAGACACCCACCATATGGTCGCAGGTCAAACCGTGCTCCATCCAAACGTCGAGCACGCCCGCCGTATACATACCGCGGTAGCCGCCTCCCTCGAGTGCAAGCCCCACCGTGCGCGTCATATTTGGCTGCGTCATGCGACCATCTCCGTTCCTGCGTTTAAAACCGGGACAAGTATACCCGTCAACATATACCGCCCCAGTCGCATTTTTCATGCGCACCCAGGCGTTGCGGTTTGGCGAATAATAGCCGCCCGTAGCATGTACACCCATATATAATTCTGCACTGTTGTTTATACTACTCAGCAGTTATCAACAGCGAACATTAGCCGGTAAATTAACCCAACAACGCAGCAAGGCGGGGGCCTGGATACACGCAAAGCGCCAAACAACAACGCGTGTGCACAACGAGCTCGCCCGACGCAATTCGCCCGACCTCAGAAAGCCGCTTACGACATGGATACTGTCAGCAATTACACCGAAACGCTCGAAAAGACCGTCCGCGACCTTCTCGAGCGTCAGGAGGATCTGATCAGGACCGCCTTTACCGACCAGCTTACCGGGCTTGGCAACCGTGGCGGCTTTGCCCGTTCCCTCGAGGAGCTCTGGGAGCAGAACACCCCCGTTACCATGGCGTTCATCGATATCGACAATCTCAAGCACTGCAACGACGTCTTTGGCCATGACGAGGGCAACCGCTATATCTTGCAGGTAAGCCTCTATCTCAAGCTGTATATGAAAGTGGACGAGGCGGCGTTTCGCATAGGCGGCGACGAGTTTGCCATCCTGTCTACGATTGCAACCGAGGACGACCTCGCCGAACGTCTGGAACACTGCCGAACGGTCCTGCTCAAAAACAACGATTCCGAGATGCCCCACTCGTTTAGCTATGGAGTGTCGCATGCCGACCCCGCCCTGGGCGAAGCCACCAACCGTATGACGCTCGATGCCGACCATCGCATGTACGACTACAAGCTACGTCATGCCATGCACCTTGATCGACGCAATATCACGCAAGTCCACGCCGACGACTTCGAAATAAGCGATCGCATTTTCGACGCCTTTTCGATGCTCAACGAGGGCCGCTATCTCTTTATCGAGAACTTGGACAAACATCGCACCCTTTGGTCACAAGGCGCCTTGCGCGATCTTGGCCTTCCCTCGGAGCACATAGACAACTGTCGCGATTACTGGAAAACGCGCGTGCATCCCGATGACCTTGAGGCCTACATCAACGACATCGACCAAGTCTACAACGGTACCAAGCACCGTCGCGTCATGCAGTATCGTGTGCGCAACGCCGCCGGCGACTACGTCCTTTGCCGTGCTCGCGGGTTTCGTATCGACGGCGACGAAAATGTCCCCTCGCTCTATGTCGGCGAGCTCGTCAACCACTCACTTGCCGAAACCGTCGACGCCGCCACAGGCCTCGGAACGCAGCGCATGCTGGTCAATGCCATCGATACCTGCCGCCTTGACCGTTGCAAGACAGGGCTTATAGCGGTGCGCGTTCGTGGCACGACAAAGCTCAACGAGCTCTACGGAGCCGAGGCTGTCGACAACATGCTTGCCGAATACGCGGGCCGCATGCTGTCGATCACCCGCGGCAGAAGCCGGGTCTACCGTTCACGTAGCGTCCAGTTCGTCGTGCTCAGCAACGACCTGGACCACGTGGCATTCGAGCAACTGACCCGCCACCTTAAAGAGGCCGTTTTCGCTCCTGTGCAAATCGCAGGCGACACCATTGCTCCCGTCTGTCTTGTCGTCCCGACCTTTTACGAACGCCTGGACTCCCAAGCATCGACTGTTTTGGGCGAACTCGATCGTCGCCTTCGCACGGCCGGCGGACTTGTTCCCAACGATAGTCTGCCCATACCCGAGATGGAACGCAAAGGCGCCGTCGCCGAGCACCTCGACATGCTCACAGGCCTCTACCGCCCCAGCGAGTTTATGCGCCGTGCCAATGCCTTCATCAAGGCAAGGCGCGACGGCGCTTGGTGTATCGCCACCGTTGACATGGGCCACATGCGCCTATTTAACGAATGGTATGGACAGGCCGAAGGTGACCGTATGCTTGCCGATGTGGGCACGGTGCTCAAGGATATCGAGAACGCCAACATGGGTGTCGCGGGATACTGGGGACAAGACGACTTTTGTCTGCTCATACCCTTTGAGCACGATTTCGTTCACCGTGTCTATGCGCGCGTGCGCGAAGCTGTAGCCAAGCACAACGACGGCGTAGGTTTTTGGCCGTCCATGGGCGTTTACCCCATCGACTCCAATGAGGAGATCACCATCGATGCGCAGGCAAAGGCCATGTTTACCAATCGACGCGCAAAAAACGACTTTAAGGAGCGCATTGCCATTTTCTGCCCCGCGGAGTACGAGCGCGAAGTCGCGTTCCACCGCACGCTGACCGAATTCCAGTACGCGCTCTCAGATGGTCGTATTACCTACCACTTGCAGCCCCAGGTCGATATGGAAACCGGTGAGATTATTGGCGCCGAAGCACTCACCCGCTGGATTGACAAGGACGGCTCTCTCATTTCGCCCGCAACGTTTATCCCCGCACTCGAGGAAAGCGGCTTTGTGGTGACGCTCGACAAGTACATTTGGCAGGGTGTCGCCTCGTGGCTGCGCGAGCGCATCGATCGAGGACTTCGTGTGGTTCCGGTTTCGCTTAATGTGTCGCGCGTGGATATCCTTGCCTGCGACGTTGCCGAGCATATGGGGGCGCTCGCCGCCCAATACAACCTACCGCCCGAGCTCATGCGTATCGAGATCACCGAGACGGCTTATACGGGAGAGTCCGAGGCCGTGGACAAACTGACGGCCGACCTGCACACCCGCGGCTTCTCGACCTATATGGACGATTTTGGCACCGGTCAGTCCACGCTCGCGATGCTCAAGAACGTCAACGTCGACGTCATCAAGCTCGACCGCGCCTTTGTACCCACCGATCGCGATCAAGACCGCAGCACGCAAATCATTTCATCGATGCTCGAAATGGCGCAGTCGCTCCATCTGCCCGTCGAGGTCGAAGGCGTCGAGACAAATGAACAGGCGAACATGCTACGACAAATGGGCGCCCGCTACGCTCAGGGCTTCCTCTACTACCGCCCCATGCCGGCGAAGGATTTTGAGGCATTGCTCGATGGTGGCAATAACAACTGATACGCTCGCACGCAAAACGCCACCGCCGAAGGGGGAATTTGCCTCCATTAGCTAACTTATATCCCCAATTCAAACCGAATTGGGGATATGATACAAACCACTGTTCCGCCCAAGGAGGTTATCCATCATGAACGAGTCATATCGCCTGGGCGAGCAATCGATTATTGCCTATCTTCAGCGACTTGCGAATGGCATCTCGACCGCCGAGCTCGATGTTGCCGCGCTGCCTGCTGAGCTACGCGCCGTTGGCGAGCAACTGCAAAAGACGCATGCCATCCTGCAACAAGAGCGCCGGCTGCTTGAGAGCAACGCCTATATCGACCCGCTCACCAACTTGGGCAACCGCAACGGATTCGACCGTCATGTCGAGCAACTCTGGCACAAAGGCGACCCCTTCACCTGCGCCTATATTGACATCGACCATCTCAAACATTGCAATGATAGGTTTGGCCACGCCGAAGGCAATCGCTATATTCTGAGCATCTGCCGCACGCTCTCCGAAACCATGGAGCACGATGAGATGCTGTTCCGTATCGGTGGAGACGAGTTTGTGCTCATCTCGCTCTCCGCAAACGAGACTGAACTCGAGCAGCGCTTGGAGCAGGTACGTGCCGGGCTGATCGAAGCGAGCTCAGGCGGCAAGGCGCCCATGATCGGCAGCTTTAGCTTTGGCTGCTCGCGCGTCGATCCACTTGCCGGCGACACGCGTCGCCAGATGACGATGGATGCCGATCGCAAGATGTATCGCTATAAGCTTATGCATCGTGTGCAGCAACCGAAAGACAATGGCGCGCCGCAACGCCCGGCCGCCGATCAGCTTCCCTGCAACGACCGGGTGTTCCAAGCGATCTCCATGAGCTCCGAGACGCGCTATCCGTTCATCCTTAACCTCGATACCGGAGAATCGCAATGGTCAGTCAACGCCGTGCGCGATTTTGACCTGCCCTCCCAGCACCCTTTTAACTCACTCGACATGTGGCTCGCCCGCGTTCATCCCGAGGACCGCGACAACGTACGCGCCGAGCTCGACATGGTGATAAACGGCACGTGGCACTTCCACTACATGCAGTATCGCGTAATGGATGCCACCGGAGCGTACGTGCTTTGCGACTGCACGGGTTACCGCTTGGACGGCACCGATACCGAGCCCAGCATGTATGTGGGCATTATCGTCAACCGAAGTCTAGCGGATACGACCGACTCGGTAACGGGCCTGGGCGATGTCCACGCACTGGTCAACGCTATTGGAGAGATGCGCCACGTGCCGCACGAGGCAGGCTTTATTGCCATTAAGATCGACGATATCGCCGAGGTCAATGCCCGCTTTGGATTCGATGCAGGCGACCGCGTGCTCGCCGAAAGCGCCGCCTGCCTCATGGATTGTTCGCGCGGCAAGGGCCGCCTGTTCCGCTCGACGGGACCAACGTTCGTGGCACTCTTCGATGAGCTCGGCCCCGAGGCGATCGACGAGGTCGCAAGCGACATCGAACGGTTCCTGGGCTCTCCCGTGCTCATCGGCTCGCTTGAATATCAGCCGCCCATTCGCGTGGCCACACTCCATCTGGACGGCGTCGACCGTCAGCCCGTTTCAATTTTGAACGAGCTCAAAGCGTTGCTCGGGAAAGCCGTGCAGGTGCCAGGTACCAAACTGGATTAGCGCCGCGCCCGCGCCGCCTCCCCCATCGTGCGATAATCCTCTGCATAAGTCATCGACAGCAGAGGGAGTTTGTGATGAAGGTTCTTTTAGTCAACGGTAGCCCCAAGGCAAACGGCAACACCGCTCGCGCGCTTGCCGAAGTCGCCGAGCAATTGCATGCCGAGGGTATCGATACCGAGGTGTTCCAGCTGGGCGCCAAGCCCATTCGCGACTGCATTGGCTGTGGTCAGTGCGGCAAGCTCGATTGCCGCTGCACCTTTGACGACGACGTGGTCAACGAGCTCATTGCCACCGCCGAGCAGGCAGACGGCTTTGTCTTTGGCTCGCCCGTCTATTACGCGCACCCCAGCGGCCGCATCCTCTCGGCCCTCGACCGCGCGTTTTATGCTGGCAGCAAGGCCTTTGCGCACAAGCCGGGCGCCTCTGTCGCCGTTGCCCGCCGCGGCGGCACGTCGACCACGTTCGATGTACTCAACAAGTACTTCACCATCAACCAGATGCCCGTGGTCGCCTCCACCTACTGGAACAACGTCTTTGGCGCTGCGCCGGGCGAGGCTGCCCAGGATGCCGAGGGTCTGGCCACCATGCGAAACATCGGCAAGAACATGGCCTGGCTCTTGCATTGCATCGAGGCAGGCAAGGCTGCCGGCATCGAAGCCCCCGAGGCCGATCGCGAGCGCACCAACTTCATTCGTTAGAACGGGAGCCGATAAGTGAACGTACAAATTTTTGGGACCAAAAAGTCCTTCGACACCAAGAAGGCGCAGCGTTATTTTAAGGAGCGCCGCATTAAGGTGCAGTTTATCGACCTTAAGGAAAAGGAGATGAGCAAGGGCGAGCTCACGAGCGTGATGCAGGCGGTCGGCGGCATCGACAAGCTGCTCAACCCTAAAGCCAAGGACGAAGAGACGCTCGCGCTTATCCAGCACCTCACCCCCAGCCAGCGCTTCGACAAGCTGCTCGAGAACCAGCAGGTTCTAGCTGAGCCCATCGTGCGCAACGGCAAGAAGGCCACCGTCGGCTATTGCCCCGATGTATGGGGAGCCTGGGAGTAGCCTGTGTTATTTGCCGGCGCGTGGGTATAAGAGCGAGCGTTTGGCATAAGATTCAACTGTAAGCCATGTCTAACAAAGGAGGGCACATGCCCAACAAACCCGTGAAGATCATCATGCTTACCGGATACCTCGGTGCCGGCAAGACCACGCTGCTCAACCACATCCTCGCTAACGATGGCGGCATCCGCGCCGCCGTGATCGTCAACGATATCGGCGAGATCAACGTCGACGCCAGCCTCATCGCCGACGGCGGCCTTTCCGAGACCGACGACCTCATCCCGCTCACCAACGGCTGCATCTGCTGCACGCTTTCGGACGACCTGGCCAACCAGCTGCAGGGCATCGCCGATTCGGGCAACTTCGATTACATCATCATCGAGGCCTCGGGCATTTGCGAGCCTATCCCCATCGCCTACACCATCTCGAGCTTCTGCGACGAGGCCAAGGTGGGCGGCGAGCCCAAGCTCGCGCTCGACAACATCGTGGCCGTGGTCGACTGCGCCCGCATGTACGACGAGTTCAACGGCGGTCGCGACCTGCTGGCCGAGGATATCGACGAGGACGACATCGAGAGCCTGCTCATCCAGCAGATCGAGTTCTGCTCTACGCTGATCCTCAACAAGACCGATACCGTGAGCCCCGAGCAGATCGCCGAGCTCAAGGCTATCGTGCGCAGCCTGCAGAAGGACGCCGTGATTGTCGAGGCTCAAAACGGCGAGGTTCCTATGGAGGAGCTGCTCGACACCGACCGCTTCGACTTTATGCGCGCCTACAACTCCGCCGCCTGGATCGAGGCCATGGAGCATCCCGAGGAGCACGACGACCCCGAGGTGCTCGAGTACGACATCGAGACCTTTGTGTACTCGCGCCGCAAGCCGTTTGACCTGCAAAAGTTCACCAATTTTGTTGAGCAGGAGTGGCCCGACGAGGTCATCCGCGTCAAGGGCCCGCTGTGGCAGACTGGCAATCCAGACATGTGCTACATGTTCGAGCAGGCCGGCCACCAGATGCGCCTGATGGAAAACGGCCTGTTTGTCGACTCTGCGCCCGAGGGCGAGAAGCAGAAGATCATCGACGAGAACCCCGAGATTATGCAAATTTGGGACGACGAGACGGGCGACCGCATGACGAGCCTGTGCATCATCGGCCGTCACATGGACAGGGATGCGCTCATCGCCTCCCTCGATGCCTGCCTGACCGACTGGCACCGCGCCTAGGTTTATCCAGGCGGGTATTTTTCCGCCTACGTAGCCGCCAAACCACCACGAAGGTGCACTGTGCCCTTCGTGGTGGTTTTTCGTTCTGAGCCAAGGAGATTCATGTTCAACATTGTGCTGTATGCGCCCGAGATTCCGGCCAATACGGGCAATATCGGCCGCACCTGCGTGGTCACCGGCACCCGTCTGCATCTGGTGGAGCCGCTGGGCTTTTCGCTCGACGACAAGACGGTACGTCGCGCCGGACTGGGCTACTGGCAAAACTTAGACGTGACGACCTATGCCGGCTGGGAGGATTTTCTTGTGCACAACGGCCTCTCCCCTGCCGACGAGCGTCTGCATCTGCTGACCAAAAAGGCACGCCGCACCTATGCGCAGAGTACCTACCACGATGGCGACTACTTGGTCTTTGGCAGCGAGAGCTCGGGCATTCCCGAGCCACTGCTTGCCGCGGCGCCCGAGCGTTGCGAGCGCATCCCGATGCTGCGCGATTGCGACTCACTCGATAACGCCGAGGCTTGGGAAGCCCACGAAGAATCGCTGGGGCATACCGAGGACAGCCACGAGGCCATTCTTCAACAGGACATCTGCGGCAACTTCATCAATCCGGACGACTACCGCATCAGCGCACTCAACCTCTCCAACAGCGCCGCCATCGTCCTCTACGAAGCCCTGCGCCAGGCAGGCTTTCCGGGAATGTGACAAAGGGACAGTCTCGTTGTCATATCGGACAATTGTCACATTGACACCCTTCAAACGAAATCAGAGATGCCCGCTATCGCAACGTAAGGCATCGCGATAGCGGGCATTCAGCTGAATCAGTAATTTGATTTCAAAGGTAGATATTAATCTTCGAATTCGACATTGACCCTTACGTCTGGACCACAGAACGTCGACACCTGCTTTTTCACCAGTTTTACTGCACGTTCATCAGATTTTTCCAGCATGCCACTTTCTTGAACCTTTTGCCTCTGGTCCTTATCAGCCTGCTGAAGCAATTTATTTAAATCGTCCGTACTGACCTGATTCCAATTAAGAAAACCATTGTCCTCAACGTACTTTTTAAGCGAGTTCGGATCCGTTGACAACGTCACGATCTCGGAATGCGGAAGCGTAACATTAACAGATTTTATTACCGACTCGTTGTTTTTCGAACGATGGACTTTTACCTTCAGGTTCTCATCGTCTACGTTCAGGCCGATATCCGCCTTGCCATCGATGGTCGCCACATATCGCTTAGTAGTAAATGGGTTGTTAAAACCAAACGGATTCCCTGCATCGTCAATATATAGAACCTGAGTAAAATCGTATTCGTAGGTAAGCAACTTCGTTACCGGCTTAATTTCTTCCCGAATCGAATCATCGCTTATAACGGTCTGATCGCGCGTCAACCACAGGTACACGCAGCCGCCACAAGCTGCAATCAAGCCTAACGCCAATAGGGCGACAATTATCTTCTGGCCAATTGTTTTAAACGGATTGGAAACGCTCATTTAGTCCTTGTCCTCCAGTTGTCCTCAGGGTAATTACGGACTCAATTCATTTATATTGGGTTTTGATGTCAACCAATTCAGAAAGGAAGGACTTAAATCCAACATAATATGAATACACATTCATACGTTAATTTAATACCTATTCTGCTGCGCGTAACTTTAGAAAGATTGGGGCACAGACCATAGGCCGGCACCCCAATCCATACATAGGCATCATAACGCGTTGATCATTCGATCATATGCCCAACTTAATCAACTGAAACGCTGACGTCCATCCGCTGATCTCGGTCGCTATATCCGATCATCAGTTCCCGTCCCTTTTTATCCTTTGCGCAAAAACTGCTGTCATACGAATATTCGATGTCCTTGTATCCCTTTTTCTTGCAAGCTTTGATGTATTTGTCGTACCCATCATGATCGATGCCAAATGCGACAAACGAAAGGCAGTCTTTTTCGTCTAACGACGTATAGACGATAGGGCAGTCAGGCTTCGGCAAGGATTTTGCAAGGACTTTTGTTGGCCAGTCATACGCCTTGACACCGCCCTTTGATGAAGTCGTATAGGTTTTCGACTTGAAACTATAGTACTCGAGATATATCTTTCCATCGCCGCCTAGATAGGCAATAGTCGCCACTGAAGGCTCCATCAGGTCATATTGATTCTGCTGGGCATTGGCGACATAGTCACCATGGGTAATGCACGGAACGCTATCAACCGATTCTCGCTTCTCGACGATTCGCTGGCTATCCGCCGTTATTTTCAGCGTTGAATAATCGTGCACAGCCTCTTCCTCATCAAAAACGTCAGTAAACAGAAGCTTCTGTTCGTCAGTCAACTCCCCTTTCGGCTCAAACTGAATAGTGAACTGAGCAATATCGAAGCTCGATTTATTGTCATATTCAAATGTCATCATCTCGACGCCATCAACAACGCCTTCTGAGACACTCCAGTTTAGTTGATCGATTTTTACTGAATCCTTCTTACCTGGCTTTGGCTTCTTTCCACTTTTCTTAGTCGC
Source organism: uncultured Collinsella sp. (assembly GCA_902470065.1). Lineage (GTDB taxonomy): Bacteria > Actinomycetota > Coriobacteriia > Coriobacteriales > Coriobacteriaceae > Collinsella. The sequence continues at coordinate 28,659 of CABRFA010000003.1, forward strand.
TGCAAATGCGCATGTCGGACTCCAGCCGCGACCCGTAATTCCGAGTGGTAGAGAAATGCCGATTAGCGCCGCCGCGCTAAAAGCCAGAACTGCCGTAAATAACTTTTTCTTCATTACACATCCCTTGGTAGTCGTTTAACCTCCCCCCTCGTCAAATAGCAGACGAATTGGCGACGCGGTGGCACTATTTGATTCAAGGGCGTGAACTGGATAAACATCGAGGGAAGGAGTGGGCCCTGTGCAATAAACTCCCCTCGTCAAAATGTCTAGCTAAAGAGGACGGGCAGACGGCGAACGGTCATATCCGTTCGCGTCCGCCCGTCTCCAACGATCAAACGTCGATGCGCTGACGTTCAAAAGCATTGCGGCCTCTTGCCTCGTAACCTCACCTCCTTCGAATGATTTGATGACATCGCGGTAGCTATCCGGACGTTCGAGCGTCGGTCTCCCAAATCTCACACCCCGCAGACGCGCCGACGCGATACCCTCCGCCTGGCGCTGCTTTATGTTTTCGCGCTCCACCTGAGCCACATAGCTCAAAACCTGAAGCACTAGGTCGGCAATAAAAGTCCCCGTAATTCCATTGGGTTGTTCGCGTGTGTCAAGCAATGGCATATCGAGCACCACGATGGCAACGCGTTTGTCCGTCGTTAGGCGACGCCATTCATCGAGAACTTCACGGTAGTCGCGACCCAATCGGTCGATACTCTTAATCACCAGAACGTCCCCTTCACGCAGACGACGAAGAAGACGCTGGTACTGAGGACGCCTGAAGTCCTTTCCACTCGCTTTGTCAGCATAGATCAAATTCGTTTGGACCGGAAACCGCTCCAGCGCATCCAGTTGGCGATCCAGGTTCTGGTCTGCTGACGAAACTCGAGCATACCCATAGATTCTGTTTTTCATGATTGCCCCTATCAGCCGCACGATGGCAGCTTCAGCTCATCTGAGAGCCCCACTCACAATAGGGCGTGCAAATTTCGCGAATGGGTTGAACCCATTTTCGGGCTCCAACGTAAGCTATTCAAGCACCGCTTCGATAACGCACGACGCCAACCTTATACTTTGAAATGAAATTAATCGTTTTTAATTGAGATTAACTAGAATAAAATGAAATTAACCTGAGACGTTAAAGGAGGGCATTGTGGAATACCTCGAAAACCCGTTTACCCCCAGTTTTGGTGAGGTTCCTGCCCATCTCGCTGGCAGACAACAGATTATTCGGGATTTGGACCGTGCCTTCTTGAGCCAGCGCAGGCGCCCAGAATTGACCTCGATCTTCTCAGGCGCGCGTGGAACCGGTAAAACCGCTCTCATGTCGTCGCTCGCGACAAGGGCGGAATCCCACGGCTGGATTGCCGTAAAGACGACCGCGCTCCCGGGAATGCTTGAGGAAATCGAGTTCGGGGCGAAACGTGCCGCAGCCTATCTCATCGACTCGTCCAACCACTTCGAAGTCACCGGTCTCGGAATTGCACCGCTCGGCAGCATCGAGGTCAGTCGCGTTCACGATGCCTCAACCTGGCGTTACCGCATGAGCGACATCATCGACCGGCTCAACGAGGCGGGCACCGGTCTGCTTGTCACGGTTGACGAGGTGGACCCGACACTCGACGAGATGATCCAGCTCGCAGCGACGTATCAGCACTTTGTGACCGATGGGAAACGCGTCGCCCTGCTCATGGCGGGACTTCCCAACAACGTATCGACGCTACTGAACCACAAGACGGTCTCGTTCCTTCGCCGCGCCCAACAATATCATCTGGGTCGCATTGCCGACTATGACGTGCGCGAGGCCTTGATTCGCACAATCCAGGAAAACGATCGCCTAGCAGATGCCGAGGGAATCGATAGAGCCGTTCGCTCGATCTCTGGTTTTCCCTTCCTATTGCAACTCGTAGGCTACCGTGCCTGGGATCTCACAAGCGATTCGAAGGAAATCTCGTCACGCGACTTTGACCTGGGAATCAAAATCGCGCGCGACGAGATGGACGACCGAATCCTCGCGGCAACCTATCGGGAACTCACTGCAGAGGACAAGCGATTCCTCATCGCCATGCTCGATGACGAAGAAGAGTCCACCACCGCCGACCTTATCGAGCGCCTTAAGCGTTCGCCGCAGCAGGTCTCCCGCTACCGACGCCGCATGATAGATGCCGGCATCATCGGGGAACGAGGACGAGGGCTCGTCGCATTTGAATTGCCATTCTTCCGCGACTATCTCGCGGCTCAATGCGTGAAATAGGCATCAATGAGGCAAAGAGGCTGTCCCTTTGCCTCATTGTCTATAGATAGCGGCCGGTGATGCTTGCGGGGCAGGCCGCGATGTCGCTCGGCGTGCCGGCGCAGACGATTTGCCCGCCCGCATCGCCACCGCCCGGGCCCATGTCGATCACGTAATCGGCGTTACGGATAAGGTCGAGATCGTGTTCGATCACGATAACTGTGGCGCCCTTGGCAACGAGGCCGTCAAACACGTTCAACAGCACCTGAACATCGAGCGGATGCAGGCCAATCGTGGGCTCGTCAAATACGAATACGGCATCATCCTGCACGCGGCCCATCTCGCTCGCAAGCTTAAGGCGCTGCGCTTCACCGCCCGAAAGCGCCGGTGTGGGCTCGCCAAGCGTGAGATAACCCAGGCCCAGGTCGTGCAAGGTCTGCAAGCGCGTCTGAACCTTCTTGAGTCCCAGTGTGGCGTCGAGCGCCTCATCCACACTCATATCCATAAGCTGCGGCAACGTAAGCAGGCTCCCGTCCTTGCCCTCGCGATGGATATGCGAGGCGGATTCCGCGTAGCGAGAGCCGCGACATGCGGGACAGACGATCTCGACGTCGGGCAAAAACTGCACGTCGAGCGATATCGAGCCCGTGCCGTCACACGTAGGGCAGCGCAAGGCGCCGGTGTTGTAGCTAAAGGCGCCCGCCTTGTAGCCGGCTGCCTTGGCCTCGGGCGTACGGGCGAAAGCGCGGCGCAGCTCATCATGGATGTCGGCATAAGTCGCTACCGTCGAGCGCACGTTGGCGCCGATGGGCGTAGCGTCAATCAGGTTTGCGCGGGCAATACCCTCGGCATCGACCCAACGCACGTGCCCCGGCAGGCGCTCGCCAGCTGCCTGCGCCTTGAGTGCCGGGATGAGCGTCTCGAGCACCAACGTCGTCTTGCCCGAACCCGAAACACCCGTAACCGCAACCAAGCGACCGCGCGGGATATCGACTTCGAGCGGCTTGACGGTATGGATGGCATCGGTCGCCATGCGGATATGGCCCTGGTCGAACATTTCGTCGTCAGTCACCTGCGGACGCAAGCGCTTGGGCTCGGCGCGCAAAAACGGCGCGATGCGACTGCTCTGCGATTGCTCGACCTCGTCTACCGTACCAGCGGCGATCACATTGCCGCCGCCTGCTCCGGCAACGGGGCCCATCTCGACAAGATAGTCGGCTTCCGCCAGTACGCGCGTATCGTGGTCGACAACAACCACGGTGTTGCCGTCATCCACCAGATCGCGCATCACGCCCACCAGGCCGTCGACATTGGCAGGATGCAAGCCAATCGAGGGCTCGTCCAGTACATAGAGCACGCCCGTCGAGCGATTGCGCACCACGCGAGCGAGCTGGACGCGCTGGCGCTCACCCGTGGAGAGTGTGGCACCAGCGCGGTCGAGTGAAAGGTAATCGAGACCCAGGTCGACCAGACGACGGGCCACACTCAAAAACGAATCGCAGATATCCACTGCCATGGGCTGCATCTCGGCCGGCAAGGATGCGGGCACCCCGTGCACCCACTCAATCGCCTCGCCCAATGTCATGGCCGCCGCCTGTGCCGGATTGATACCGCGTACCTGGGGCTGGCGTGCGGCCTCGGAGAGGCGCGTGCCGCCACAGTCACGGCATGGCCCCTCGCGCAGAAAGCGCGCAACGCGTTTGAGGCCCTTGTCGTCCTTAACCTTGGCGAGCGCATTCTCAACGGTATAGACGGCGTTGTAATAGGTAAAGTCGAGTGGCGTGGCGCCCTCACCGTTTTTGGGAACGTAGAGAATGTGCTTCTTAACCGCCGGACCATGAAACACGATGTCGCGCTCTTGAGGCGTGAGCTGGTTAAACGGCACGTCGGTGCGTACGCCCATCTCACCTGCCACCTGCTTCATCAGATCCCACATGAGCGTACCCCAGGGAAGCACCGCGCCTTCGTTGATGGTCTTTGACTCGTCGGGCACCAGACTCGCCTCGTCCACCTCGCGCATGACACCAGTGCCGCCGCAGGTAGAGCACGCGCCGCCGCTGTTAAACGCAAGGTCCTCGGCGCTCGGCGCGTAGAACTCACGACCGCATGCAGGGCACGTGAGCGACAGGCCCGCAGCCACGTTAAGGCTCGGCTCCACACGCGCCCCGCAATGCGGGCACACGTGATGGGCGCAACGGCTAAAGAGCAGGCGCAGGCTATTGTTGAGCTCGGTCATGGTGCCAAAGGTCGAGCGTACGCCCGGCACGCTCGGACGCTGGTGCAGCGCGAGCGCCGCCGGCACGTGCAAGACCTCATCCACCTGGGCATGTTCGGCCTGCGTCAGACGACGGCGAGTATAGGTGCTGAGCGCCTCCAGGTAACGGCGCGAGCCCTCGGCATAAAGAACCCCCAGCGCCAGCGAACTCTTGCCCGAACCCGACACGCCGGCAATGCCCACAAGCTTTCCCAGCGGAATATCGATATCGATGTCTTTAAGGTTATGAACGCGCGCGCCACGCACCTCGATAGCCTGCGGGCTCATCTTCTGTTCCGTCACCTTTATCACCCTACTCATGCCATAAAACTCGATCGCGAACGTACGCGCCCAGCATGGGCACGGTAAACCGGACGAGGCCGTATCCGGCAGCCTCGATGACGCGCTCGCGAATCAGGCTTGCGCGATATTTACTCGCCCAGCTCTGGGTACGGTCGCAGCGCTCAATAATATCCGCCATGCGCGTCAGTTTGCCCTCGTCAACCGCCATGGCCTCGATAAAGAGGCGCTGCGGGCTACGCAGCCCGTAATACAGAGGCGCGTCAACCGCTTCGTAGAACTCGGAGACGGCATCCGTATGGCCATCCTCGACATCGCGCCTTTCGATGGCCTGCGAGCCACGCCGGACAGCAGACCGCCACATGTAATATCCCACCAGCTGAACCATGTAGGGATGCCCCATGCTCTTGCGCGCCGCAAGGTCCGCCGTCTCCGCGTCAACGTAAAGACCAGCGTCTTTGACCGTCTGGATATACGAATCGCGCACCTTGGGCAAAGATATCGCCCCCAACGTACGCTGCTGGGCACGTCGCAAAAACGTCACGCTCGGCTCTTCGAGCAGATCGTCAACCATACTGGGCAAGCCGGCGAACGCCAGCGCAAGACCTCGCTGATCGCTATAGGGCAAGCCCGTGGCATCCTGGTCTCCGAGCACCTGCTGATAGAGAACGGCAAGAGCCGCCAGTTCCTCGATAGACGCCGATTGCGCCTCGTCAATCGCAAACAGTATGCCCTTGCCTGGACCGAGCCTCTTGAGGCGCTCGTTGACCAGCCCTCGCAACGTCTCGCCCTTTGCTCGCGCCGCCTCGACCGACATCCGGCCAAACGACGGACCGAACTCCATTGACGTCACAACGGGTTTATTCGAACGAAGCGCGTCGGCCAATCGGTCGCATAAGCCAAGCGAAGCTGAATCGGAGACAACCGCCCATCCGCGCTCATTGGCTAGACGTTGCAGTTCCCGCAGGAGAACCGTCTTGCCGCAGCCGCAGTTTCCCGTAATGAGCATGAGCCTACCCGGCGCTCCGGCGCCGTTATCGAGCCCTTCCTCGAAATCTTCGATGACCGACTCGCGACCGATGAGTATTGGAGGCCGCTTGCCAGCAGTGGGCTTAAAGGGATTTGGATTCATGTCGGCCTCCTCGGATTGGCAAACCCTGGTAATAGTTATACCAACTTGTACCGAGTTATACCAATAGCATGTGACAAAGGAACTGTCCCTTTGTCACATGTGGCCGAAAAACTCGGCGTCTGCTGCTCGCCAGGAACGGAAAGTGGCGGGATCGACCTTTACGTGCGCTGCGGCGGGTACGTCGTACCATTTGACCGTGTAACCGGCGCCGTGAGAGCAAAAGACCGAATCGGGCGTGTTGGGCAGATCGGCCTCTGGCTCATAGGCGGCCGCCTCGATGACGCGCTCGGCATCATGGCAAGCCGCATAGCCGGCGAATTCCAGGTACAGGTGCCCGCGACCGCTTGTGTAGGCGGCCACCTCCAGCGCGTAATCCTGCACCTCGGATACCGGTACGCGACCCACAAGCTTCGCCCGGTCGCCTGCCATCGTCGGCGGCTCGCACTCGGCACCCATGCGCGTGGCGTCTGACAACGCCCTGCCCACGCACTCCCCCGGCACCTCGAGATCAAAGCGATACCACGGCTCCAACAGCACCGCCGCGCCGGCCTCACGCGCCTGCATGAGCCCCTGGCGAATCGCGCGGTACGTGGCCTGACGAAAGTCGCCGCCCTCGGTGTGTTTGGCATGCGCGCGGCCACCCGTGAGCGTAATGCGCACATCGGTGATGGGCGAGCCGGTCAGCACGCCCAGGTGATCGCGCTCCATGGCGTTGGTGAGCGCCAAACGCTGCCAGTTAAGATCGAGCTCATCGGTCGAGGTCACGGTGCCAAACTGCACGCCCGAGCCCGCTGGCAGCGGCTCCAGGCTCAGATGCACCTCGGCATAGTGGCGCAATGGCTCAAAGTGGCCCACGCCCTCGACCGGCTGCGAAATGGTCTCCTTATAGAGAATGCCGCCAGACTCAAACTCAACTGAAAGGCCAAAGCGATCGGCCAACACCCGCTTCACGACCTCGAGTTGCACGGCGCCCATCAACTGCAAATGAATCTGCTCGAGATGCGTATTCCAGCTTACGCCGAGCATGGGATCTTCATCCGCCAGCTCAGTCAACGCTTTGAACACCGCATGGACGTCGTGTTCGCCCGGAAGCACTGTATAGGTAAGGACTGGCGCAATGACGGGCACATCGCCCGCAGGCTCCGCGCCCAGGGTGTCCCCTGGGCGAACGTGCGCAAGGCCCGTCACGGCACAAATACCGCCAGCAGCAACTTCTTGGGCCAGCTCATACTTTTCGCCGTTATAGATGCGTACCTGATCGACCTTCTGCTCCCATGCCTCGGCGCCGGAACGTCCGTCGATCATCTGTTTGGCATGCAGCGTGCCGCCGGTCACCTTAACCCAAGCCAAGCGCTCACCGCGATCCCCGCGGCTGACACGATAGACGCGCGCGGCAAACTCCGGAAGCCATGCCTGTTCACACATCAGTGCGCATATGCCATCCAGCAGCTCGTCCACGCCTTGGTCCTTGAGCGCCGAGCCGGCAAAGCAGGGAAAGAGCTTGCGCTCGGCAACCATGCGCGACAGCGTTGCGACAGAAAGCTCGCCCGCTTCAAAAAACTCCTCGAGCGCCGCCTCGTCCAACGCAGCAGCGTCCTCCTGAACGGCGCCGCCCACCAGCAGTTCGTTGGCATCCAGGCAGCCCTCGGAAAGACGTTGCCCGAGTTGTGCCAGCAAAACATCGCGGCCGGGATTCTCCAAATCGATCTTGTTGATGAAGATGAACGTCGGGATGTCATAGCGTGCAAGCAGGCGCCACAGGGTTTCGGTGTGCCCTTGCACGCCGTCGTTGGCGCCCACCACCAGAAGCGCGTAGTCCAGGGCACGCAGCGTGCGCTCCGCTTCGGCAGAAAAATCGACATGCCCCGGCGCATCCACGAGCATGACGTGGGTATCGCCATGGTCGAGCACGGCCTGCGACGAGAAGATCGTAATGCCGCGCTCGCGCTCGATCGCGTTAGTGTCCAGATGCGAATCGCCATCGTCCACGCGGCCGCGCTTGCGGATGCGACCCGCGTTGAACAGCATGGCCTCGGCCAACGTGGTCTTGCCGGCATCGACATGCGCCAAGATTCCAACGACCGCTTGCTTCGACATGGCTCTCCTCTTATTACAAGCCCATCGCGCGAGGCAACGGGCGTTCACGCTCCACACTGGATGATACAATTTACGGGCCGGCGGGCGAAGCGGGCCCTATCCCCCGACCGAGCTCATCGCCCCGCGTTGCCGCGCGGCGATTTTCGTAGGTTCGCGCCTTACGAAAGCCGGCTTTAAATCAGCGCAGCGAACGAAAATGGCCCCGGGTGGTGCCATTTTCGTTCGCGCGAATTATTGATACGCGCCCTCGCTCTTATGCCTCGCGCAGCCAGTCAAACGCAACACGCGGTGTACCATCCGACACATACACGATGCCGGCGCGCTCAAATCCGGCCTTGAGGCTCGCACCCTGCATGGGCAGGTTGTCTTGATGCGTGTCGATACGCAGGTGATCGGCACGCTCTTTGGCAAAGGCAAACATCGCTGCTGCGACGCCATGCGTGGTGCCATCCGACGCCACGCGATGCAGCACGGCGTACGGAGTGTCGCTGCGCCATTGCCCGTCCTCAATTGCGTCATAGCACTCGTCCGGGCCCAGTAAAAAGGCAAACGTCGCCACCACGCGACCGTCGACTTCGCACACATAGCTGCCACCGGCGGCAATATCGGCAGCCAGTTGCTCGGCCGAAGGCGTGCCCTCGGGCCACTGCGTGGCGTTGCCATGTGCGCGCATAAAGGCGCGGGCCGCGTCATAGATAGCCATGACGGCGGGAATGTCGGTATCGAGGGTTTTTCTGATCATCACGCGGCGACCTCACGTTTATTGGTATCACTTTGATTGAGCAATGATACCAACGTTTGCAGAGGGGCGCGATGCAGATGGGAAGCAAAAAGCGAGCCGCCTGGTCAAAGGCCAAAAGCGAGTTTTTGGGCGCTGCCACCGGCGGCGATATGAGCGACCTGTTTGCACGCGAGGACGAGCGCCGCGACGCCCTGGACGCCGAGCGCGATGAAGCCTGGCGCTACAAATCGTGCGAGCGCAAAAACCGTTACGACACACGCGCCGAGGCCGAGGCCGTTATGGCCGACTGCGAAAACCGCGGACGGCGCGGTTTGGCCTGCTACAAATGCGAATACTGCGGTGGCTGGCACCTGACATCGCACCCATGGAAATAGGCGCCGCATCGGCACGGCATTGACGGAGTGTCAGCCATCGAACGCAAGCTACGGGCGCGGCGGCACCAAAACATCGTAACGAACGGCCTTGCCCGCAAGTTGATAGCTCGGCTTAACGCCGGCAAGCAGCGGCCCCTTCACCGGCCGCTTGATAACGACCTTGCGCGGGCGCGCCGCAAGCGCAGCTTCGGCCAGCGTCTCCTCATCGGCGCACGGCTGTTCCAAATGGTGCAAGAGTTGGAACTTCTTTTTCACCGCCGCGCTCTTGGTGCGCTCGGGAAACATGGGGTCCAGATACACCACGTCGGGAGCGGCAAGCTCGCCCTGCCCGATCAGCTCAGCTGTATGGCGAAGGCCAGCAATGCTGTCCTCGCCCGCATGTAAGCGCATACGCGACACGGCAACCGCAAGCGCCGGATCATCTGCCGCGCGATCCAAGGCATCCTTGAGGAGCGCCGCGATCACGCAATCCTGTTCATACAAATCGACGGTAAAGCCCGCGGCAGCCAGCAGCAGCGAATCCTCGCCAAAGCCCGCCGTGGCGTCAATCGCCCATGGGCTCTCGATGCCTTTTGCGCGCGCAGCCTTTACCAGCAGCTCTTGCTGCAGACGACCCTGCTTGAGACGTGGAAGCATGCGGCCAAAATCGGCGCGCAGCTCCATCGTGCCGTCGGTGAGCGTGAGGCCCTCGGACTTCCCGGTCAGCTCAAGCCCCGCGGCCCGAGCAACAAAAAAGGGATCGGCGACGCCCATGGACACTCCTTAACAAGCAAAACGAATACGTGAGCGCCGTTTATGTCGGCACCCAACCGTCCGCTATTGTCCCACATGCGACATGGCCCACAGCATCGCAATGCAAAGTACCGCCATCAATCCCGTGCACACGGCAGCGATCACGGAATCGCCCATGCGCCTTCCCAACGACCGCGGCTCACGCACTTGCCCTGCTCCGTACATCATGACTCCTCCTTGAGACCAGCTCCTTGTTACGGCCTCATCATCGCAGCGCCGCACATGGGCTGCCATCGATTTGCCTTACAGCTGGCTTTCCTTTTTGAAAGGTTGGACCGTGCAGGCAAGAGACGCTTTCAAACGCATGCATCGCCCCGTTGAACTACAATGTGCTTCACCATATGTGCAGTACATTGGGTGCGCCAAGTTGGCGTACTCGTATCGAAAGGACCAGCCATGAGCTTCACTCGCAAGACTCTCAAAATCCTTGCTCTCATCTACTTTGTTTTGGGCATCGCCAGCCTCGTCACCGCCGGCGTCGGTATCGCCACGGGCGGTCTCGATTCCACGTACGGTTCGTACGCCACGCTCGCAGCGGTCGTGCTTATCGCCAAGGGTCTCGTCGACCTTGCCGCAGGCGTCGCCGGTATCAAGGGCGCCAACAAGCCTTCGCAGGTGGACGGCGCGTTTAAGCTCGGTATTGTTGCCGCGGTCGCCACGCTTGCCCAAGCGGTGCTCACGCTTCCCGCGTTTGGCGGCGACGCCATCAACTTTGGCGCCTTTGTCATCGTGGTGTACGACCTGTTCTTTGTCCAGCAGGCACACGCCGTTAAGGCCGAGAACAAGGACCGCCTGTAAGCGCTCGCTTCTCATAACCTCTGCAGCCAAGCAACTAAAAAGGGCCGATCGCGCATCTCCGCGGTCGGCCCTTTACGTTTGCCCAGATAAAACCTACCAAAATAAACCTGTCCCTTTTTGGCAGGTTGTTAACTGTGGCGGTACTCGGCGATGATGAAGTCGATGTCAGTCTGAAGGGTATCGAGGTTTGCCAGGCGCTCTTTGTCGGCGGGGCGCGTGCGGTAGTAGTACGGCGTCATCTGGAACACCGCCTCGATGTCCGCCTGGGTCTGAAGCGTAATATTCGCAGACACCCGCTGCGTTCCGACCAACTCGAGCTCGGTGGTCTTCGGCAGCTTCTCGTCGTTAAGGTACGGCGTGTCGTAGAGTACCTCCTTGAGCCCAAACAGATGGCGGGCACCCGGCACCACGGTGTAAAGCGAACCCTCCGGTGCCAGCACGCGGGCAAACTCGCGCTCATTAAAGGGAGCAAAGAGCTCGGTCACCATATCGAAGGCGCCATCAGCCACGGGGATATCCTTCATGTTGGCCACAAAATAGGTCGCATCGCCGCGCTTGGCCGCAAGGCGCACCATCTCTTTGCCCAGGTCAAAGCCGTAAGCATCCACGCCCGGCACTGCGCCCATGGCACTGGTGTAATAGCCCTCGCCGCAGCAAATATCGAGCAAGGTCATGGGGCCGTTCGCAGACGCTGCACGCCCAGACACCTGCTTGCGCACCAGCTCGACCATTGCATCGCGCAACGGCGCGTAGTATCCACGGTTCAGAAAGTCACGGCGGCTGCGTGCCTGCGACTTGGGATCGCCCATGGAGTCGCCGCTCTTAGACGAGCGCAGTAGGTACAGATAACCCTCGCGCGCACGGTCAAACCGATGACCGCCCGCGCATGCGGCCCCGCGCTCATTGTCCACCAACGGCTCAAGGCAAACGGGACACAGCAACATGGCAACTCCTTAGCGCGAACAACACAACGCCCACCATTGTCGCACGCCTTCCCCGCCTAGTCATTTGGGACGTTCTTGAATGACTAGTTAGAAGAGATAAGGAGTGTCCCCAGCTGCCGACAGAAAAGGAACGTCCCTAAGTGCCGATAGGAACACCCAATGACTAGTCGATTAGGAGTATCATCGTCTGCGCAAATAAGCACGAAAGAGCATATTAGAGATTGAGAGCGTATGGCTGATACCGCATCTAAGCACATCGACATGACCACCGGCTCGCTGTGGCGCAATATTCCCCTGTTCGCCTTCCCCGTGGCCGCCACGAGCATCTTGGAGCAGCTATCGAACCTCATCGCCACGGTCATCATCGGTAACTTCTCGGGCGACCAGGGAACCCTCGCCATGGCGGCGGTCGGCTCCAATGTTCCGCTTACCAGTCTTATGCTCAACCTGTTTATCGGCATGTCGCTTGGCTCCAACGTGGTCATCGCCAACGCTATCGGCCGCAACGATCAGAACATGGTCAAACGTGCCGTCCATACTTCGATTTTAATGGCGCTTGTGGGCTTTGTTGTCATCGCACTGGGCGAGATTTTTGCCGAGCCCATGCTCGCCGCGCTCAACGTTCCCGCCGAAACCATGCCGCTCGCCTCGCTCTACCTGCGCGTCTTTTTGCTCAGCCTGCCCTCGATCTTGCTTTACAACTTTGAGGCCGCGATTTTCCGCTCCGTCGGCATCACCCGCATGCCGCTGCAGGCGCTTGCCGTGTCCACCGTCCTCAACATTGGCCTGGACCTCATCTTTGTCCCCGTACTCCACTGGGGCGTCGCGGGCGTCGCCATCGCCACCGCCATCGCCTACACCGTCAGCGCCGCCACGCTCTTTATCCGCCTGCTCAAGACCGACTCCGTCGTCCGCGTCACCCTACGCGACCTGGCTATCGACCCCGTCGCCCTCAAGCGCATCGTCAAGATCGGCCTGCCCGCCGGCATCCAGAGCGCCGTCTTTGCCGTCGCCAACATCATCATCCAGTCTGCTATCAACAGCCTGGGCACCGAGGTCATGGCAGCATCGAGCGCCGCCATGAGCCTAGAGTACGTGTGTTACAACCTACTCAACAGCTTTAGCCAGGCTTGCACCACCTTTGTGGGACAAAACCACGGTGCCCGCCAGATCGACCGCTGCACCAAGACCCTTAAGGTCTGCCTGGTCGAAGGCGGTATCGTTGCACTCACCACGATCATCGTTATTGTCGGTCTGGGGCGCGAGATCTTGTCGCTGTTCAACAGCGATCCCAACATCGTCTCGATCGGCTATATCCGCGTGTGCTCGATCTTCCCGGCGTACGCCTTTAGCATGTTCTACGAAAACATGTCAGGCTACCTGCGCGGCTTTGGTATTTCACTCACGCCCGCCCTCATCACCATGATCTGCGTCTGCGGCATCCGCTTCTATTGGGTGTTCTGCGTGTTCCCGCACTTCCGCACCTTTGCGAACATCATGATGGTCTACCCCATCAGCTTGGGCACCACGGCGTTCTTCATGGTCGTGGCGGTACTACTCTGCCACCCGGCACGCACCTATCGCGCCACCCAAGCCAAAGCGACAGCCCGCTAAACACCGCACCCAACGCCACGCCAGTCATTAATTGACAATATGCGAGCTCATATAGTCGATAAAGCGCCTCGTGGCGATAGGCATGGTGTCCCAGCTGCGCCAGGCGGCCACCACGTCGCGCGAGGGGGCATGCACGATGGGCCGCACACGAATATCGGCTCGCATGCCCTCCACAGTACGCCGGTAGAGCATGCTCACGCCTAGGCCCTCCTCCACCATTGCCATGATGGTGTAGTCGTCGGTCACCTCACTCGTCACGTGCGGCGACAGTCCATGCGTTGCGAATGCATCGAGCACCAGACTCTGTTCGCCCTCATCCAGCAGCACAAACGGCTCAGACGCCAGGTCGGCAAGTGTCACCTTTTCCTTTGCCGTCAGCGGATGCTCGGCCGGCAACAATGCTACCAACTCGTCGTGATAGACCACGCGCTTCTCGAGCCCTGCGGTAAATCCGCGCGCCGTAAAACAAAAATCAACCACGCCATCGTGCACCCATTGAGCGTTGCGTGTGTAATCGCCCTGCTTGAGGGTAAAGCGTACGCCCGGGTGCAGCGCACCAAAGTCGCGGATCACACGCGGCAGCACGGTACGGCTCACGTTGGTAAACGTCGCGATGCGAATATCAGTCGAAGAGAGCCCCAGCAGCTCCTGGCGCTTGCCCTCGAGCTCGGCTTCGGCAGTCACGATCTGGCGCAGGTACGGCAGATATTGTTTACCGTCGCGCGTAAGCGAAACGCCCTGCTTTCCGCGCTCGATAAGCGTGGTACCCAGCTCGCGCTCGAGCGCCTTGACGGCCTGACTCACCGCACTTTGCGTATAGCCCAGCTCGTCCGCCGCGCCCTTAAGACTGCCGCGATCGACCACCATACAAACAATCTGATACCGCGATGCCATTGTGCCTCCCCATCAATGCAGACGTAAAACGTTTTGCCAGGGCTTTTTCTGCCAACATTAGCATTTCTTAATCATACTGAAGATACATTCGCTTTACTACATCCACATCTGGGAGCAGAATCCTTTGTACGAAACCGTTCTGTAACAAAAGGAGTCCCATGGATCGCAAAAAAGCAATCGCGCTCTCATTCTCCGTTCCCGTCGCATGGGGCTTTTCGTACCCCCTCATGAAGATCGGTATGGACAGCATGAACGCCACGAGCATCGTTGCGCTGCGCTGCATCATCGCCTTTATGGCCTGCCTTTTGCTCTTCCACAAGCGCGCTTTCCGTATCAACCGCGACCTTATGGTTCGCGCCGCTATCATCGGCGCCATTATGGCAACCGAGCTCACCTGCATGTGCCTGGGCTCCAGCCTCACCTCCGCCTCCACTGCCGGCTTTTTACAGAGCCTGACGGTCGTGATCGTGCCGTTTGCCAATGCCGCCCTGCTGCGCCGCGCCCCCGAGCGCAAAGTGCTCGTCGGCACCGCCATCGTCACCTGCGGTATGTTGCTGCTCTCGGGCGCAGACTTTACCAGCCTGAATCCCGGCGCGATCATCATGCTGCTCTCGGCCTTTATCTATGCCAGCCACATTATCGTGGCCAAGCGCTTTGTCAAAGAAGTCGATCCGCTTGCTCTGGGCGTTTGGCAGCTGGGCTTCGGCGGCTTGTTCTCGGGCATCGCCGCATGCGTCTTTGGCGGTTTCACACTTCCCAGTACGCCCAGCGAGATCGTCGTTGTCGTTGCCCTCGCACTCATCTGCTCTGCCTATGGCTTTATCACCCAGACGCTCGTGCAGCCCCACGTGCCCGCCGAGACCACCGGCTTCGCCTTCTCGCTCGAGCCGGTCTGCTCCGCTGTCTTCTCGTTCTTCCTGGTCGGCGAGGTCCTGAGCCCCATCGCCTTCTTTGGCGCCGCTCTCATCCTCACCGGCGTCATGGTGGCAACCGTCGAGCTTCCGCGCCTTCGCGCACATGGACAGGCTCGCATGGCAGGGGCGCCCGAGCGCGTCTCGTAGACCCCACTCCTTATACAGCCGCGGCATAAAGGCAACCGGTGCGCCTTTACAATAGATGCCAACAGAGCATCTGCCATAAAGGAGCCCCCATGGACACCGCGACCCGCGACCGCAACATAGCAACTTGGTTGGGCGATGCGCCGCAGCCGGTACGTGACACTACGAACCAGCTGCTCGAGCGCATCGCCCTTTTGCGTGCCGAGCAGACTATCTACCCAGCACAAGACGACATCCTCAATGCCCTCGCCTACACGCCGGCCGACCAGGTCAAAGTTGTCATCTTGGGTCAGGACCCTTATCACGGACCCAACCAGGCCATGGGGCTGTCGTTCTCGGTCCCCGCAACGCAAATCAAGCTGCCGCCAAGCCTGCGCAACATCTATAAGGAGCTCAAAGCCGATCTGGGCTGCCCCATTCCCGCCACGGGAGACCTAACCCCATGGGCACAACAGGGCGTCCTGCTCCTCAACACTACGCTCACCGTGCGCGAGCATGCCGCGAACTCGCACGCCAAGCTGGGCTGGAGCACGCTCACCGACTACGTTATCGAACGCTGCTGCCAGCTGCCCCAGCCGGTAATCTTTTTGGCATGGGGTCGCTTTGCCCAGCAGATGGTTGAAGGCAAGCTCGCCGCAACTGGCGCGGGCAAGGCAACCGGCAAGTTCTGCCTGGCATCCACGCACCCCTCGCCGCTTTCGGCCAACCGTGCCACGGCAGAACTCCCCGCCTTTATGGGATCGCGCCCCTTCTCCGCTGCCAATGAACTGCTCGAGCAACACGGCTCGACCCCCGTCAACTGGACTTGCCTCGGCTAAAAATCGATACATCAAAAACGCGCCCGAAGGCTTCCCATCGGGCGCGTTTCCTATTCGGGCCAAATAAATTGTGTGCGGCCGGCCTCGCCGCCATCGATCAGCAGGCTCTGCCCGGTCATAAACCGGTTGGTCACGCCCACAAAGTAGATCCACTCGGCGATCTCTTGGGCGGTAGCCCAGCGTTTAAGCGGCGTGAGCTCCATAATCTGGTTCCACAGGTGCTCGTCTTCCATCACGCAACGGTTGAGCGGCGTGATAACGCCGCCCGGGTCCACACTGTTGGCGATGGCCTGCGGCGCCAGACGGTTTGCAAGGTTCTTGGTGTAGGCGATAACGCCGCCCTTGCTGGCAGCATAGGCGGGAAACTCCGATCCCGTATGTCCGCTCGCCGACCCCACATTGACCACGGATTTGATAGCCGGTGCCGGCTTGGCGGCAAGCCCCTCCCCCACAAAGGCGTAACGCTCGGTCACGTTGATGGTGCCACACAGGTTGGCTGCGATGTCGTCGGCCGAATCCTGCGTACCGGCAACGTTCACGATTACCTGGGGTTCAAGGTTGCCTGGAAACGAGTCAGGCTCGCGGACATCAACGATCAGATGGCGGTAGCGCTCGTGTTCGATCGCCGCCGGCAGCAGATCCAAGCCCACAACCTCGTGGCCCTCGTCCAAAAAGCGCTGCACGCACGCGGCTCCGATACCGCCCGAAGCGCCCGTGATCAAAACCCGCATACTTGCTCCTTAGGCGGTTGCGTGGCGCTCGAGGTACTCGGAGCCCACGTTCTCGCGCTCCCAGCCGCGCACGACCTTGTAGCCCACGGGGCTCAGGAAGACCTCGCACAGCAGCTCGGCAACAGCGCCGGTCAGCGAGCACATAAGGACCTGCACCCAGGTCCAACCAAAGAACGTGTGGCTCACCACAATGGCAAAGACCAAGTTGTCGATAAACTGGCCAACACCCGTGGACACATAGGAGCGGAAGGCAAAGCTCGCAAAGTTATTCTTTTTGAGCATACGACCGAGCGACTGGTTGAGCGTGGAGTTAACCACGGCAGAAACGAGCATTGCCAGCGAAGAGCCCAGCACCACGTACCAGGTGCCGCCGATGGTGGCGTTAAGGGCGTTGTTGACCTCGATCATGCCCGTGTCGTAGTAAGCGCCCCACAGGCCGGGCGTGAGCGAGCACGCCCAAAAGCACAGGCTGACGGCCAGGTTGACCAGCAGCGCGAGGATAGAGATTTTGATGGATGCCTTGGCGCCAAAGCGCTTGCAGATCATGTCCTGGCACAAAAACGAAACCCAGCTCACCACAAAGCCGCAATCGAGTGCCAGATACGGCAGGCTGATAAGCTCTTTGTTGGCCAGCAGGTTCATCATGATGACACTCACGAAAAACAGCGAAACCGTTGCCGCGGGAATGCTCCGCAACAGGACCTTGTAGTCCTCCATGACCTTCTTGATCATTATGTACTCCTTTGGTTTTAGGTTTAACGAGCAGGATATCGGACCCGAACTGCTCGGACGCCCCGGTCTTGAGACGACGGTGGGTATGATAGCCGCTCACACGGCATCAGGCAAGCAAACGGCGCGGCAGCCCCGCAGGGCCACCGCGCCGATGCGTTAAAAGGCTACGTTGCCAAACTCCGACAGGATAAGGTCGGGGTTGTGGTCGGTTGCCCAATCCACGTTCCACGGGCTCGTGAACAGCAGCAGCTTGCCGCCGCGCATGTCCTCGACGCGCAGCGTGTCGCGCGTGAGCGAAAGGCCCGGGATATCGATGGTATCGGGGTCGTTCTGGATCCAGCGAATGTCCGTATAGGGCAGCGGCTGGCGACGGACCTCAACACGGTACTCTGCCTTGAGACGGCGCTCGAGCACCTCAAACTGCAGCACGCCGACCACGCCCACGATGACGCTCTCCATGCCGGCACCAAGCTCGCGGAAGATCTGGATGGCACCCTCCTGGGCAAGCTCCTCCATACCCTTGACGAACTGTTTGCGCTTGAGCGTATCGACCTGCGTAATGCGAGCGAACATCTCGGGGGCAAACGTCGGGATCTGCGGGTACTGCACGTGGCGCTTGCCGGAGCACACAGTGTCGCCGATGCTAAAGATACCCGGGTCGAACAGGCCCACGATATCGCCCGCGTACGCCTCGTCCACGATGGCGCGATCATCGGCCATCATCGACGTGCCCGTGGCAAGCTTGAGCTTGCGGTTGCCCTGCACGTGGAAGGCGTCCATGCCGCGCTCGAACTTGCCCGAGCAAATGCGCACAAAGGCGATGCGGTCGCGGTGGTTCTTGTCCATGTTGGCCTGGATCTTAAACACAAAGCCGCTAAAGTCGTCGCGGCAAGGATCGACCGGCTCGCTGGTGAGCGTGTCGGTGTAGGCGCGCGGCGTCGGGGCCAGACGCAGGAACTCCTTGAGGAAGGGCTCCACGCCAAAGTTAGTGAGCGCCGAGCCAAAGAACGCCGGGCTCAGCTTGCCGCAGGCCACGGCATCCAAGTCGAGCTCGTCGCCGGCTCCATCGAGCAGCTCGATGTCGTCCATCAGGTTCTTGTGGTTTTCCTCGCCGATAAGCTCGTCCATGGAAGGATCGCCCAGCTCGGCCTCGACCTCGGCGACCTTTTTGGTGGCGTTGGCGTGGCCGTCGCCCTCAAAGGCGATAACGCGACGAGTCTGACGATCGAACACGCCGCGGAAATTGCGGCCGCTGCCGATCGGCCAGTTCATGGGATACGTATTGATGCCCAGGACGTTCTCGATCTCTTCCATGAGCTCAAACGGATCGCGAGCCTCGTGATCGAGCTTGTTCACAAAGGTGAAGATGGGAATGTGGCGCAGCGTACAGACCTTAAAGAGCTTTTTAGTCTGGGCCTCGACGCCCTTGGCGCCGTCGATGACCATGACAGCGGCGTCGGCGGCCATAAGGGTACGGTAGGTATCCTCCGAAAAGTCCTGGTGGCCGGGGGTATCGAGGATGTTGACGCAGGCGCCGTTGTAGGT
The DNA here is from genome assembly GCA_902470065.1 of uncultured Collinsella sp. Taxonomy (GTDB): domain Bacteria; phylum Actinomycetota; class Coriobacteriia; order Coriobacteriales; family Coriobacteriaceae; genus Collinsella. The sequence goes on from CABRFA010000003.1 coordinate 47,708, forward strand.
GAACTGCAACACCGAAGAGGTAACGGAAATACCGCGCTCCTTCTCGATGTCCATCCAGTCCGAGACGGCATGCTTGGCCGAGCTCTTGCCCTTGACCGAGCCGGCGGTCTGGATGCTGCCGGTATAGAGCAGCAGCTTCTCGGTAAGCGTGGTCTTACCGGCGTCCGGGTGGCTGATGATCGCGAATGTGCGGCGCGACGAGATTTCATCCGACAGGCTTGCCATGCGGATCCTTTCTTGCATTGAGTGCATTACGTCGTTGTAACCGCACTATTGTAGCCGCGAAATGCTGCAGCAGGGCACCTATCAGGACAAATTCATCAGTTGGGGCCTAGGTAGCAGTCGATGGCGGCACTCCGCAGCAGTTCGTCTCGATCTGTAACATCTAGACGGTTTTTGAACCTCTACCTGTTACAGATTTAGACAAACAGGTGGACGTCCCAGAAAGATCTCGATCTGTAACATCTAGCCACTCAAAACGGGTCCATCTGTTACAGATTGAGATATAAGGGTAGACGGGTGGCCAATGTCTCGATCTATAACATCTACCAGCCAAAATCTTCTCCAGTTGTTACAGATTTAGACAAACAGGTGGGGCCCGCCAGCAAAATCTCAATCTGTAACAGGTAGCCGTCCAAATCGGTTCCAGATGTTACAGATTGAGATGGATGAACGAACGGACAATCCCTATTTGCCTCTTGCGTAACTGTGCATAGTGTATATATACTGTGCTTACCGGTTATATACACGTGTAGCCCAACAGCTAAGGAGCCGCTGTGGACATCATCCTATCCAATTCGAGCGACAAGCCCATCTACGAGCAAATAGCCTCGCAGGTCAAAGCTCAGATCCTTTCGGGCGCACTCACTGCGGGAGCCAAACTCCCCAGCATCCGTGCACTCGCGAGCGATCTTGGCGTGAGCGTCATCACCACCAAGCGCGCCTACGCCGACCTGGAGCAGCTCGGGTTTATCTGCACCGTGCAGGGCAAGGGCTGCTTTGTCGCCGAGGGCAACCAGGAACTCTTGCGCGAAAACCAGCTCTGCCATATCGAAGAGCTACTTGCGAAAGCGGCGAGCCAAGCCGAAACCCTGGGCCTCACGCGCGACAAGCTGCACGAGATGCTCGACCTGGTAGCCCCCGAAACTATGCAGTAGCCATCTGCAAGAAAGGCTATGCCATGCAAAACCTTTTAGAACTCAAAGGTATCTCACGCCGTGTGAGCGACCGCTTTTCGCTGCGCGACGTCACGCTTGCCGTGGAACCCGGCCAGATTGTTGGCTTTGTGGGCGCAAACGGCGCCGGCAAAACCACGACGATTCGAGCCGCGCTCGGGCTTATAAAGCTCGATGCCGGCGAGGTGCACCTGTTTGGGCAGCGCTGTGGCGCCGACGCGCCCGATGAAACGCAGCGTTGCCTGCGCACTCGTGTCGGCCTCGTGCTGGACACATGCCCCTTCCCTTCCACACTCAAGGTGACCGAAGTTGAGGCACTCGTAAGCCCGGCATACCCCACCTGGAGCCACGACACCTTCTCCAGCCTCATCGACCGATTTGGCCTCGATCCCAAGGCAAAGGTCAAGGACCTCTCCCGCGGCATGGGCATGAAGCTGCAGCTTGCCTGCGCGCTCAGCCACAAGGCCAAACTGCTCGTTTTGGACGAAGCCACCGCGGGCCTCGATCCCATGGCACGCGAGGAGCTGCTTGATGAGCTGCTTGCCTTTGTCGCCGACGGCCAGCACAGCGTGCTGCTCTCGAGCCACATTACATCCGACCTCGATCGCGCCGCTGATCGCGTCATCTGCATCGATAATGGCTCGATTATTTTTGACCTGCCGCGCGAGGATATTACCGACCGCGCTGGCATCGCCCACTGTACCCAAGCACAGGCCGCCGAGCTTATGGCTTGCGTCGAAGGCGCCCGTGCCGCCCGCCATGCCTACAGCGTGGACGTGCTCGTGCCCAACCGTCGCGATACGCTCGAGGCCTTCCCCGAGATTCCCTGCGATCGGGCAACCATTGATGACTATCTTCGCCTCATGCTGAAAGGAGCTTCGAAATGAAACGCGCCTTTATGTCCGAGCTCGCCATCGTTCGCACGCTTATCCCAAGCATCGCGGGCGTCAGCCTGTTCATCTTCGTTGTGTTGACCCTTGCCAACGCGTCGGATGGCGATTCCGGCATGAGCGCCGGCGCCTGCGCGGTCAGCGCCATGTCGCCCATCATGGTCATGAGCTCGCTGGCCGGCTTCGACAATCAAAATGGCTGGGAGCGTTATCGGGCAACGCTGCCCTTCTCGCGCAAAGACATTATTTGCGCACGCTACCTGAGCGTTATTGTCTTCTCGGCTGTCATGACGTGCGCCGCCGCGCTTCTGAGCATCGTCTCCATCCCGCTATTCAACAGCGTGGGCATCCCCTCGACGGGACAGACGGTCTTTGAGATCGCTATAGCCTCGGCAGCATCGATGCTCATCTCCCTCATGATGGTGTTTTTGGCACAGCCGCTGTTCTTCCGATTTGGACACATGGAGGCGCTGCGCCTATCCGTCGGCCTGCTTGCCCTGCTCTGGTGCCTTGCCATTGCCACGTTGAGCTCCTCCAACCCCATCAGCAACTGGCTCATGTCGATTGCCGGGGCAAATCCCGATCCCGCCGTCCTTGGCTGTCTGTGTGCAGGCATCGCCACACTTGCCCTCGCGCTATGTGCAATCAGCTGCACCGTCAGCACCAAGGTTTATCGAGTACGCGACCTGTAATCGACAGCTAAAAAGCTTAGGTGGTACCCCGCTTATTTTTTCAATGAAACAAGGCGGCATAGCGTCACCACCGCCCCTCACAGCAGGCCGTCTAGTTCTTGGCAACCAAAAAGACACCGTCAGCATATCGAAGGTGAATACTTTTCCGAGAAGTGAACGAGTAAAAACAGTGCCCTGTAGCATCGACATTTTTAAGGACTCAATTCCTGCGGTTTTTGTCTAAGAATCCTGCAGTTTTGTTCGAAAAAAGTGTGCATGTTCCAGGGGTCCAGATTTACTCGTTCACTTCGCGGAAAACCATTCACCTTCGATTCGAGCCTTAACCAAATGCCCTCTCGAACTATGGCCCCTGTCTCACCACAGCGATATCAAAGCTTCATGGCGGGACGGTATCATCGGACGAGCGCCGTAAATCTGGCGCGGTCGTTCTTTGGGGAGGCATTTCACCCGTGTCGTGGGTCGCAGCAGCATTTGTGTCGGCTTTCTTTGCCGGCATCACATCTATCCTGGCCAAATGCGGCATCAAGCAGACCGACTCCGATGTCGCGACGGCCATTCGCACCTGCGTGGTGCTCGTTTTCGCCTGGGCAATGGCGGGCATTTCTGGATCCATTGGAACCATCGGCAGCATCGAACCCAGATCCTGGCTCTTTCTCGTCCTCTCGGGACTCGCTACCGGTGCTTCGTGGATCTGTTACTTTAAGGCGTTGGGCATCGGAGACGTCAATAAGGTCGTACCGGTCGACAAGATGAGCACCGTACTCGCCGCACTGATCGCCATCGTACTTTTTGGCGAGACGAGCAACCTTGCGGTTAAGCTCGTGGGAACCGCTGTCATCACCCTCGGCACGTTTTTAATGATCGAGAAGAAGCAGTCTGCCGGACCCGAGCAGCAGCAAGACCGGACCTGGCTCGCTTACGCCCTCGGCGCCGCCGTGTTCGCGGCGCTCACGTCCATCCTTGCCAAGGCTGGCATCGAAGGCGTCGAATCCAGCCTGGCCACGGCAATCCGTACCTGTGTGGTACTGGTTATGGCATGGGCAATCGTGGCAGCTAAAGGCAAGATGGGCCAAGCCGTGCACGTAGACCGCTATGAACTCGTATTTCTCGCGGCATCGGGCATTGCGACTGGCGCATCGTGGCTGCTATACTACTACGCCATCGCCACAGGCCAGGTGAGCGTCGTGGTGCAGATCGACAAACTATCGATTGTCGTATCGGTACTATTTGCGCGCCTGGCATTCAACGAAAAAGTCTCGCGACGCAGCGCTATCGGTCTCGCCCTCATCGTACTGGGCACCGCCGCGCTCGCGGTTTGGAAATAGCGCCGATTCCGAGCGAGATCTAGGCGCTCGCAAATCCATGACACAGCGCCACACCGGGCCTAGGGTGCTTGTATCGACCGTGCGCCACCGTGCTACTTGCGCAGCGACTTGGGCAGCGGAATGCCAGCGGCGATGGCTGCGGCGATGATCATGCAGACAATCCCCTTGAGCGGGAAACACATGAGCAGCAGGCCCACGACCATGACCGGCTGACGCATGACCGCACCCATCGTCGATGCCGTGCAGACGGCGACGCAAAAGACCGGATCTGCGCCGGTGAGGATGGCAAGGCCGTAGCCCAGGCTTACGCCCGAGAAGATAACGGGGAAGAAGTGGCCGCCGCGCCAACCCATGTTGATAAGAGCTGGGGTCAACATGGCCTTAACAAGACCGGTCGCGATAAGCACGCCAGCGGGAATGGTCAGGTAGGTTTCCATGAGCACGTCGGCCTGGGTCTCGCCGGCAAACATGGTGTAGGGCAGGACCGTGCCACAGATGGCGAGCGCCAGACCGGCTAGCATGGCCTTGACGACAGGACGCTCCCCTATTGCATGGGACAGCGCTTCGCTTGCGTGCTCAGAGACAAAGTACAGCCAGCCGCAAACGGTGCCAACCAACGCCAGCGGAATGAGCCAGGTAAGCTCCAGGTTACCCACCACGGCGGCCTCGAACCTCGGCATACCCATGCCGCCGCCCATGAGCTGGCCGAGCAGCAGGTAGGTGCCCAGGCCGCCGGCAATCGCAATACCGTAGACCACCGTCTTTTGCGCCTTGGGCAGCTTGATGGTGATCTCGCCGGACATGGACTCATCGTCGGCGTCTTCGCCCTGGCCGTCGGCGCTACCGGCAAGCGGCGCCACAAAGCCAAAGACGGGCGCGGTAAAGAGCGCCGTCAGGGCAGCCTGGGTACCCAGCAGCGTGAGCTCCCTAAACTCGGCGCCAAAGCGACGCATGCGGTCGCCGACCCAGCTGCACAGACCGGCGATAACGCCGGTCAGGCCGGCCTCCGGTCCAATGCTTCCGCCAAACAGCAGCGGCAGCAACGCCGCGAGCGAAAGCTTGCCCAGGTTGTCGTACGGGTAGCGCCCGTCTTGCTTAACCTTAGCCATCACCTGGTTGAGGTCATCGGTCTTGGTGCCTGTCATCTTCTCGTACAGACCGATTAACAGACCGCCCAGCAAGCAGACAAAAAATGGGTACGGCAGAAAGCCAAACGGGCCACTGGCAAGCTCGGGCGAAGCGACGCCCAGCGCGTGCGGAATCTCGGTCCATAGATAGTCGATGCCGTGCTCCATCGCGAAAAAGAACAGCCAGACCGCGGCACCTGCGAACGCACCGGTCACGGCAACGCTAACTAAAAACAGCGCGCGGTTTGTGGGTTTGGCAAGGTTATCCATCGGGTCCTCCCGCGGTCAAAGTCGACATAGTTACGTTTTATTGTAGAGCGAGCGTTGCCCGAACGAGCCAACCGTCTGCGCCGCAAACGGCACCATTGGGAGCCATTGTGGGGCAGGCTCAAGACTTATCCGTTGATAATCGAGGCAATCTCGCGCAAATCGTCGGCAAAGTAAATGCCGTGCTGGCGCTGCGGGCTCGATAAACCCTTATCGATCATGTGCCCGAGCAGCGCCTTGAGGTCGTTGTAGTAACCGTCCAGGTTATACAGGATGCACGGAGCACTCAGGTGCCCCAACGACACAGCGGACATGACCTCGGCAATCTCCTCGAGCGTGCCCGTCCCACCGGGAAAGGCGATGAACGCATCGCCGAGCTCAATCATCTTGGCCTTGCGCTCGGCCATATCACTCGTCACGATAAGGTCGTCGATGCCGTCGTGCTGAAACTCGGCCTCGATAAAAAAGCTCGGCTCCACACCCGTCACGTGTCCGCCAGCATCGAGCACGCTATCAGCGAGCGCACCCATCAGGCCCGATTTGGACCCGCCGTATACCAGCGCGTGTCCATTGGCGCCAATCCAGTTGCCCAGCTCCTGCACCGCGGGCAGAAATGCCGGGTCATTGCCAGTGTTGGCACCCAGGTACACGGTGATGTTCATATTTGTCCTCCTCATCGTGACGCGCGGCGCCCGCTCTAGCGTTGGCGACGCCGATATTCGCGCACGCGGCGCGAAAGATCGGCAAGCTCGTCGCGATCGAGCTCTTCCAAATGCTCAAGATCGTCCATAAAGCGCGCCATGGTGTCCTTTTGACGCATCTTGATAAGCGTATTGCAGTAGTTCACCGCCACGCCCGTGAGCATGGCGATGTAGAAGATGCTGATAACGCTCAAGACGACGGTAATAGCGCGGGCAACCGGTGTTTCGGCCGGAATGTCGCCAAAGCCGATGGTCGAGACTGTCTCAAAGCTAAACCAAAGTCCATCGCCAAAGGTGAGGGTCGTGGGCTCGGACAGCCAGACAGCTGTCGAGCACAGCAAGTAAAAGATAAGAAACAGGCCCGTGATGCGCGCAAAGCCAGCCTGTCGCAGCACATCGGCAAGCGTCCTCAACTTGTTCATCGCGACCCCTTTTCCCAGACGCCCAATCACGTTCGCTCGGTATTGTCCCACAACCGACAGTTAGGGACGTTCCTTTTGTGCCGGCAGAAAGGGACTGTCCCCAACTGCCGGGCGGAACCGTTTAGCGGTGCTGCTGCCGGCTGGGCAGGCTGAGCTGGTATCCTTATGCGGTAATGTCTTGATTCGTTAGGATTGCATGTGAGAGCTGCCACTGTCCTTCGTTCAGCTATATATCGCGCCTTGGCCGTTGCGCTTACCGCGCTCGCCGTACTGAGCGCCGTCGCGCCCGCCCCTGCCTTTGCCGCCGACTCCGATCAGCAAGTCAAGACGGTCCGTGTCGGCTGGCTCGTCAGCAACGAGGGCTTCCAGGACGGCACCCCCGGCGAGCGCCTCTCGGGATGGGGCTACGAGTACCTCCAGACCCTGTCGTACTATACGCCCGGCTGGCAGTACGAATATGTCTCCGGCACCTTCGCCGAGCTTATGGACATGCTCGAGGCAGGCGAGATCGACCTCATGCCCAACATCTCCTACTCCGAGGAACGCGCCCAAAAGCTGCTCTTTTCCTCGAACCCCGAGGGCACCGAGCGCTACTACATCTACGCTAGGCCAGACCGTGACGACCTCGCAAAGGGTAACCCTCAAGCACTCCAGGGTCTCACTATCGGCTGCAACCCCAGCGTTATGCAAACCTTCGTTGGCAAGCAGTGGCTCGCCAACGAAGGCATTACCTGCACCTATAAAGAAATCGACACTGGCGGCGCCCTCTTTGACGCGCTCGCAAACAACGAGGTCGATGCCGTCATCATGAACGACACCATTTCGTCGCCCAGCGCCTCCCCCATGTTCTACATTGGTTCGAGCGACTACTACTTTGCCGTCCCCAAAAGCCGCCCCGACCTGATGGACGACATCAATGCCGCCATGTCGGCAATCGCCCGTGTCAACCCACGCTATATCGACGAAGTCAAATCTAACTACTCGGTCCAAAACAGCGGTTCATCATCGCTCAACAGCCCCGAACGTTCCTGGCTCAAAGCAAATGACAACACCATCACGCTCGGCTACATTACGGGCAAACTCCCCTATTGCAACGAAGACGAAAACGGCGAAATGGAAGGCTCGCTCGCATCGCTTGCGACGACGTTGCACGATAAATTTGGCATTACGGTCAAAACCGTCGCCTTTGATAGCTACAAGATGATGTCAAAGGCCCTGTCAAAGGGAAGCATAGACGTTGCGCTACCGGTATACCGAGATTACTGGTTTGCCGAGCAATCAGGCGTTGTGCAGTCGGTATCGTTGGGGACCGTGTCCCTCACCGCCATCCACACCGGCGGCAACCTGAACAAAGACCTTCAGAACATCGCCTGTACCAAATCATCGTTTATCAACCAAAATGTACTTGAAAGTCTGTTCCCCACAGCGACCGTGACCGAATACCAATCCGACGATGAAGCGTTCGACGCCCTCAGGAAGGGAACGGCACATTGCATCGTCGCTCCCAGCTCACGCGTAAAAACCATCGGCGACCGTTATGATCTCGAGAGCTACAAGACGGTCGAGCTCCCTGACACCTGTGAGCTCTCGTGCTGGATTTCGCGCGGAAAGCCCGAGCTGCTGGGAATCATCAACAAGGGCATCATCAATGCCGGAGAATCGCTCTCCGCAAGCAATTACTCATCCACGTCGTACACGGCCCAGGAATCCAACACGCTTCAATTCCTTTATCGCAACCGCACCGCCGTTGCCGCTACCCTCATCGGTATGTTGTCGGTCGGCATCGTCCTGCTCATCTGGGCGCTCGTGCGCGCTCGAACCGAGCGCAAAAAAGCCGATGCTGCCAACGCCGCTAAGACGGCATTCCTCACGCGCATGAGCCACGACATCCGTACGCCGCTCAACGGTATCCTGGGCCTTATCGAGATCGAGGAATTGAAGGAAGGCGATATCCAGGTCGCCCGCGAGAGCCGTGCCAAAGCGCGCGTTGCCGCCAATCACCTGCTCTCGCTGATCAACGACATCCTCGAGATGGGCAAAATCGAAGACCGCAAGCTAACACTGGAGCATGCGCCTTTTAACCTCAAAGAGCTCTGTGACGATACACTGGTGCTGTGCAAGCTCCGCGCGTCCAGTAACGGCATCACCATACAGGACAATAGTCTGCCGTACGCCACGGGGCCATATATGATCGGCAGTCCCACCCATATCCGACAGATCATAATCAACCTGTTAGACAACAGCATTAAGTACAACAAGCGCGGCGGCTCCGTCACCTTTAGTTCAAAGACCAAGCCACTCGATGATGGGCGCGCGCTCTTTTGCTTTAGCGTTTCGGATACCGGCATTGGCATGGCTCCCGAGTTTTTAAAGCATATCTATGAACCGTTTGCCCAAGAAGGTGACGATGCGCGCAGCAAGTTCCAAGGAACCGGCATGGGCATGCCAATCGTCAAGTCGCTTATTGAACTGATGGGCGGTACCATCGAAGTCACCAGTGAGCTCCATGTAGGCACCTCGTTCTACGTGGAGATTCCGCTCGATATCGACGAGAATCCCCAGGCGCGGGCGAATACGGTTGAGAGTGCGCCCGACTGCTCGCTCGCCGACATGAACGTGCTGCTCGCCGAAGACAACGAATTGAATGCCGAGATTGCCCAGGCGCTGCTAGAATCCGAGGGCATCGTGGTCACCCGCGCCGCCAACGGCAACGAAGTTGTCGATCTGTACCTGTCGCATCCCGCCGGTAGCTTCGATGCCATTTTGATGGACATTATGATGCCGGGCATGGACGGCTACGAGGCAACCCGCGCGATTCGTCTGAGCGAGAAGGTCGATGCAGCCGATATCCCCATCATCGCGCTCACCGCCAATGCCTTTGCCGAGGACGCCAAGGCGGCACACGATGCTGGCATGAACGCCCATCTGTCCAAACCGCTCGACTTTAACAAGCTCAAAAACATATTCGCCCGCATCAAGAAAAACGGATCCGTTTCGCTATAGTTTGTGCTCAACCACCACGCACGACCAGAAAGGAAGCCAACGATGTTTAGGCCCTTGCGTCGAAAGAAACGCGCCATCACTGACGAGGAAGCGCGCGAACTGCTCGCCACCTGCAAGCGCGGCGTCTTTGCCGTCAACGGCGACGATGGCTACCCGTACGCCATTCCCGTCAACTACTTCTTTGACGCCGAGCACGACAAGATTTATTTCCATGGCGCCAAGGCTGGCCACAAGGTCGACGCACTCAAGCGCGATGACAAGGTCTGCTTTACCGTTTACGGAAACGAGTGGTACCAGAACGGCGACTGGGCTCCCTACGTTATGAGCACCGTCGTCTTTGGCCGTTGTCGCCTGGCGAATGACACCCCCGCGTTTATCGAGGACAAAGTCCGCCAGCTCGCCCTTAAGTACTACCCTTCTGCCGAGGAAGTCGAAGAGGAAATCGCCAAGGACATTAAGGGCGTCCAGCTCTACGAGATTACGATTGAGCATCTCTGCGGTAAGCAGATTCAGGAAAAGTAAGCCCCTCAGCAGGCCTCATCAATAGCAATATGGCCCGGTTCCAACCCACCTTGGAACCGGGCCATATGCTTATAGAGCGTCGGCAGCGATGTGCGCAAGCGCCTCAACGAGCTCCTGCGAGCTCACGGGTTTACTCAGGCGCGCGTTCATGCCCGCCTCGCGCGAAAGCCTGCGATCGTCGGCAAAGGCGTTGGCGCTCACGGCGATAATCGGCGTGGTCGCGGCATCCTCGCGATCGAGTGCTCGAATCTGACGCGTGGCCTCAAGGCCATCGATGCCAGGCATCATGGTGTCCATCAACACCACGTCGTACTCGTGCGGTGCGCTCGCGGCAAACGCCTCAACGGCAGACTCGCCATCCTTAGCATGCGACACGACGGCACCGGCACGGCTGAGCGTAAACTGCGCGATCTCGGCATTCAGATCGTTATCCTCTACGAGCAAAACGCGCAAGCCCTGGAGTGCATCGCCATCGCCCCCATCCACGCGAACTGCCTGAGGAATCTCGGAGCGTTTGCATTTCTCGAACGGCAGACAGATGGTAAACGTCGTCCCCTGCCCCAAGACGCTCGTAAAGCTCATGGTTCCGCCCATAAGCTCGACCAACTGTTTTGCGATAGGCGCGCCCAGGCCAGTTCCCGATGAAGTACCTTCCACCTGTTGCTCCTCGCGGCAAAACGGCTCGTAGAGGTGCTGTTGGAACTCCTCGCTCATGCCAATACCGTTGTCGGCGATCGTGTATTCATAGACGGGGATGCCATCCGCCGGCTCCACCTCGCGGCACACCAGGCGGACATAGCCGCCCTGGCGGTTGTACTTGACGGCATTGCCGGCAATATTGAGCAACAAACGCTTGAGGTGCGTCATGCTCACCCACGCATAGGGATGATTAAGCGTCTGCTGGTCGTAGACAATTGTCACCAGGCGCTCCTCGGCCTGGCGCTCCAGAATATCGCACACTTCGCGGGTGAGGGTCACCAAGTTTGTGGGAACAAGTTCCAGATTGACCTGGCCGCTCTCCAAGCGACTCATATCGAGCGCCTCGTTGGCAAGGTCGAGCAGCAGTCCCGATGCCGTCCAGATTTTTGAGCGGCACTCGGTCTGCTTTTGCAGATCGTCCGCATTGGCATCGCCGACCTCGACCATGCCGCGAATGCCGTTGATGGGCGTGCGCAGATCGTGGCTCATGCGACGTAGAAACTCCGTCTTTGCCGAGTTGGCAGACGAGGCCTCACGCGCTGCCTTAGCCAGCCTGTCACCATAGTCGCGCTCCTGCTGCAGCAAGTCCGTCAAACGTCGACGATCAGCGCGGCGACGCGCCATCACAACAACGGCTATAACACCGCCGTAGAGCACCAGCACGCCGGCAGCAACAGCCGCGACGACCTCAAAGTAGCGCCGCGCCGAGGCATAGGTGTACACGTAGAACCCGCGCGCTTTTCCAAATGTGCCCAAATACCACTCGCCGCTGGCGTTGACCAGTCGGACTTTGCCGGGCAGGCATCGATCCTTAATACCGTCGACAATAAAGACATCCGTTGCAGGCAGATCGAATACGCCCAATATGGTGGGTTCAACGACATTGGTCGCAACGACCTTGCCATCGCTTTCGATCACGATATTGCCACTGTCGATGGTCTCGTAACCACCGAGCAGGCTCTGCAGTTTGAGCGTATTGCTCGCGACCGCCTTGGCGCTCTGGTGTCTCACTGCGACAACGATGCCCTCGCCATCCTGCCGGGTCACGCAGCCAATGTCTGCGACCGAATCATCCGCAAGCGTGATACGGGCGGTATAGAACTTAAGCGGATGGGCTGTCACCTCCAGCACGGACGTTTCTTTGAGATACGTAGCAAGCGACTCGTAGCCCACGCCATCCGTCGAGAACTCAGACACCAGGTTGCCCGATGCGTCCGTTACGATCAGTGCGCTCACGTTGAACTGGTCGGCATATTGCTCCAGCATGGCGTTATCCACCGAACCGTCGCGCTCCATATCGCGCGCTGTCTCTCCGGCGATCTCCATAACGCGAATCAGGTTTTTGGTCGTATAGGCGCTGTTGAATGCATCGTAGGAAAGGCTCTGCGTCGCCACGTAATCGACAACGTCGGCAAAGCGCTGCTCGGCCTGAGCTGTCGTGTAGCCGTAGCTCATCATACCGGCAACAACCGAGAGCGCCATCCCCAGCAGGGCGACAAGGAGCCATGCCCCTGCCGAACGATTGCCCCGCTTCTCTACGGCGTGGTCGGGTGCACCGATCATGACAGGCCCTCTATATTCAAAAAGGGCGAAGGGTCATCAAAGTACTTTGACACCAGGCGTTTCATGGTGCCGTCGGCTAGCATTTCCTGGTAGGCATGGGTGAGCTTAACGTCGATGCCGCGCGTATCGTTGATATCGAAAGCGGTACCCAAACCAACCTCAAGCAGCGGCTCATCCAAAATGCGATACGTCACACCATAGTCTTTTTCGTAGGTGAGCAGCGAGGACTCATGCGCGGCGATAGCGTCGACCAGACCCTCGACGAGCGCCGGGTTCAGGTACGAGCGGTCCGAAAAGCAGTAGAGTTCCTTGATCTGCGGAACATTTTCATTTGTACGATTGAGCAAAATGCCCTCGGGCTTGGTGGTGGACTGAACGGCCACGACCTTGTCCTCAAGATCGGCAAGCGTGTAGATATCGCTCTGGGGATCAACCGCGACTACCTGGCGGCTCGCAAGGTACGGACCGGCCCAACGATATTCGTTTTCGCGACCCGTCATGCTAAAGCTGCCCATGACGCAATCGAGCTCGCCGCTCGCCAGTAGCTCGTTCTTCTTTTCCCAATCGATCAGCTGGTACTTTGGCTTGTAACCAATGCGGGCCAAAGCCTCGGTCAATATCTCGACATCCAGGCCAACGATATCGCCGTACTCGTCGGTATACACAAACGGCGGATAGAGGTCGCTGCCAACGTTGAGCGTCTTAAGGTTGTCGTCCTTGACCTGCGAGGTGTCCCGGGCCTTTTGATGCAGGCGTCGAGGCTCTGCCATTCGACCCTGAACAGCCAGCTATCGCTACGACAAAGGCGCTCGCCACTGCAAGCGCGACAAACAACGAAATGGCAACCGAGCGACGGGGTCTTTTCATCGAGCTCCAGACGATCCTGTTTACAGACTGAAATGGTTAAAGATAATAGCAAACAAAACCACACGAGTGCCCAATGGTTACAGACGCTTTACCATGTGGGGCCTTCTAGCCGACTTGGCAGAAGGCCCCACATGCAGCGCACGCTTACCGTGCATTAAAAACGTAGCGGTCCAGGCGGTCGCACGCTTCCCTCACGCGCGAAAGCGGCAGCGCCAGATTCACGCGAATGTGGCAGGGCCCGTGGAACGGACGGCCGTCCTGATACCCCACGCCCACGCGCGCCCCCTCGTCGAGCAGCCACTGAATATCGCGGCCATGCTCGCGGCACCACTCGGTGCAGTCCAGAAACACCATGTACGTGCCCTGCGAACGTGAATAGGACACGCCCTCAAAATGCTCGTCCACGTAATCGCAGAAGTACTCGATATTGCCGGCAAGCACCTGGTTGAGCTCGTCAACCCACTCGTAGCCTTGCGGCTGGTAGGCACCGATAAGCGCATGCATGGAGAGGACATTCATCTCGTTGTAGTGAGTCTTGTTGGACACGGCGCACACGCGGTCGCGCAGTGTTTCGTTATAGATGATGTGGTAGCTGCCGACCAGACCCGCCAGGTTAAACGTCTTGCTGGGCGCGTAGAGGGCAACCGTGCGCATGCGAGCATCCTCGCTCACCGACTGCGTCGGGATGTGCTTGTGTCCCGGCAGGATGATATCGGACCAAATCTCGTCCGAGATCACCACGCAATCGTGCTGGCGATAAATGTCCATGGCGCGCTCGATCTCGTCGCGCTCCCATACGCGGCCGCAGGGATTGTGCGGCGAGCAGAACACCACGGCATGAATGTGGTTTTGGGCGAGTTTGCACTCCATGTCCTCAAAGTCCATGCGCCACACGCCCTGGTCGTCGAGTTTAAGCGGACTGTGGACAATACGATAGCCCGCGGCTTCGATGGACTTGGTAAAGCCGATGTAGGTGGGGCTGTGGACCAGCACCGCATCGCCCGGCTGAACATACGCACGCAGCGTCGACACGACACCGCCCAGCACGCCGTTTTCGTAGCCGATATGCTCGGGCGCCAGGCCCTCAACGCCGTTGCGACGGCTCTGCCATTCGATGATGCGGTCAAAGTACTCAGGACGCGGATTGAAGTAGCCGAACATAGGGTGCTGGACGCGCTGGATGATGTACTCCTGGACCGTGGGCACCGTGGCGAAATTCATGTCGGCCACCCACATGGGAATGCGGTCGAAGCCCTCGTCGGGTGCGTTCGGAGCCATGCCGGGGATCTCGCCCCAAGAGTCAACGGCGATGGAGTCCATGCCGTGGCGGTCGACAAGCGAGCTAAAGTCGTATTTCATGCTGAGCTCCCATGCAAAGTAGGCTGTTCCGATAGGCGTTATTGTCCACCAGCGTGGGCGGTTTTGGCGCGGGGTTTGGCGCTTAATTTGACGGGTGCGGACGAATGGCTGGTTAGTCTCGCGCGTCGTTGACGGCGACTACGGTTAGCTGGGTTTCGTCGACCGTAAACAATATGTCGAGCCCGGCGTAAGCCAAGTGGTAAACGCGGTTTGGCTCGTGCTTGCTGCCCGCGCGGCGCGGATCTTGGCGAAGAACCTCGACCAAGCCGGGGAGCTTTGCGGGCGGGACCCTATCCTGCAGCGCTTGCGGAAACTCAATATCGAGCTCTTGCCACGGAGCATCCTCAATCCAGCCGCCGGTCGCATCCGGGTGACAGTCCGCGAACGGAATGTAGGGCTTAATGTCGTAGATGGGCGTGCCGTCACGCAGGTCGGCCCCCAGCACATGAATGATGGGGCCATTGTCGGTGAGCTCGACGCGATCGAGCTTGACGCAGGTAAGACCGATGGGATTAGGGCGAAACGGACTGCGCGTGGCAAATACGCCCACGCGCTCGGCCCCGCCCAGACGCGGCGGACGCACGGTCTTTGACCATTTGGCATTGGTGCCGGCCCGGTCCTGCGCCTTGGCATCGGCAGCTATGTCCTTAGCTGTGCCGCCGGGCGTTCCGTTTTCGAAGCGCCACAGCAACCATAGGTGAGAGAAGGAGTCCAGACCCTCAACCGCTGCGTTGGAGGCAAATTCCGGCTCAAAGACGATGCGTCCCTGCAGATGAGGCGCCAAAAAGCTGTTGCGCGGAATGCCGAACTTCTGCGGCAGGTCGGTATGTATGTGTGCGATAGGTTCCATGCCGGTCATTGTACGGCATGGAGGTGTGGGGCGCAGCGCGCAATTCTTTGCTGCGGTCCCCCGTCGTGCAACCAACGGTTGCTTGGAAGGGCGCCTGCCGCTGCGTATGCTTAAGCCATCAACCAGCAGAAAGGAGCCGCTATGGCCTTTGCAGAAAAGCTCATCGCTGTCCGTCGCGCCCATCACCTTACCCAGGAGCAGCTCGCCGCCAAGCTCTTCGTCACACGCCAAGCCATCAGCCGTTGGGAACGCGGCGAGGTCACACCGGGCATCGACATGATGAAGCTCATTGCCGCCGTGACCGGCGAGCCCCTGTCTCACCTGCTCGAAATGCCCGAGCACTATTGCCAGAGCTGCGGCATGATACTCACGCCCGACGACTGCGGCACCGATGCTGCGAGCACCGCGACCGATCATTACTGCAAGTGGTGCTACGACCATGGCCAGTACACCTACGAGACCACGATGGAGGCAATGATCGAGGACTGTGCCCCGCGCCTGGCGCAAAACACCGGCATGTCGCTCGACGAAGCCGTCTCGCTCATGGGCGCCGTGCTGCCACAACTGGAGCGCTGGCACACCGTGCAGGAAAACGAGGAGCGCTACGGTGCCGAGGCGCGGGCGCGCTATGGCGATGAGACTATCGATGCGACAAACGAAGCGCTGCTGGACATGGATCCTCAAACATGGAACGACATGAAAGAACTTGAACGCGCTATTTTGGGCCAGCTCTCGATTGCCATGGGCGACGGCGATGCGGATGGAAGCGAGGCTCGCAAGCTTGTCGCGATGCATCGTCGCTGGATTGCTCTCAACTGGGGATGCGAGCCCCAGAACGAAGCGTACCTGGGCCTCGCCCACGGTTATCTTGCCGACCAGCGCTTTGTTGGCTACTACGACAAACCCTGCGGCACCGGAGCCACGGCGTTTTTGGTACAGGCCATCGAGTCGTCGCTGGCCCGCGCATAGATTGCGGCGGCTTTGGGTATTTCAATCAAAACCGCAACCGATTGGAGACCTATGGCTACTAATCATGAGCTCGTGCTCTACGTTATGACCGGCTGCCCGTATTGCATAAAGGTCAAGCGTTTCCTTGCCGATAACGGCGTGACCATTCCCGAGCGCAATATCTCGACCGATACCGATGCCGAGCAGACACTCATCGCCGTCGGCGGAAAACGCCAGGTTCCCTGCCTGTTCATCGACGGCAAGCCACTCTACGAATCGAGCGACATCATCGCGTGGGTGCAGGAGAACCTGCTCTAGTGCAACACAGCCATTGGGGACGTTCTTAAATGACTAGTCGTTAAAGAACGTCCCCGCTGACTAACTAGTCGTGGAAACGGGCTATAGGCGCAAGTGGCTGCTCGCGAAAGACGCGCTCGACGGCGGCGCGGTATTCGTCGACCTTTTTGGTCTTACGTACGAGCTTGTGAACGGTAGCGGGGTCGGCGAAAGCGCACTTGGCGTAGAACCACCACTCCTTCATACGAAAGACCGCGTTGCCGCCAATCTCTTCTGCATAGGCCGCAAACAGCGTGTCGTGGAAACGCTGCAGTTCGGCTGCTGTGGCAGCAGGACCGCCGTTGACCATGCGTGCCAGCGCAGGGTTCGCGAGCAGGCCACGCCCCAGCATCACATGGCGCGTGCCGGGATAGGCCTCCACCAGCGCATCCATGTCCTCAAGATCAAAAATATCGCCGTTGTATGCCACGGGAAACGGTGCCCGCTCCAACGTCTCGCCATAAAACTCCTTGCGCGGCGAGCCCGTATAGCGATCCTTCTGTACGCGCGGATGCACGATCAGCTCTGCCAGCGGCATGCGACAGTAAAGGTCGAGCACGCGCTCATACTCGTCATCGCTCTCCAGACCCAGCCTGGTCTTGACCGACACCGGCAACGGCGATCGCTCGCACACGTCACTCAAGAATACCTCGAGCTCGTCGAGATTACGCAAGAAACCCGAGCCCTTGCCCTTGGCGACAACTGTTCCCGAGGGGCAACCCAAGTTGAGATTGACCTCGCGGTAGCCCATGTCGGCGAGCACCTGTGCCGCCCACACAAACTCGTCCGCATTCTTGGACATCAGCTGAGGCACTACGTTGAGCCCCTGGTTATTGGCAGGATCGATCTCCTTAAACGCCTTGCCCCCAAAGCGGTTTCCCACCCGCGGCGGCGGCAAAAACGGCGTGTAATAACAATCGAGCGCACCGAAGCACTCCGCATGCACGCGACGAAACACATGCCCGGTAATTCCCTCCATGGGGGCCAGCGAAAGGATCATCTACTCTTCTCTCATATCAACGAACATGACTAAGGGACTGCCCCTTTGTCATGTTCATTATGCCTTGTGCTTCAACACCACGCCATTAGCGCCATGTTAGAGCAACTGACGCCCTGCACTCATTTATACTCAAACGCATGCGTGCATCGCTCGCGGAGAACGATGAGAGTCGAGGCCCCCATGCAGCAGCTCACCGAACAAGAAAAGAAACGCATCCAGCGGTACTGCACGTACCCCAAGATCGCAGCGACTGCACTCGCCATGCCGTTCGTAGCATGCCTGTTGATGTTGCCGCTCCAAATGATTAACGATATCGCGTTCCACCAAAAAGAATTCCAACCCGCGGGCATATATACCGCCATCGCACTCACCGTAATCGGACTCGCCGTCTTTTGCTATTGCGCTCTTGCACCGCGCTTTGGAATGCAGGGCAAACAGTGGAAGGAGCTGCAGAGCAGGCTTGCGGTAGCCCAGACCAACAAGGACCGTTCCGCGGAGGTCGCCGGCGTGCTTGCCACGCAAGCTGCCGGCCGCCTGCTCAAGAACAGCGATAACGATGTTGCGCGCAACCTAGGCGGCGCCGCAGAGATTGCCGGCGCCGTAGGGGCAGTTGCCACCGCGGCGGACGTGCTAGCCGAAACCTCGAGCAATGCCGAAGCCATGGCAAACGCATACGGCGTTGCGATTCCGAGCGCCAAGAAACAGATAATCGCGCTCATCGCAGTGCCCGTCATTGTGCTGCTTGGCGCCTACATCCCGCAGTTTGTCCAGGGAAGCAGCGAACTTCAGGCGAGAAAGGCCGCGGCAGCCGAACAGCTTGTCATTGCGCAGGATGCCTTGGAGCCCGTGTGCGAACGCGTCGCGGCAGACGACCCATACGAGTCGTATCACGACTACGGCTACCGCATTATCGGCTATCTGCGCGATAATGACCTTGGCGCTCAAGCAGCCTATGTCTACCTTTCTTTTGATGCAGACGGCATGCTCACGGACGTCGATTACACCAGCCAGATCGACCCCGAGGCAAGCCTTGCAGACAACCTCGCCCGCGCCGAACAGGATATCGCGACGCTCTGCGCCCCGCTCAACGGGTTGGACATTTCCGTTGCCACACCGGGCCTCCTCACGCCATGTAGCCTGTCGGATGAATTTAAACAGGCATTTTTAGCCGGATCCCTATATGAAGAAATCAGCATCAAGACGGAGGACGAATCTATCAAGTCGTACTACACCTTTGACACCGAAGCCGCAGAAGAATTCGACGAATACACCCATCCGGAAATTAGGCTCATGCTCTCTGCAAAGAAGAACTAAAGGCTTACGCTCTAATTGCCGCTCGCGAACATCGTCTATATCTCGAGGTCTAATACTTTTTCCGAAAGTATTAGACCTCGATTTTACAAGCCACTCAATGTGACAAAGCGACCGTCCCTTTGTCACATTATTCGGAGCGCAGGGCTTCCACGGGATCCTTTTTGGATGCGCTACGGGCCGGCAGCAGACCGGCAACGACCGTCAACAGCACCGAAATTGCAATGAGCACCAGCGCATCCTGCACGGGCAGGCTCATCAGATTGGGTACCTGTTTGGCAGCAAGCGCCCAGGCATTAACCGGGAAACTCACGGCCACCACGACGACAATAGCAAAGACGCCGGCGATGAGGCCCTCGATAAAGGTCTCGGCGTTAAACACGTTGGCCACGTTGCGCTTTGACGCGCCGATAGCTCGTAGGATGCCGATCTCCTTTTTGCGCTCCAGCACGCTGATGTAGGTGATGATGCCGATCATGATGGAGCTCACCACCAGGCTGATGCTCACGAATGCGATGAGCACCAAGCTGATGGTGTTCACGATGTCGGTCACCGAACCCATGATGATGCCCATGTAGTCGGTGTACGAGATTGCCTGCTCATCGTGGCCGGCGGCTTTGACCTGCTTGTTGTACGCATCGATGTGATCAAGTACGCGCTCCTTGGCCTCAAAGTCGCGCGGGAAAATCTTAACCGAGATGGGGTCTGCCTCATCCGCATAGCCCAACGTGGTCAGATTGTTGTCGTAGGTGAGCTTCGAAGCCTTGGCATAGCTCATCATGAGCGAACTCAGGTCCTCGGCGTCCATGTTGAAATGGATGGCACGAGCAAAGGCGCTCGCATCCACACGCATAGCGCTCGCCAGGTTGGCAAAACTCGATGACATCTGCGTCGCCATCTGGCCCATGAGCCCTGCCGCGCCTGCCTTGAGCTGAGCTGACACCGTCGCCGCAATCTGATCGCTAATCGACTTCATCACCTGATCCAGAGCCTGCTGCAGATACGGAGCCAGCTGCTTTTGCACATAGTCGGTCATCGCCTGTTGCAGGCGCTCGGCCAGGGCATCGCCGCCAAGCGTCTTGAGCTCGGCCAGGATTTGCTGGGCTGCCGTATCACTCTCAAGATACGTCGAGAATGCGGCAGCGAGCTTTGACGCATCCTTAAGATCATCGGGCGTCAACGCCTTAAACTGATCAGACTGCAAAAAGCCCTCAAACAGTTGGTTGGCAAGCGTTCCCACCTGCTGCATTTGCTCGGGCGTGAGCTCCAGACCGTCAAAGATGCCCGAGAAATCTGGGGCCGGTGCTTTTGCCATGATGTCGCTGAAGTCGATATCCTTGCCAACGTCCGAAAGGTCAATGTCCAGCCCGGACAAGTCAAGACCCGACAGGTCCATACCGCCCGCCGCACCTGAGAGCGCAGACGTATCAAACGAGAACGCACTCTTCAGCGCCGCCTCGTCCACGCTGAACATGCTGCCCAGATCCACGCCTTGCTTGGCCTCGCCTTGCAGTTCGTCGAAGGTTTTGCCCGTAAAGACATCCGTCTCGGGGTGGGCAAGCTGCTCTTGCACAATCTGCGAATCGGCGGCGCGCTCCATAAGCTGGCGGGTCAGCGCATGCGTATAGGCAATACCCGGAGACAACGCGCTCGCATTGGCTGTCTCGTTAGGTCGCACCACGCCCACAATGTGCACATCAATACCGTCGGCAACCTTGGCGGCCATAAAGTCGGCGTCGTCAGACATGTCGGTCCACATGCCGGTCTCTTCGTTTTTGCGATAGGCATCGGCCGGCGACAACACCTTAAACGTCGTGGACAGCGCATCGTCGTAGGTAAAGTCGGTGCCGGTCTCGGGCGTTTCGACCCCACCGTCAGCCGTCATAGCGCTGTTAACAAGGTCGTTGAGCTCATCGATATCCAGCGCGCCGATGCTATAGAGCGTGTAGTCGCCCACCGTGCCACGGCTCGAAAGCACCATGACGGCTTCGTTGGCAGACGTGGGCCAATGACCGGCGACGACATCGTACTGGCTGTCGAGCAGGCTCTGGTCGTCAATCATCTCGTTAAAGACCGAGGTTCCCATGGATTCCATGCTCATCGTTGCCGCCGAGCTCGCGCCGCCGCTCATGGCCTCGGTCATAGCGTTGGGAACAAGCCGGACGGGCTTCTCGTCGCCCTTGCCCGCACGATAGACAACCGGCGTCACGCCGTAGCCGTACTGGATAGCGTTGACTTCTTTATCGATGCCGTCGCCGCCGCCGTCAAGCCATGCCTTAAAGCTCGTCATATCGTTAGATTTAACACTTGCGAACATATCCTTTACGGCTGTGACCACGGGAATCTTATCGGTCCCCTTAGCCTTGCCACCGATGGCGTCATCGGACGAGCCCTCGCCCTTGGATGCCTCCTCATCGGTAGCCCCCTGACCGCCCATCATGGACGACAGGTCGTAATCCTGCTTGGAAATGGTGAGCGGGTAGCTCGAGAGCGTATCCTCCTCGACCTTTTTGATGTAGCCGTTTACGCCGTTGGACAGCGCCAAGATCGCCGCGATACCGATAATGCCAATCGACCCCGCAAAGGCCGTCATGGCCGTACGGCCTTTTTTGGTCATAAGGTTTCGGGCAGAAAGCCCCAGCGCCGTCACAAAGCTCATCGAGGTTTTGCGCGTAGGCTTGGCCTCGCGGCGCGTGGCGTCAGCGACATCGAAAGGATCGGAATCGTCGGTAATCTTGCCATCCGCCAGGTTAACGATGCGCGTGGCGTATTGGTATGCCAACTCGGGATTGTGCGTGACCATGATGACCAGGCGGTCGCGTGCAACATCCTTGAGCAGATCCATGACCTGTACGGATGTCGTTGAATCCAAAGCGCCGGTCGGCTCGTCTGCCAGCACAATCTCGGGATCGTTAATCAGGGCGCGGGCGATGGCCACGCGCTGCATCTGCCCGCCCGATAGCTGGCTCGGGCGCTTGTTAACGTGCTCGCCCAGGCCGACTTTCTCCAACGCCTCGCGCGCACGCTGGCGGCGTTCGGCATGTCCCACGCCCGTGAGCGTGAGCGCCAGCTCCACGTTTTCCAAAATGGTCTGATGCGGAATGAGGTTATAGCTTTGGAACACAAAGCCGATGCGGTTGTTGCGGTAGGCATCCCAATCGCGATCGTGAAAGTCCTTGGTCGAAATACCGTCGATTAGCAGGTCGCCGGAATCGAAATGATCGAGCCCACCGATAACGTTGAGCATCGTGGTTTTACCCGAGCCCGAGGGACCCAGAATGGCCACGAACTCGTTATCGCGAAAAGCCAGACTCACGTTATCGAGCGCCACCTGCGTAAACGACTGCGTAACATACCTTTTGCAAATACCTTTGAGCTCCAACATGGACGGCAACCTCTCCCACGCGGGCACGCTCGCCCGCTCTCCCCCGCCGTTCGTATTCGACGCGTTTGTCCTACTCTATCCCCATTTTTTGCCGGAGCCAGTGAGGAATGTAACGAACCGCGCCAAAAAAACGAACGGGATGGCGCCCAAAAGAAGAGGCCCCAAGTGGGGCCTCTATATGGCGAAGCCTATCTTGAAAAGCAGCGGACTACTCCGCGCAGCGGCGCACGATCCTCGCCATGCTTTACGCGTTTTTTACTGCTCGCTATTCGCAATCGCCTGGTCGATAAGCTTGTCGAGTGCTGCGCGCTGCTCGGCGGAGCTGATGGCTCCCACGATTGGATCCCCTACGATGTTGCCATTCTGATCGATGACATACGTTGTCGGGAACGAGAACAGATTTGACGTAAACTTACCGGCCTCGCTATCCGACTTGAACCAGATGTTCTTATACGTCACGCCCTTCTTGCTCAGCACATCCTTGGCATCTGCAATCTCACCCTTGTTACCATCGAGCGTAAAGGAATTGACGCCCACGACCTGACCGCCCTTCTCGGCAAGCTCCTGATTCAGGTTCTCAAGATCGCCCAGCTCGCCCACGCACGGCTTGCACGTGGTGAACCAGAAGTTCATGACGGTAACCTTGTTCTTAGAGAACAGCTCGTCGCTGCTCACGTCGTTGCCATCCAGGTCCTTGCCCGTAAAGCTGGGGAACTTCGTCGCCTCGCTCGAAGCATTGGCACCAGCCGTCATGCCAGCGGTCGAAGCGTCAACGCTCTCGCCTGCGCTCGGCGTGCTTCCACAGCCGGGGAACTCCTTCTCCAAGCTCTCGAGCTTGTCCTCGATCTCCTTGATCTGCTGTGCACCGGCCTTGAGCGTCTTAAGCTCATCCGCCGTAAACTCATCCTTGGCGCCGTCGATGGTCTTGAGCAGGAAATCGCCGTAATTGCTGCCGTCCTCAATCATTGCCGAGTCTTTATTTGCCGCATTGAATACCTTTTCCCACAGCGCGTTATCACTCGAAAAGATCTCGTTCTCCTTCTGCATGAGCTTCGCATACAGCTCGGCGGCCTCGTCGGCATTGGCCGGCTTCTGCGCAGTGAGTTCTGCGATCTTAGGATCGGAGCCCGCAGATTCGCTCACATTGCCACCGGGCGCCGAACATGCCACAAGGCACAAGGCCAATACCGGCACCATAAACAGGGCCGCAATCTTAGAAAGCTTCATGGTCATTCCTCCGTTTTGTCGAAGCTTGTTTACTTTTTATCGGCGGTCAAGGGAAGCTTTTCTGCCGACACATCCAGGCCATAGCGATAGCTGATGGCATCGACGGGACAGGCCCCGATGCACTTTCCGCACCGGATACATTCGGCATGATTGGGCGCGCGGACCACATCAACGTCCATCTGACAAACCCTTGAACACTTGCCGCACGAGACGCATTTGCACGCGTCAACCTGAATCCCCAACAAGGACACCCTATTCATGAGCGCATAGAATGCGCCGAGCGGGCAAATCCATTTGCAAAAGGGGCGATAGAACAAAACGCTCAGCACTACCACGGCAATGAGAACGACAAGCTTCCAGGTGAAGAGCTGCCCCAGCGCAGATCGAATTCCGGCATTGGCAGCCGCCAGCGGAATGGCGCCCTCGAGCACACCCTGGGGACAGATGTACTTGCAAAAGAATGGATCGCCCATGCCCACGTCGTTAACCACCAAGACGGGCAGCAGCACCACGGCAAACAGCAGCACGACATACTTGATGTACGTGAGCGGCTTAAGCTTTTTCGTGGAGAACTTTTTGCTGGGAATCTTGTGAAGCAGCTCCTGCAGCCAGCCAAACGGACACAAAAAGCCGCATACAAAGCGTCCCAGCAGCACGCCGAGCAAAATGAGCGTACCGGTGACGTAGTAAGAAAAGTTGAACTTGGATGAACCTACCACCGACTGGAACGACCCGATGGGGCACGCACCCGATGCCGCGGGGCACGAATAGCAATTAAGTCCAGGTACGCAGATTGTTTTTCCCGCGCCCTGATAGATGCCGCCTTTGGCAAAGTTTGGCAGGTGAATGTTGGTGACGAGCGTCGCCGCCGCCTGAATGAATCCGCGAAATCGAGCCAAAACATGCGACGCAGTGTTTTCTCTTTTATCCAATTCCGATACACTCCAAGCACAGCCTAATCGCTTTGGCCAGCACGGCATCCGCCTCGCCACGCATAACACCAAAGCACACCATGGCAATTCCGACGATCAACAAAGCGACCTGTACCACGGGCTTTACCGCTTTGAACAACCTGACCACTCCTTTCGTTACGCGACCATTGGACCATATCGACCATAAAATCCGTGTTAAGCGCGATTTGGAATGTGCAAGGAGACTGTTATGCGTATTTTGATCGTCGAAGACGAGCGAGCGCTGTGCGATGCAATCGCGCGCAGCTTGCGAAACTTGGCGTACAGCGTCGACTGCTGCCACGACGGACAGGAGGCGCTCGACCTGCTGGGCGTCGAAGTCTTTGACCTCGTGGTACTCGACCTCAACCTTCCCCGTATCGATGGCATGACCGTGCTCAGGGAACTTAGGAAAACCGACTGCGAGACCAAGGTACTGATTCTGTCCGCACGTGGCGAAGTCGCCGACAAGGTGGCGGGACTCGATGCCGGCGCCAACGATTACCTCACCAAGCCGTTTCATCTGGACGAGCTTGCGGCAAGGATCCGCAGCCTTACCCTCAGGCGCTTTGCACAAAGCGACATAGTATTAACCTGCGGAAAGCTCCGCTTTGACACCAAGGCGCGCATCGCTTCCGTGGACAGCGAGGCTTTATCTCTTACGCGCAAGGAAACGGGAATCTTGGAATACCTGATGCTTAATCAGGGGCGTCCGGTAAGTCAAGAGGAGCTTATCGAGCACGTTTGGGATAGCAGCGTGAACAGCTTTAGCAACGCAACCCGCGTACACATCTCGTCGCTGCGCAAAAAGTTGCGCGGCGCTTTGGGATACGACCCGATTCGCAATCGGATTGGAGAGGGCTACGTTATGGAGGATAGCGAATGAAAAGGTTTTCGCTGCAATGGCGCATAACGATTATGACGGCACTGCTCACGTGTGCAGCATGCGTGCTGACAAACTGCCTGGTCGGCTATACGGGCATGCGCTACATGGATGCCATCGGCAGTGACATCTCGGCCCTTAACGCGACCGGCGAAGATTCGCCCCAGGCGTTCGACCCAACGAAAGCGACCCCCGATGACAAGGTCACGATCGTCGTAAACGACGCACAGGAGTCTTTTGGCACGACAACCTGGTACATCACGGCTGGAGTCACACTCCTTGGCGGCGCGCTGGCATACTTTGTGAGCGGCCGTGCACTCAAACCGCTACGGGCTTTTGCCGCCCAGGTAGAGCGCGTGCAGCCTGACAACCTAAGCGAAATCAGACTCAGTGAAGATGTGCCCACCGAGCTACAGCGATGCAGCGCCTCTTTCAACGACATGATCGCCCGTCTTGGCGAAGGGTTCTCTGCGCAGCGTCAGTTTACCGGCAACGCCGCACACGAGCTGCGCACCCCGCTCGCCCTTATGCAAGCACAGATTGAACTATTCATCTCTGAGCACTCCGGTTTGCAACCCGAAACAGCCGAGCTGCTCGGCCTGCTACAAGAACAAACTGAGCGCATGTCTCGAATGACCAAGGTATTGCTCGAGATGAGTGAGCTCCGCAGTGTCCCTTGCGGGGACGCCGTTGAGCTCGGTCCCCTGTCCGAAGAGGTCCTCACCGACCTTGCGCCACTTGCCGAAAATAAGGGCATAGCCCTCAATTGTGCTGGAGACGCTTTAGTAATCGGGAACGATGCGCTCCTCTATCGGCTGGTGTTCAACCTGGTCGAAAACGCCATCCGCTATAGCCGCGCCGACTCGAGCGTTACCGTCTCCATCTGCGACAACGACAGCCACGTGTTCCTGCGAGTCGAGGACCAGGGCCTGGGAATACCCAAGCAGTACCGTGAGAGCATCTTCCAACCGTTCTTTCGCCTGGATAAATCCCGCAGCAGGGCATACGGCGGCGCAGGACTCGGGCTAGCGCTTGTTTGGGAGATTGCAGCACTTCACAGTGGCGCCGTAGAGGTCGAAGCAAGTTCCGAGGACGGGACCACCATGCTCGTAAGCCTTCCAAAACGAACCGTAGCGTTAACCGAACAGTAAAACGAAAGGGGTCCCGAGCAACAGGAGTACAATTGCTGCTATTGTTGCCAGCTGTTGGGAGATGGAAGATGGACTGCGATGGCTACCCGCGCATTCCCATGCCGTTGATGTGCACCGCCTTTGTGCCGGGGCAGATTGACGCTGCGGTTGCAAGCATTCCCGACCCCGATTCGCGCGCCATTGCCACGGCAGAAGCACTGTACTTTCGCGGACAGGCCACCCTCGCTGCCAAGACGGCGCGCCCCTATCTTGACGCCACTGATCCCGCGCTGCGCTACTCTGCATGCTTTATCTGCGGATACGCCAGTCTGTCGCTCAACCGTATCGCCGACGCCCGCCGGTGCCTTGCTGGCATCCTCGATACGCCGGCCGACGAGGAATCGCCCGCCATCCACGCCACGCATATCCTGTTCGCCTCGGCCGCGAGCGTCCTGCTGCACTTGCCTTCCCCGTATTCTGCTGAAGAGTTTTATCCACTTGCGGCGCATCTGCCCGAAGGTCTGCGCCTATTCGCCAGCTACGTGATGGCGCACGCCTTGTATCTGCGCGGCGAATACGGCCGCAGCCTGGGCATGGCGGAAAACGCCCTGATTATGAAACAGGGAAGCTATCCGATCTCGGAACTATTCCTGCACCTGGCAGCTTCCATGGCATGCATGAGCCTCAAGGACATCGACGCCGCAAAAACGCACTTCGGAGCCGCTTGGAACATTGCGCGCCCCGACGGCCTTATCGAGCTCATTGGCGAGCACCACGGCCTTTTGCAGGGACTCATCGAGGCATGCCTAAAATCGCAATACCCTGACGATTTCGCACGCATCATCGAGATTACGTATCGATTCAGCTACGGCTGGCGGCGCATCCACAACCCCGATTCGGGCGAAGACGTGGCCGACGATTTAACGACCACGGAATTCACCATGGCCATGCTCGCCTGTCGTGGATGGACCAACGCCGAAATCGCACGCCATATGGGAGTATCGTCGGGCACCGTCAAAAACCGCCTATCAGGAGTGTATGCCAAACTTGGTATCGGAACTCGCGCCGAGCTGGTCGCGCATATGTTGCGTTAGCGACCGGGCCGCCAAGAGCATCGAACGCGTTCCGGAACCCGGCGCTTCGCTCGATTAATTTGGACATTTTGACCCTTGAACGGCACTACCGCCACGTGGCACCTTCTCGCAAAATTGGATTATTTCCTCCGATATTTGCGGGATGGGAGCCAAAGATGCTTGATCGCCGTTCGTTACTTGTTGCCGGAGCGTCCTCGCTGGTGAGCATTATGTTGCCG
Source organism: uncultured Collinsella sp. (assembly GCA_902470065.1). Taxonomy (GTDB): domain Bacteria; phylum Actinomycetota; class Coriobacteriia; order Coriobacteriales; family Coriobacteriaceae; genus Collinsella. The sequence continues at coordinate 75,652 of CABRFA010000003.1, forward strand.
CGCGTGCCGGGAAGCGCAAACGCCTTCATATTGCCGTTCGCGCCCACCGAAGCCTATGCCGACGAAAAAGACCCCTTCAGGGTGCTCGTTCTCTCGCGCACCATGTTTGGTGTGGTCGTGGTCGACGTCGCCAACAAGAATACGCCCATCACGGGTGCCCAGGTCACGCTCGTGTCGCGTTATGCCGCGGGCAAGCAGCTCTCCGCCACTACCGACGGCGAGGGCACGGCCATCTTTGAGGTCGCGCCACTTTCGGAAGGCTACGTGGACGAGACAACGCTTCTCGACGCGTACGACTTTAACGGCGGCATCTCCATTAGCATGGCAGGCTACCGCGATGTCGAGATTCCCCTCGCGCGTATCCAGGGTGGCACCGCCATAACCGCGCCAACGCGTCCGCTTTCTGACGGCAAGCCGTACTTTCGACAGCTCACGTTCGACGAATGGGACGTCCAGTACGCCGACGCTACGTTCATGACATTGCCGAAGGACGACACGGCAAACGAACAGCCCGATACGCACGCCTTTACTGTACAGGCTCATCTGCCGCAGGGCGGGCGGGCAACGCTGCGCATCAACAAGGTAATGCCCGCCACGGGCAGCTCGCCCGAAACCGTCACGCAGATTGGCCAAGTCGAGGCCAGCGCATCGGGCGCGGATAATCTGGCGACGTTCACGCTCGAAGACAAGTTCCTCGATGCGGCGTCGAGCCTTCTGGAAGAAGGATGCAAGCTGCGCTTTGTCCTCGACTACCAGGGCAAAACCTACACGCTCTCCTCCCCCATGGCCGTTGCTACCGCGCCGGCGGCAAAGGCGGAATCCGGATCGACCACTATCGTCCCCACCACCATGGACCAAGAGATCACTCCGTTTGATTTCCCCGCGGCGTTTCCCGGCATCGGCGGCAATAAGTTCACGTGCTGGATGCCTTCGTTCCCCATTTTGTTCGATTTCTCGTTTGCCGGGTACGTACTGTTTGGCGGAGGATACAAACCGGTCGGCTACATGAACGATTCGGGCAATCCGGATCCGGAATACTGGAAGAAATCGCCGCGTGAGTCGGGCGCCAAGCAGGCAAACCGCTACCTCGACGAAATGGAGGGGAAGTGGAATCAGTACAAGAGTATGAGTGCCGGTTCGGGCACCGATCCAAGAAACACCAAGCTCCTTCGCCACCATTGCACGCTGCTGTTCACGATGGATATCGCCACACAGCTGTACGGCTCGCTCGCCTACGATTGGGTGGGCAAAACCTGGGGCAACAACAACGACCCCGCATACGGCAATATTAAGGCACTCTTCCAAGTAAGAACCGACCTCAATTGGACCGAGCAGTTTACCCTAGGACCGGTGCCGTTTTTCTTAAACGTCAACCCCTGGGTGCTGGCGAAGCTGGCGCTCGCCGTGGGTGCCCACACGCACGGCAGCGGCGCGGCGTTTTTTAAAAACATTTCGCTCGACTATTCAAACACGTCTGGCTCGTTCACCATCCAGATTGGACTTGCCGTCACCTTTGGCGCCGGCGTTGCAGGCGTCGCCTCGTCTGCCGTGCGCGGCGCCGCATCCCTCACGCTGTTCATTGGGTACGAGAAGGCAGATGGACACCAGCTTCCGCGACTGCGCGTAGGTGCAGATGTCGATGTCGATGTGATACTCCAGTTCGTAATGTTCAAGTGGACCACCAAGGCTTGGTCGGGGTCGTGGCCCACACTCCTCGATTCGTGGAATATGTCGGTGAACAATGGCAACCAGTATGTGCTCCAGCGCTCTGAGCTCGCATTGGGCGGAGATGCGCCTTACACGCTGGATGCCTGTTTCGGCTCGGCCGGCAACGCCGAGGCGGGTGGTGTGCCGCAATTTATCGCATCGGCCACCATCGTCACCAACGCCGAGCTGCTCGCACGCGCCGAGGTTAAGGCCACTGCAAGGAATGTCGCGCCTACCGTACGCGATTGGGACCGGTCGGTCACGCGCATTGAGCTCGAGGCGGATGCAGAAAGCGACGACACGGGACAGGTCGAACATTTCGTCCACGCACTGATGGAAAACGACGAAAACGCCGCGCCGATGTATGAGTACACCTACATCGGCCAGGCAACGAACACCGTTGCCGACCCGAACGCCAATTCTGCCGGCGTGTCGGAGAACGAGCGTGGCGGCATAAAACCCTCGAGCGACAACGTACTGTTTTCCGGCGTGCTCAGCGAAGCCCACATGAAGCTAACGATGATTGCCGGCGTGGAGTGCCTATTCCGTATCGCCTCGGTGCGCTACGGCGAGAATGGTCGCTCGCGCCTGGTGGTGCATACAAAGACGAACGGCACGTGGTCCGCTCCCACGCCCGTGGACTTCTCCCTTGGGTTTGGCGAGGGCGACGTGGAGCGCAACGGCATATTCGATTACGACTTCGACGTGGTGGAATATACAGACGGGAGGAGAAACCAGGACGCCTACGTGCTGCTGGTCTCGGGCGAGCGCCCCGCCGGCGACAACACCCTTTTCGATACGGCGAGCACATCCGGCATACTGTCCGTTGTGCGCCTGCGCATAAGCAACGACGGAGTTCGCGTGATATCGCACACGTCGTGGCGCAGCATCTCGCGCGGCCGCCTTCAGGAGGATGGCTACCATTGCCTGCAGTGCCCGCGTATCACGGTGGGCAAGACGCTGGTCGACGGGCGCCTGTCGGGCGCTTACCTCCACCGCCGCGGAACCACCGCAGAGAAGGCGCTCGGCAGCGAGGCCGAGGTTGCGCTGGAATGCTTTACCCTGTGGTCGGATAATTTGGGCGACAGTCTCACGTTCCGTCAGGTCCTCCACTTTCCGCAGGCACCATCGAGCATCGAGCTGGGCGCGCCCGAGAATATCAACGGCAAAATGGTGGTGCCCGTTGCATACGAGACTGCAGGCGGTTGTGGCTGCGCGTCGTACGCCGTGATCGGCCAGTCCATCGCGGGTTGGGGCGTTATGTCGCCAGATGCCACAGTACCCCACGCGGTGCCGTGGCCGCAGCACACGGGCTTTTTGGCAACCGTCAACGAGCAACTGCAGCATATTGCTTGGACGCGAGGCGCATCGGCATTTGCAACGCAGCCCGTGGGTGCCGCAGGCTGTGGCCCGGCATCGTTTAGCGTAAGCAACAACGGCAGGTGCGTGCTCTATGTAGAGAACACCGATGGCAAGGTGGGACAAACCTACGACGAAGAAGGCAACCCGGTAGCAGTGATGGGCAAGCACTTCCGCATCTTCGCCAGCACCTTGGCAGGCGATCTGTTCACGGAGCCGTTCGTGATGTGCGAGCTGGACCATCCCGTCGATCAGATAACGACATTTTTGACGTCGGGAGGCATGCTCTCCGCGCTCGCCACGCACATTGTGAGCGCGGAGAAGAGCGAGGCAAAGCTGCACGACATCGAAGTGCCCTTGGTGGCGTGTACCACTCCGACGGGCGCCGTTGCTACCTCGGGCGCGGTGGTGCCCGGAGCAGCAGGCGAATCCTTCATGGTCACGGTGCGAAACGACGGCAACACCTTACTGACCGCCGGCACGATCGATCTGTACCGAGAGGGCTCCAGCCAGCCGTTCTCCAGCGCATCCATCGGATTCGGAGTGAACGCACGCATGGCTTCGATCTACGATCCAGAGCTTGCCGAGGACGCTTCGGCCAACGATATGGCACACGTGAAGTACGCGCTCGAGACGCTGGGCGCACGTTTTGCAACGCACCCGCTGGTAGCCGACAACGGCAACGCCGTGCTGGCACCGGGTTGCACGGCACAGTTCCGTATGAGCTTCGCCATCCCCGAGAGTTGGAGCGACGAAGTGGGCAAACGCGTAACGCTGTATGCGAAGGCGCGTAATCTGGTGGCGCTCGATCCCGTAACGCTCGAAGAAATTCGACCGGGCGCGAACTCGGCGCTGGGTGCTGTACTGCACGAGCTCCACGTGCCCGACGCGGCATGCGAACGCTCAGAAGTTCAGGTCGGCGTATGCGACAGCGCGGACGCCACAGGGCTTCACGACGCCCCGATGACGGCGGACGGCGATGGTGGCTCAAGTGGCGGCGGTACTGACGAGGGCGGCGGCTCCGGCGGAAGCAGCTCCGGCAGTGGCAAGGACCACGGCAATAACAAGCGCTCCGGAAAAGCGGGCGCGCTTGCGGGCACGGGCGATGCCAACGCTCCCCTCACGGCAGCCGCTGCAGCACTCGCCGCGGCAGGCGCCGGCCTCGTCGCCTACAGTGCCCGCCGCACGGCGCTCGAAAACGACACCGCCGATGAGGTCAATTCGGATAGGTCTCGCTAGCTCCTAGTTACTTTTGTGAGAGACGCCGACTCGGCTCATCGAACACCAAAAGGGGCTGGCCCCGATAACTCGGAGCCAGCCCTGAGTCGCCTGACATGGGAATCGCAACCCGCTACTTGAGCTTCAATGCCTCCATCATGGGCGCGGCGGCGTCCCAATCGATCTTCCAGCCAATCGACACGCGGACGGTCTCGCCCGTCGCGGGAGCCGTCGCAAACAGCGTATGGCCGTTGTCGGGACCGGTAAAGCGCAGCCACGTTATGCCGTTGTACTCGACCTGGTCGGTTGTTGTCTCCTTGCCTTCGTAGACCTGCTCTAGGCTTGCAACCTCTTCCTCCGGCGAGCGCGGGAAGATGCTGATGTTCAGGCGTCCTCCAGTCTCGTCGTGGAAGAAGTTTGCCTTTTCGCGCTCTTCGTCGGACGAATCCAGCGTGTACCCATCGGCGGCCTCGATGCTGTACGATGCGCAGTCGATGCCCGTTAAATCTGCCTTCTCGCCAGAATCGGCCACGCCGCCGGCCGCCTTGAACTCCTTGGTCTCGCATCCCGTGGTGTCAAAGTGCATGGCCTCATGATTCTTGGCGGGGGCATAAGCGTCTACGAACTCGACAGTGATGGGCCCGTAGTACGCCGTCTTGGGCGCCCAGAAATACACGTACTCAACGGTCTCGCCCGGGCCGATATCTGGCCTCTCGGAAAGGTCGATGCCCTCGTGCAGCTCATCGGGAGCCTCGCTTGCAACGTAGTCGAGCACGGCCGCCTTGCCGGAAGTAAACAACGGGTCGCCTGCCTCAAGATCGCCCTGGGCAGCATGCACGTTAAAGGAACTGAACGTCCTGTTCTTTGTGTTGTTGTTGGTGATCTTGATGTGCAGGTAAAAGCCGTCCTGCAGCTTGGCATCGCCGCGATAGAACGTACCGTGAGCCACCGACTCATAGGTAATGCCTGCCACCTCGACCGTCTGCGAATCATAGGCCCTGGGCTTTTCCTGCACAGGCGCGCTGCCGCCCGAACCGCCAGGCGAGCCGCTCGGAGCACTACCGCCACAGCCGGCCACTGTACACGCCAGCACGGCCGAAAGCGTCACGGTGGGAATTCCTAACAGCAGTTTCTTTGTCATGGGCCTCATCATTCTCACCGCTCCTTTCGGCTTGCAGCTCATCCATTGCCCGAGTCCCAAGTCGACCCCGTGGCATCGGCTTCCACTATGAGCGTATGACGAAACACGGCGCCGGCGAAGTGACCCGTGGCCCAAATAACGACCCACCAGCGTTCCTTATGGGCCAAAAGAACTCGCACATGCACGCCCCCGGCCCATAAAACGAGACGTCTGTCCCAATGTTCGATTCGATCCAACAATCCGCACGACACGTTTTCGACAACGTATCCAACCGCAAACGCAGCAAGACGCATTCGGCCGCCTTCAAATTTACTCGGGCAGAACCGACTCGGTTTTGTCCGAGTAAACTCGAGCATAAACTGATCCATGCGATACAATTAACTCGGACAAAACCGAGTCGGAAGGAACCGAGTAAGTGGAATTTATTGGCAGGGAGCGTGAGCTCGCCCGTATTAAGAAAACGCTCAAAGCACCCGAGCAGCGCAATGTTCTCATTTACGGCAGGCGTCGCGTCGGAAAAAGTGAGCTCATCAAGCAGGCGCTAACCGATTTGTCGGACGTCGCAACGGTCTATTACGAGTGCCGCCAAACCTCCGAGGCAGACAACCTCGAGAGTCTGTCCGTCCTTGTTGCTGAAGCGCTGAGCTTTCCTCCGCTCGCCTTCACAGGCATCCGCGAGCTCATCGAATTTCTGTTTGCCCAAGCTAAAGACAAGAACATTACCCTCGTTCTCGACGAATACCCCTACTTGAGAGATGCGGTTAAAGGCTTAGACAGCATTCTTCAGACCTCAATCGACGCCCACAGGGAAGACTCACGTTTAAACATTGTCCTGTGCGGCTCCTACGTTGAGATTATGAAATCCCTCATCGAGCATGAAAGCCCCCTCTACGGGCGAATTGATCTCGCGCTTGAGCTTAAGCCCATGGATTACTTTGACGCTGCGAAGTTCTATCCCGCGTTCTCGCCCGAGGACAAGGTGCGGCTCTATAGCGTTTTTGGCGGTATCCCCTTTTACAATCGCCTCATCGATCAATCCCAAAGCGTACGCGACAACATCATCGAGCTCGTCACGGAACCTGGCGCCCGCTTAGAAAGCGAGGTGCCGTCCTATCTCAACGCCGAGATCTCGAAGATGACCAACGCCAACGAAGTTTTCGGGGCTCTCGCACAAGGCTACTCCCGTTGGGGGGACGTGCTGGCACAGTCGCACGTCTCGAGCGGTCCGGCCATGGCAGACGTGCTCGACAAGCTCATGTCACTCGAAATCGTCCAAAAGCGTGCACCCATCAACGACCCTACGAACAAGCGCAAGTCTGGCTACTTTGTAGTGGATCCGCTTTCGCTCTTTTACTATCGCTATGTTTTCCGCAATGCCTCAGCGCGTCAGCTGCTCGACCCGGAAGTCTTCTATGATCGTCACGTCTTCCAAGACTTCGAGGAAAACTACGTTCCTCATATGTTCGAGGAGATCTGCCGTCAATACCTCGTGCGGCAGAACAGGACCGGCAAGATCGAACCGGCTTTCGACGCCATAGGCAAGTACTGGTACGACGACCCCGCAAACAAAACGAGCGGCGAATTCGATGTGGTAACGCAAGACCCCGAGGGCTACGCATTCTACGAAGCAAAGTTCCGCAAATCCCCCATCACGCAAAAAATGGTCGACGAGGAAATCGCCCAAGTCGAGGCAACGGGACTCAAGTGCCATCGCTATGGATTCTTCTCCCGTTCGGGCTTCGAAGCTGGCGAAAGCGATCGAACCGTCTTCATCGACCTGCCGCAGATGTTTGGATAGGACAGGACAGGTCCCTCCCGCATTCCAAGCATTCATTATCTAATCGAACGGTTGTTCGATGGATTTCGTGTTGGTTGGAATCGTCTGTGGGCTGGGCTATGCTACCTTGACTATCTATATGACTTAAACGCAGCAAAGGAGCACCGAGAGAGCGAGTATGGCAAAAAACACCGCAAACTATGGTAACGACAGTATCCGCCAGCTCAAGGACGAGGAGCGCGTACGCCTGCGCCCCGCCGTCATCTTTGGCTCGGACGGACTCGACGGCTGCGCGCATGCCGCCTTCGAGATCCTGTCCAACGCCGTTGACGAGGCGCGCCAGGGCTACGGCAAGCTCATCACCCTTACCGCCTTTCGCGATGGCTCCATTCAGGTAGAGGACAACGGCCGCGGCTGCCCGCTCGACTGGAACCCCTCCGAGAAGCGCTTTAACTGGGAGCTCGTCTTTTGCGAGCTCTACGCAGGTGGCAAATACAACAACAACCAGGGCGGCGACTACGACTTCTCGCTCGGTACCAACGGCCTGGGCTCCTGCGCGACTCAGTACGCCTCTGAATACATGGACGTTACCGTCTGGCGTGACGGTAACAAGTACTCCCTGCACTTTAAGAAGGGCAAGGTCGTCGGTGCCAAAAAGAAGGCACTCGAGATTGAGCCCAGCGACGAGAACCGCACCGGCACCACTATCAAGTGGCGTCCCGATCTTGAGGTCTTTACCTCGATTAGCATTCCCCACGATTGGTATCGCGAGACCATGCGCCGCCAGGCCGTGGTCAACGCCAACGTGACCTTCCGCCTGCGCATTGAGGGCGACGATGGCGAGTTTACCGAAGAGGATTTTTGCTATCCCAAGGGCATCGAGGACTACGTGCTCGAGAAGGTCGGTACCGACTACCTCACCGAGCCCTTCTTTATCGAGGCCGACCGTCGCGGTCGCGACCGCGAGGACCTGCCCGACTACAACGTGAAGATTACCGCGTGCATGTGCTTCTCGCGCACCTTCATGATGCAGGAGTACTACCACAACTCATCGTGGCTCGAGAACGGCGGTTCGCCCGAGAAGGCCGCCCGCAGCGCTCTGACCAGTGCCATCGATGCTTACATTAAGCAACAGGGCAAGTACAACAAAAACGAGAGCGGCATTAAGTGGCAGGATGTCCAGGACTGTCTGGTGCTGGTGACCAACTGCTTCTCCACCCAGACGTCCTATGAAAACCAGACTAAGAAGGCCATCAACAACCGCTTTATCCAGCAGGCTATGACGGCCTTCTTTAAGGAGCGCCTCTCGACTTACCTGATCGAGAACAAAGACGCCGCCAACAAGATCATGGAGCAGGTGCTCATCAACAAGCGCTCGCGCGAGAACGCCGAGAAGACGCGTCAGAGCATCAAGACCAACCTGCAGCAGAAGACCGACATGGCCAACCGCGTGCAGAAGTTCATCGACTGCCGCTCCAAGGACAAGAGCCGCCGCGAGATCTACATCGTAGAGGGCGACTCGGCAGCAGGCGCCATTCGTACCTCGCGCGATGCCGAGTTCCAGGGCGTTATGCCCGTCCGTGGCAAAATCCTCAACTGCCTAAAGGAGGACTATCCACGCATCTTTAAGTCCGACATCATCATGGACCTCATGCGCGTGCTGGGCTGCGGCGTGGAGATCAAAGACAAGCGCATCAAGAACCTTGGCGCCTTCGACCTGGACAACCTCAACTGGAACAAGGTCATCATCTGTACGGACGCCGACGTCGACGGTTACCACATCCGCACGCTCGTGCTCACCATGCTTTACCGCCTGGTGCCCACGCTTATCGACGAAGGTTACGTGTATATCGCCGAGTCGCCGCTCTACGAGATCAACTGCAAAGAGAAGACCTACTTTGCCTACACCGAGCTCGAGAAGAACGGCATCCTCAAGGAGATTGGCGACCAAAAGTGCTCCATCAACCGCTCCAAGGGTCTTGGTGAGAACGACCCGGACATGATGTGGCTCACCACCATGAACCCCGAGACGCGTCGCCTGATCAAGGTGGAGCCCGAGGACGTCACCAAGATGGAGACCATGTTCAATCTGTTGCTGGGCAACGACGAGGCGGGCCGCAAGCGCCATATCTCCGAGCACGGCAAGGAATACCTGGACCAGCTGGACCTGCAGTAGCAGCAAATCGATAACGACGGCCCATAAGAAGTTCAAGAGGAAATCGTGACAAAGAAGAAGACGAAGAACCAGCCAAAGAAAAAGCAGGTCAACGCCGAGAACGTTATCGGCCTGCACTCCGAGGTCACCGACCAGCCGATCACGCAGACGCTCGAAGTCAACTACATGCCCTATGCCATGAGCGTCAACGTCTCGCGTGCGTTCCCCGAGATTGACGGCTTTAAGCCGTCGCACCGCAAGCTGCTCTACACCATGTACAAGATGGGTCTGCTCAAGGGCGAGCGCCAGAAGAGCGCCAACATCGTGGGCCAGACCATGAAGCTCAACCCGCACGGCGACGCCGCCATCTACGAGACGATGGTGCGCCTGGCGACGGGCAACGAAGCGCTGCTTGCGCCCTTCGTGGAGTCGAAGGGCAACTTTGGTAAGTACTATTCGGGCGACCTGAGCTACGCTGCCTCGCGTTATACCGAGGCCAAGCTCTCCCCCATCAGCGCCGAGATCTTCAAGGACATCGACAAGGACCCGGTCGACTTCGTCGACAGCTACGACGGCGCCATGAAGGAGCCACGCCTGCTGCCCACCACGTTCCCCAATATCCTCGTCTCAGCCAACAAGGGCATCGGTGTCGCCATGGCGTCCGACATCTGCGGCTTCAACCTCAACGAGGTCTGCACTGCCACAATGCACTACCTGCAGGACCCCGACTGCGACCTGCTCGAATACATGCCCATGCCCGACTTCTCGACCGGCGGCGAGATCATCTACCGCCGCGAGGAGATGGAAAAGATTATCGAGACCGGCCTTGGCAGCTTCCAGATCCGCTCCCGCTGGCGCTGGATTCCCGAAGAGCGCATCATCGAGGTCTACGAGATTCCCTACACCACTAAGACCGATGTCATCATCGAGCGCATCGTCAAGCTCTCCAAGGAGGGCAAGGTCAAAGAGATCGCCGACATCCGCGACGAGACCGACCTTTCGGGCCTGCGCATCGCCATCGACCTTAAGCGCGGCGTCGACCCCGACAAGCTCATGGCCAAGCTCTATCGCTTGACCACGCTGCAGGATTCGTTCTCGTGCAACTTCAACGTGTTGGTCGATGGTTACCCTCGCGTTATGGGCGTGCGTCAGATCCTGCACGAGTGGGTCAAGTGGCGTATTGAGTCCACGCGTCGCCGCATTAACTTTGACCTGGGAAAAAAGTCCGAGCGCCTGCACCTGCTGCACGGCCTCGAGGCGATCCTGCTCGACATCGACAAGGCGATCGCCATCATCCGTGGCACCAAGCTCGAGGCCGAGGTCGTGCCCAACCTTATGCGCGGCTTCGACATCGACGAGACCCAGGCCGAGTTTGTTGCCGAGCTCAAGCTCCGCAACATCAACGAGGAGTACATCCTCAACCGCACCAAGGACATTGCAAAGCTTGAGGGCGAGATTGCCGAGCTTGAGGAGATCCTCTCCAGCGAGGAGAACATCAAGAAGGTCATCAGCGACGAGCTGGCCGCGGTCAACAAGAAGTACGTGATGCCGCGCCGCACGGGCAGGATCGAGCCCCACGAGGTTATCGAGGTAAGCTTGGAGCCCGAGGTCGAGGAGTACCCGGTTACCATCATGCTTTCGCGCGATGGCTACCTTAAGAAGATGACGGACCGCGTGCTCAAGAAGGCCACTACGCTCAAGTACAAAGACGGCGACAAACCCTTTATCGAGTTTCCGTCCTCCAACACCCACGAGCTGCTGGTCTTTACCAACAAGAGCCAGGTATACAAGTGCAAGGTTGCGGCGTTTGAGGACACCAAGTCGGCCCAGCTGGGCTCGTATCTGCCCACCGACCTCGAGATGGAACCCGACGAGAGCGTCATCTGGGTCATCGACCCCGAGGACTACAAGGCCGACGTGCTGTTCGTCTTTGAGAACGGCCGCGTGGTGCGCGTCGCGCTTTCTGGATACGTCACCAAGACCAACCGCAAGCGCCTCAAGAACGCCATCTACGGCGGCAGCAAACTGCTGTATGCACAGGTGCTCAAGGAAGATCGCGACATCGCGCTGGTCTCGAGCGACTATCGCTTGATGAACTTCAACACGTCGCTACTCAAGACCAAGACGACAACCAACACGCAGGGCGTCCAAGCCTTTACGGCCAAGAAGGGCCGCTCGGTCACCACCGTCGGCACAACCGAGGAGATTCTTGGCGCCGGCGTCTCGGCCGAGAAGTTCACCGCACAGAGCCTGCCTTCTGCCGGTGCCCTCATGAAGGAAAACGACATGCCGAGCCTGTTTGACTAGGTGCCACGGCAACGAGACCGTTAGATACTTCTCAAAGCGACGAGGCCCGGAACGCAACGGCACTGCGCCCGGGACTCGTCGTTTTTCTTCTCAACTATTTTTTAACGCAGATAAATTGATTTCTGCTTATTTTTCTGCGTAAAAAATGTCAGCGTCACTGCTTCGATGCCCTTTGGTCAGCTGTTAGCAAAACTTGCAAAAATTAGCAAAACTTGCAAAAATTAGCAAAACTTGCAAAGGAGTCACCATGGAGTACAGCAAGAACCCCTTTACCCCGACGTTCGGAAGCGTCCCTCCCTTTCTAGCGGGTCGCGAGCATATTCTGCGTGACATCAACCGTGGCTTTATCAACGGCCCGGGAGATCCCAACCTGTCGACCATTTTTACGGGCGCAAGGGGAACGGGCAAGACGGCGCTTCTCTCGCTCCTTTCAGAAACGGCGCTTGAACACGGTTGGATCGCAGCAAATGTCTCCGCCATGCCAGGCATGCTCGAAGATATTATCGAGCGAACCAAAGAAGCCGCAGATAGCTACCTCTCACAGCCTCATGCGCGCATAAACGGCGTTCAAATTGGTCCAGTGGGCATCGATTGGACATATGCTCAAGAGGTCCAGGGCAACTGGCGCACACGCATGAATGGCATCTTTAAGCAACTCGAAAAACATGACATCGGACTTCTCATTACCATCGATGAAGTCACCGTCGATCTCGAAGAAATGCTTCAATTTGCCTCTGTTTACCAGCACTTTGTACGCGAAGGTAAAAAAGTTGCCCTACTCATGGCAGGACTGCCCTACAAAGTATCGGCGTTGCTGCGTAACGATTCCGTCTCGTTCCTCAGGCGTTCCCAATATCATCAGTTAGGACGAATCACTGACGTTGAAATTGCAAACGCGTTTCGCAAAACCGTTGAGGCCGGAGGACGTTCAATCACACCAGAAGCGCTCGAGAATGCTGTGAAGGCCGTCGACGGATTCCCCTACATGATGCAGCTCGTCGGATATCGCACTTGGGATGTTTCGGAGAACTCGCCCCAAATCAGTGCATCCGATGTCCAGCAGGGTTCCCTACTCGCACGCATGGAGCTGCGTGATCGCATTCTCGAAACGACCTATCGAGAGCTTTCCGATAAAGACATTGAGTTTTTACTCGCGATGCTGCCCGATTCTGGCCCCAGCAGGGTCTCGGAGATAGCCAAACGCATGGGCGTCGCCAGCAACTACGCAAGCCAATACAAACGCCGCCTTCTCGAGGACGGCGTCATCGGGGAACGTGGGCGTGGTCTCGTTGGCTTTGACATCCCCGCATTCAGGGAGTTCCTGAGCGAGAAAGTCTCCTAGCACGCGGAGATTGTCCATAAGGACATCAACGCATGGCAATCAGTAATCCTCTCGGTAAGGACAGCAAGCATTTCCACCAACACCGATTGCCATGCGTTCTTCTTGCCCTTAGGCCAACTTGCGAGCGAGCTCTCGCACCTCTTCCAACTTGGGCGACGATGCCATGCTGTCGCGCTCGGTCATACCGCTGATGGCGACAATGCCCTGGTCCTCCCACTTGCAGTACGCGCAGGTTGACTTGTACATAGCGATCGCCGCATCATAGACGCCCTCGCTGTGGCTATCGAGCAAAAGGGCCGTCTTGGTGAACGGGAAGCCCGTAGCACCGAAGGCGTACAGGCGGTCGATGGCGGCCTTCTCCTGCGCGGTGATATCAAACCAGTAGATAGGCGAAGCGAAGACAACCATATCGGCGCCTTTCAGCGACTCGATCACGTCGGCCATGTCATCCTTCTGCACACAGGTGCCCTCATGGGTAAAGCAGTACTGGCATCCCAGACAACCAGCGATCTTCTTGCTGGCAACGCGAACGACTTCGACTGTATGGCCGGCCTCGCGCGCGGTCTCGGCAAACGCCTCGACCATGGTGTCGGTATTGGCGCCCTTGCGCGGGCTACCACTCAATACAACGATATTCATAGAAATCTCCCTCCTTCATGCCGCAGGCGCGCGGCACACATTTCGTTGTAACCAAAACAGATGGAGCTATTCAGTCGTCTGCAGATCGCATCTCTTGTTCGTGCTCTCTAGACACAATCTCATTGCCTGATAACTCCTCGGCCACCTTGATTCCCTCTCCGAGAATTGAACAGCAAATCGTTGGCCGCAAAGTGTCGACTGTGGGAAAATTAACTAGAGCTTTCTCCTGCTCGCGTGAGCGTTCGCGTGTATGATCCTGACCGAATCGGGCAGGCGCAATATAGATCCACGGAAACCGGCCTACGAACAAGGAGCGCCTTATGTATGGACAGCATGTTGCACCGCAAACCCATAACAAACGCACTGGTCTGTCTATCCGCAACGTCAGGCTTCATGTAGGCGCCAGAGTCGTCGCCTTCGGAGTAAGCATTCTTATGGCTGGGCAGCTTTTGCTACCCTGCGCAGCACTGGCGACCGAAATGCCCGAACCCGATGTCGCAGCACCCATTACCCGCAGCGAAGCCAACACGGACGGCAACTTCACAGCTGCCACCGTTGTCGACCATAACTATGACCTGGAGCTCCCTCCTGCCTTCATGTTGGTCCAGAATGAGGCGTTTGTATACGATTTCTCCGACAAACCCGAGGACTTCATCTACGGGCTTAACGACACCGTCCTTCTCTTCAAAATCGACACCGATACCGAAAGCCTTATAAAAACCGAGAACCCCAAAGAGGCCAGCGTCTCTATTGCCCTGACCATGATCGACAATCACGTTAGAGCAACCGTAGTCTTTACAGGCAGTTACGCCGACGACCAAATCCCTTACAGGCTGAACCTCAACAGCTCAGCCCACCTTGGCACACACGTTGACCGTGACTTCGACAGCGGGCAAGGGATTATGCACGAGACGCGGCACGATTACTACATCCGTTACATCTTCGACAGTGACGTGCACTTGATTGCAACCGATACGAGCGGTTCCAAACCCGAACCGGAAACCAAGCCCGAGCCCACACCGCAGCCCAAAGCAAAAAAGCCCACGGCAAATCCCGTTTCCACCAAGGCAGTAGCGGCGGTTAAACCAGCCGGGACCACCCTACCCGCGACGGGCGACAACAGTGCGATGGCATCCGCCCTGAGTGTTGCCGGTGGTGCAGTCGCGGCAGTTGGCATTTCCGCAACAAGGCGTCGCAACCGCTAGCCAGCATTTCGTACCCCGCAGACAAAGCTCTATCCCCGCTCCGATGAGCTTTACTCACCGAGAAGTTTCTTCCCCACGGAAATGAGTTTCTTTCCAACGGCCGCCTTCACGCCATCAACGCCCCGCGAAACCGTCGAAACAGACTGTGCCGAACCGCCATCGAGCTCTACCCCATCGCAAACAGTGTCGACGGCGTCTTCTGGCAACATTTTTGGTCGCCATAGCTCCGATTCGGCAGGGCCCAGTCTCCGCTCGATCTCGAGCAAGACTTGTAAGGAGTCCACAGTCAAGATCAACTACGGGAATCGTGACGGGCCGATACCGCCCGCATGCCCCCCTTCGGAATAGGCACTGAGCAGCTCCTGGGCGTGGGCGAACCCGGGCCCTCGCCTCCAACCGAGCAGGCGGTTGACCGCGAGATTTCCCTGGACGTTGTGAACGAAGAGCAGATAGGCGACTGCCAGCCCCAGCTCCCGGGTCACCCGTTGAAGGCGAGGAAAAAGGGCACGAAGAGAGCGAAGAGCGTTCCGTCGGGAAGTCGGAACGCTCTGTTTGCATTTTTGGGATTGTCCCAAACCCTTGCCAGTTCTGTGGCGGATGCCGAAAGCTTCAGATCGATTATCTGCGGATTGTATTAATCCATGCCTGAATATCTTTCTCAGAAGTACGGAGCGTGGATTCATCGAACCGCACATCGAGGCCCGGCTTCACGATTGCGCCTTTGCAGGCTTCCTCAAAGTCCTTCAGCGCGTGTCCCAGCCAGCCGCCATTGGTGGCAAACGGATACACGGTCTTCCCGGTCAGGTCAGCCTGCTCCAGGAAACTGCGCATGGCGGGCGCAAAGGTGTACCACCAGACAGGAGAACCCAGGATGATGGTGTCGTAATCTCTCCAGCCAATGTGCAGCGGCTTCAGTTCAGGGCAATAACCCTCGGCAATCTCACGCTGCCCTTGATTGACGACTTCATCATAATCGCCATCGTAGGGAACAACCGTATCCATACGAGCAATATCCCCGCCGATTTCCCTCTGGATCATCTCGGCGATGCGCTTCGTGTTGCCTCCGTAGGAGTAGTACAGAATCAAGGTTTTCATTTCACGCCTTCTCCTCATGCAAGAGGCTTTCCGCTGAACACGGGAAATGCGCTGAATTCACCATAGTTGGCGATGCGCTCCATGTTCTTGAGAGTTTCCATGTCTTCCTCGGAGATCGCGAAATCCACGTCTGCGTTGCTTTCCATGTGGGCGGGATCTGCCGTCTTGGGAAGCGCGACGGCTCCAAGCTGAAGGACATAGCGGATGCAGAGCTGGGCGGCAGATACGCCGTACTTCTCTGCTATCTTAACGATCGCCGGATTCTTCAGCGCCTCGCCGTGGGCGATGGGAGAGTATGCCTCCACCTGAATGCCCTGTGCTTTGCAGAAGTCCACCAATGCCGAATCGGTGTTGGTGATGTGCAGGAGGATCTGATTGACCATGGGCATCACGCGGCAAGAGCCCAGGAGGTTCTCGAGGTCATCTTGCAGGAAGTTGGACACACCGATTACCTTGACCTTGCCCGCCGCCTGCGCATCCTCCAACGCACGCCAGACCTCCTTGTTCTCCTCGAAATAGCGCTTCTCCACACGGAACTCGCTCCACGGCTGGGGAGAGTGGATGATCATCTGGTCGAGGTAGCCGAGCCCCATCCTCTCCAGCGTCTCATCGATGGACTTCGCCGCATCCTCGTAGGTCTTCAGCTCTGCCGCGATCTTGCTGGCGACGAAAAGCTCTTCCCGGCGAACGCCGCAGGTGCGCACGCCCTCGCCGACGCCGCGTTCGTTTCCGTAGGCCTGTGCGGTGTCGATCAGGCGATAGCCCAGCTTTACCGCCTCGCGAACGGCTTCCGCCGCCTCGGCATCGTCGATGAACCAGGTGCCCAGTCCCAGCTTGGGAACCTGAACTCCGTTTGCCAACGGGTAGGTTTCATTCAAGATCATCGTTCTACTCCTCGCCCCAGACATCCTTTGCCATGCGGAAAACCGCCCACGCCTTGGGCCAGCCGCAGTAGAAGGCTGCATGGGTCACGACCTCCGCGATTTCTTCTTTTGTAATACCGTTCTTCTTTGCCGCCGTCAGGTGATAGCGGAAGCTCTCATCGGTAAGCCCCTGAGCCATCAGCGCGACGACGGTCACGAGGGAGCGGTCGCGGAGGCTGAGCTGCTCCTCTCGGCTCCAGACCTCTCCGAAGAGCACGTCATCGTTCAGTTCCGCGAATTTCGGGGCGAATTCGCCCAGGGCATCTCTGCCTGCCGTCTGCTTGACTGCCATGTCTCGTTCCTCCCTACAGCCTTGCGTACTCTTCATGGGATACCGGCTCGCACCACTCGTTCTCGCAATTCTCGCCGGGAACCTCCACGGCGATATGGCTGAACCAGCTGTCCTTCTTCGCTCCGTGCCAGTGCTTGACGTTGGCGGGGATCATCACGACGGAGCCCTCGTGCAGGCTGACGGCGGCCTTGCCTTCCTCCTGGTACCAGCCCTCGCCAGCCGTACAGAGTAGGAGCTGACCGCCCCCTTTGTCCGCGTGGTGGATATGCCAGTTGTTGCGGCATCCCGGCTCGAAGGTCACGTTGGCGGCGAACAGGCCGCCTTCCGGATCGGTCAGCGGATTCAGGAACGAATCGCCGGTGAAATACTGGGCATAGGCGGTGTTCGCCGTTCCCGTGCCGAATGCGTTGACCTTCTCGAACTGCTCTTTTCGTTCATACCTCATAATTAAAACCTCCTGCTAAGAATCATCGATTCACGCCATAGCGCAGCCAGACCGCCCCGCCGTCCATGGCCTTCGTCTCTTTCAGCGTGAAGCCAAGGGCCTTGCTCTCCGAAATGCCTTCTGCGGCTCGGAAAACCGGCGGCGTATCCGGGCTCCCGTCTGCTGCCGCCGCCAACACGATGCTGATCTCATCGCACATCCCCGCTTGCAGGAACGACCAGTTCAGCACGCCGCCACCGCCCAGCATCAGGGTCTCGATGTTGAATTCTTCTTTCAGCTTGGAAAGGGCCAGACCGTGATCCAGCTCCGTTTCTCCCGCGATGATGTACGAGATTCCCAGCTTTCTCAAAAATGCCCTGTAGGCGTTGCCGACCTGTTCTGTCAGCACCTCGACGACATGGGCGGTGGTATCCACATAGCGCAGGGTGCTGCTTTTCCACCCCAGCTTGCCGTGGGGGTCCACGGAGACATAGAACATTCCGAAGTCCGGTTGCGCGATGAAATCACCTGCCGGAACGGCCGGCGCATCTTCGTCCAGATCCGGCTTCCTGTAGAAGGTGAAGTTGTCGTCCGTTGTCACCCTGCCGGACAGCCAGCCCTGGTGATGGTAAAAGGGCTCTTTCCCGAAGGCGATGTCGTAGAACGCATCGCCCGCCGCTCTGCCCTGCGGCGTTCCCATGTAACCGCCCATGATCTTTCCGTCCAAAGCGCACATCATGTGGCAGAAAACATACGGCCTGTTCACGTTCGATTCCCCTCCTTATGATTGACAAGCATTCTGTTTGGAAGCATGCTTCCTTTGAACTTCATGTGCATCCTAGAACTTAAAGTTAACTTTAAGTCAAGGGGATTCTGGAATAATTCGGAGGGGTTTTCAGATGGTCTATACGGTGGGGGAAATGGCGAAGCTACTGGGGGTTGCGGCGTCCACCTTGCGCTACTACGACAAGGAGGGGCTGCTGCCCTTCGTGGAGCGCTCCTCCGGTGGCATTCGCATGTTCCGGGAATCGGATATCGAATGGCTGCAGGTGATCGGCTGCATGAAGAAAGCCGGGATGTCCATCAAGGACATCCGGCAGTACATCGAGATGGCGCTGCAAGGAGACGACACCATCGATTTGCGCCTTGCCATGTTCCGGCGCCAACAAGAAGTTCTGAAACAGCAGATGGCGGAATTGCAGCACACCATGGAGATGGTGGATTACAAGTGCTGGTATTACGAAACGGCGAAGGAAGCGGGTACGGTCGATGCCCCGCAGAAGATGGAGCTTGCCGAAGTCCCGGAACGCTTTCGGAAGATTCGGCAGGAGCTGCGCACTGCGCCGGGGACTGCGGCAACGATATGACAAGACTGCTTAGGCAACGGCAGCCAAGCGCTTGATTATCACGGTAACTTTATCGTTCAAAAAGTACTACTAACAAACGACCGCCCCGGCTATCCGCTGTTCGCGGAAGAGCAGGAGAGCTCTTGTCGCCGGGATGGAACCTTTTCAACTCGCAGGATAGCAGAATCGCCTCGCAAGCCAGAATCAGCACGGGACGGCAGCGGGCAGAACCGTCGCCTCTAGATTACCCTCACGCCGCCACTGGCAGCCCTGATTAAATATGCTAGGTATCTCGGGATAATGCTTTCGGTCGCATACGCGCAAGAGTGT